>DNAS01000069.1:3008-6928 GCA_003485185.1 Phycisphaerales bacterium | reverse complement strand
TCGTCGGCCTTCCTTGCATCTGCACGGTTTTTGTTGAAACGCGGCTCATGGTAGGTTCTGTTAGAGTTCCTAAGGGAGCGTCATGGACGGACGAATGCTGACCATCGCACTGACGGGCAATCCCAACGCGGGCAAGACCACCGTCTTCAACGCGCTGACCGGTGAGCGGCAGCACGTCGGGAACTACCCCGGCGTGACCGTCGAGAAGAAGGAGGGCGTCGCGCGCCTCGGCGAGCGGGAACTCGCCGTCGTCGACCTGCCCGGAACGTACAGCCTGACCGCCTACAGCGTCGAGGAGATCGTCGCCCGAAACTTCCTCATCGAGCAGCGCCCCGACGTGGTGGTCGACATCGTGGACTGCTCGAACCTGGACCGCAACCTGTACCTGGCGACGCAGTTGCTGGAGCTGGGGGTCCCGCTGGTGCTGGCGTTCAACATGTTCGACGTGGCGGTCGCCCGGAGCTATCAAATCGACGACCGCAAGCTCTCGGCGCTGCTGGGCGTGCCGATCGTCCATACCGTCGGCCACAAGGGTCGGGGCCTGGAGCGCCTGCTGGCCCGCGCGGTGCGGACGGCCGAGGAAGGCCCCGACGCCGTCGCGCGGCAGAAGGCGCCCTCCTACGGCAGCGAGATCGAGCCGCACGTCGAGGCGCTGACGGCGCTGGTGGCCAAGCACCTCCCGGCCGGAACGCACCACCGCTGGTTCGCCGTCAAGCTCCTGGAGAACGACGAGCAGACCGTCCGCCGCCTGCGCCACCTGTGCCCCGACGGCGTCAAGGAGCTTCTCGACCACGCCGGGCGGATGCGAAAGCACATCGAGGGCATCTGCGGCGACTCGGCCGAGATCATCCTCGCCGATCGCCGCTACGGGTTCATCTCCGGCGCTTGCGCCGAGGCCGTCCGTCGGACCGTCCAGTCGCGCCGCGAGCGCAGCGACCGCATTGACCGCGTCCTGCTCAACCGCTGGATCGGCCTGCCCGTTTTCGCGCTGCTGATGTTCCTGATGTTCCAGCTGACGTTCTGGGCGGGCACGCCGGCCGTCGACTGGCTGGACCACGGAAAGAGCCTGCTGGCCGACGCCGTCCGCGCCGTCGACGGCGACGGTCACGGCCTGCTGGCGAGCCTCCTGGCCGACGGGATCATCGAGGGCGTCGGCGCGGTCCTGAGCTTCGTGCCGCTGATCGTGCTGCTGTTCCTAGGCATCGCGGTGCTGGAGGACTCGGGCTACATGGCCCGCGCCGCGTTCCTGCTGGATCGCCAGATGCACCGCATCGGCCTGCACGGAAAGAGCTTCATCCCCATGCTGATCGGGTTCGGCTGCACCGTGCCGGCCATCCTCGCCACGCGCACGCTCGAAACGCGGCGCGACCGCCTGACGACCATCCTGATCCTGCCGCTGATGAGCTGCGGCGCCCGACTGCCGGTCTACGTGCTGCTGATCGGGGCGTTCTTCGGCGACCGCGTGCTGTTCCGCCTGGCCGGCGTGCCCGTCGGGCTCCAGGGCACGCTGCTGTTCGCGGTCTACCTCGTCGGCGTGGCGCTGGCCATCGCCACGGCCAAACTGCTCCGCCGGACCGTCCTCCGCGGCGAGGTGGCCCCGCTGGTGCTCGAACTGCCCAGCTACCGAATGCCCACGCTCAAGGGGCTCGTCGTCCACATGATCGAGCCCACCTGGCATTACGTCAAAAAGGCCGGAACCATCATCCTGGCCATCGTCGTCATCATGTGGGCGCTGCGCGCCTGGCCGGCGCTGCCGGAGGCACAGCGCAGCGCCTTTGACGAGCAGCGACGGGCCGTCGAGAGTTCCTCGACAGCCGGCGAGGCCCGCGCCGCCGCCCTGGAACAGATCGTTCTCGACGAGCACCGCACCGAGCTGGAGCATTCCGCGCTGGGGCGGATCGGAAAGGCCGTCGCCCCGGCCTTCGCCCCCTGCGGGTTCGACTGGAAAATCTCCACCGCCCTGCTCGGTTCGCTGGCGGCCAAGGAGGCGTTCATCGGGCAGATGGGCGTCATCTACGCAGCCGCCGAAAGCGAGGGACAGGCCGCCGAGGTGCTCCGCGCCCGCCTGCGCGAGGACTACACCCCGCTGACGGGCCTGTGCGTGATGCTGTTCGTGCTCATCGGATCGCCGTGCATCGCGACGGTGGCCGTCACCGTCCGCGAGGCCGGCGGATGGAAGTGGGCCGCCTTCCAGTGGGGCTACCTGACCGCCCTGGCCTGGCTGGTGGCGACGGCCGTCTACCAGGTCGGAAGGTTCCTGACGTGACGATTCGCGCAGACGTTGCGCTACAATGGCTTATGTGGCAGAGCGTGTTGGTCATCCTGATCGTGGCGTTGGCCGGCGCGGGCCTGATCGCCGGCGCGGTCCGCCGTCTGCGCGGCAAGGGCGGCTGCTCCTGCTGCGACCGGCGGGGCTCCTGCCCTGCCGCGAAGGAAAACAACGGGCAAGGCTGAGCCGGCCGCCTACCCCAGCAGCGGCCCGAAGTCCGCCACGAACACGCGCCGCGTGTTGTCGCCCATCACGCCGTTGAACGCCACCCATCGCCAGGAGCGGTCCCAGGCCGGATGCGGATCGACCCGCAGGGTGCTGCACGGTTTGGGCTCGGTGACGACCCCGATGCGGACCACCGTTTCCTCCCGCCAGCTCTGCCGGTCCACCCATCGAAGCGGCACCGTGCCGTCGCCGAAGGCCACTTTTTCCCCCACGTAGCTGTCGGTCAGGATGTGCCTGCCGTTCGGGTGGATCGTCGGATGGCCCGAGCCGGGCACGTCGTAGTGCATGGGGCGCAGGCCCGCGCCGTCATAGCCGACGCGGTAGAACCGCAGCCCGTCGGCGAACGCGCCTAGGTTCATCGACAGGTTCCTCCCGTCCGGGAAAAAGTTGATGTGATGCCCGTCCCGGATCCAGCAGATGCTCGGCACGGCATTGTGCAGATCGCTGCCGTCGGGGCGGATCGTGAAGACGTCGAACCGCAGCGCGCCGTGGCTGATAAGGTCGAACCGCTCGGGATGTCGCTTGAGGAACCGCCGCACCGTGAAGATCAGCCGGTCGCCCTGCGGATTCCACTTCGAGTGAAAGCCGTAAATCTCCCATTGCTCCAGGTCCGCATCGACCAGTTCCGGAATAAGCTTCACCGCGTCGGCCAGCGAGAAGACCAGCTTGCGGTCGCCCGTCTCGACGCTCGTGATGAACAGGCCGTCGTCGTCCGGCGCGCCGACATTGCGCGGCGTGCGCTCGTCGGGCAGCACGATTCCGTAACCGTACTGCGTGCGGCGCATCCGCTCCATCGACGACGAGGATATCCACTTCCCGTCGGGCGACGCCTGGTAAATCCCGCCGTCCAGTCGCGCGGCCTTTCCCGTCAGCGGATCGAGCTTGACGACGTGTCCGGTCCACGTCCGCGTGTCCACGTCGTTGAACAGCAGCGTGTGGTCGTCCGGGCCCCAGTTGAGGTTCGCGCCCATCTGGGTTTCCCAGCCGCGTGTCTCGGCGACGACCTTTTCCTCGCCTTCCTGGAGGTCGATCAGCACGACCTGCGCCGCGTCGCCGGGGGCCGGCAGACGGTCCTCGAACGGCAGGCGGAGCACGGCCGCGTAGCGCCCCGAAGGGCTGAACGGCGGCGTGTCGAAGAACCGGTGGATGCACCGACCCTCGTTCGGCGTGAGGCACCACACCGGCACCTTCGGGTCGAATTGCTCGTAGCGGGGAAAACGGTCGCTGATGCGGATCATGTCCGATCTCCGAAAACCTGGTCGGAAAAGGCTCATGGATACCACCAACCCCTTGTGCCCGCAAGAGCGCGCACCGTCCGGCCTTGCACGGCGCGGGGCGAAGTGCTTCAATGACACATGGTTGGGTGGCACGGGCTGCTTGCAGCCCGTGTTCCTGCGTCTGGAGTAAGAACACGGCTTGCAAGCAA
>DNAS01000069.1:2081-2856 GCA_003485185.1 Phycisphaerales bacterium | reverse complement strand
CAAGCAAGCCGTGCCACCCCCGCCGGCTAAACCGGCTACTGGCCACCGGCTACGAATTCCAAGGACAGATCATGGCATACTATCTCGGCATCGACGTGGGCACTTCCGGCACCAAGACGCTCCTGATGGATGCGCGGGCGCGCGTGCTGGCGACGGCGACGGCGGCGCACAGCCTGTCCGCGCCGAAGCCCGGCTGGAGCGAGCAGGATCCCGACGAGTGGTGGTCCGCCACCGTCCAGGCCACCCGCGCCGTCCTCCGCAAGGCGAAGGTCAAGGGCTCGCAGGTCTCGGCCGTCAGCTTCAGCGGGCAGATGCATGGACTCGTCGTCACCGACGGCGCGGGAAAAGTCCTGCGCCCGAGCATCATCTGGAACGACGCCCGCACCGCCGCCCAGGCAGCGTACATCGAGCGCAAGGTCGGCGGGCGCGACAAGCTCATCGAGCTGGCGGGCAACCCCGCGCTGGTCAGCTACACGCTCACCAAGCTGCTGTGGGTGCGCGACCACGAGCCGAAAGTCTACGGCCGCATCCGCCACTTCCTGCTGCCGAAGGACTACATCCGCCTGAAACTCACGGGCGAGTACGTCGGCGACGTGTCCGACATGTCCGGCACGCTCCTGCTCGACCCGCGGACGCGCGACTGGTCGAAACCGATCCTCGATGCGTTCGGGATCGACCGGGACATCCTCCCGCCGGTGGTCGAGAGCCACGCCCCCACGGGAACAGTGACCAAGCAGGCGGCGGCGCTGCTGGGGATCGCGCCGGGAACGCTTGT
>DNAS01000069.1:1079-1931 GCA_003485185.1 Phycisphaerales bacterium | reverse complement strand
GGGGGCGCCCAGCCGGTCGGCGCGGTGGGAAACGGCGTGGTCGTCGAGGGGCTCATCAGCGCCACCATCGGCACTTCCGGGGTGGTGTTCGTCCACAGCAAGGACTGCCGGCCCGACCCCGAGGGGCGCATCAACACCTACTGCGCGTCGGTGCCGGGCGAGTACTGCATGTTCGGGTGCATCCTCTCGACGGGCGGGTGCTTCCAGTGGTTCCGCAACACGCTGGGCGCCGCCGAGACGGCCGAGGCGAAAAAACGAAAGTGCGACCCCTACAAGCTGCTGAACGCGCAGGCGGCCAAGGCCCCGCCGGGATGCGAGGGCGTGTTCTGGCTGCCCTACCTCACCGGAGAACGCACGCCACACGCCGATCCTTTCGCGCGGGCCTGCTGGATCGGAATCCACACCCGCACCACCCGCAACGAGCTTCTCCGCGCGGTCCTCGAGGGCGCCACCTTCGCCATGAACGACATCGTGTCGCTCCTGAAGCAGCGCGGGCTGCCCATCCGCCAGATCCGCCTGTCCGGCGGCGCTGCGCGCAACACCCTCTGGCGACAGCTCCAAGCCGACATCTACGGGACGAACTGCGTGACGATCAACGCCGAAGAAGGCCCGGCCTACGGCGCGGCCCTGCTGGCCGCGGTCGGCGCAAGGGAGTTCAAGGACGTTCGCGAGGCCTGCAAGGCGGGAATCCGCGTGGTGCGCACCGTCAAGCCGACGGCTGCGGGAAAGAAACTCTACGCCCAATACTACCGGCAGTTCCGCCGCCTCTACCCCGCGCTGAAAGACGAATTCGCCCGCATCGCCGAATTGCCCGAAGCGTGAGCCGAACGAGGGTGGCACGGGCTGCTTGCA
>DNAS01000069.1:407-902 GCA_003485185.1 Phycisphaerales bacterium | reverse complement strand
GCAAGCAAGCCGTGCCACCCCTTTTGCCTATTCCTCGGGCGGGGCTTTCAGGGCGCGGGCGAAGAGCCCTTCCAGCGCCGGTTTGTCGATCCGCCAGGCGATGGCGGTGAAGGCCGTTCGCGNNGTTCGCGGGCCCGTCAGCGCCGCCGGCGACCGCTCGCTGCGCCGCCCGCCGGCGACCTCGACGAAACGCGGCCCCTGCCCGAAATCCACGTTGCCCTTGAGGCGCAGCAGCCGGTCGCCCAACTCCGCCAGCACGGCATCGAAGGCGGCGCGATCCACCGGCGCCGCCGAGGTGAACGACGCGGACACGACCGCTGGCGGCGCGCACGCCTGCGCGTCGGCCCCGTGCCGCTCGTGACGCACCGACGCCAGGAACCCCGGCGGAATTTCCCCGAAGCTCGCCTCCACGCGCGGCGCGCGGGGGTTCAACTCGTCCAGAAGTCCGCGCAGGGGCGCCAGCTCGCCCGCCCCGGCCAGGTCGCACTTGTTGAC
>DNAS01000069.1:0-255 GCA_003485185.1 Phycisphaerales bacterium | reverse complement strand
CCGGCCAGGTCGCACTTGTTGACGACAATCGCGTCGGCCGCCCGCGCCTGGCTCGTCGCGGCGCGGAGGAACGGCGCGACCTTGGTGAACGCGCTCGCGTCCACCACGCACAGGTTCGCCCGCACGACGAACCGATCCCGCAGGCCCGGCGAGTCGATGATCCGCTCCAGGTCGCTCGTCTCGGAGACGCCCGTGGCCTCCAGGATCACCAGCTCGGGGGCCACCTCGCGAGCGATCCGCTCCAGCGCGCGCAGG
>DNAS01000113.1:46963-47292 GCA_003485185.1 Phycisphaerales bacterium | reverse complement strand
GACCAGCAGAAGGAGTTCGACGCCTTCCCCGGCGCGATCCTGATGACGACCAATTGCATCCAGAAACCGCGCGAAGGCTACCAGGGGCGCATCTTCACGACGGGGCTGGTCGCCTTCCCGAACGTGACGCACATCCCGGCGGGGGCGGACGGGAAGAAGGACTTCACCCCCGTCATCGAGGCGGCGCTGGCGGCGCCGGGCTTCCCGGCCGACGAGCCGGAAAAGTCCATCACTGTCGGCTTCGGGCACAACGCGGTGATGTCGGTGGCCGGCGCGGTCATCGATGCCGTCAAGGCGGGCAAGATCCGCCACTTCTTCCTCATCGGCGG
>DNAS01000113.1:29494-46790 GCA_003485185.1 Phycisphaerales bacterium | reverse complement strand
GCAACTACTACACCGACTTCGCCAAGCAGGTGCCGCAGGACTGCGTCATCCTCACCTTGGCATGCGGGAAGTACCGGTTCAACAAGCTGCCCTTCGGCGACATCGGGGGGATTCCGCGCCTGCTGGACATCGGGCAGTGCAACGATGCGTATTCCGCCATCCAGATTGCCGTCGCGCTGGCCAAGGCGTTCGGCTGCGGAGTCAACGACCTGCCGCTGAGCCTCGTGCTGAGCTGGTACGAGCAGAAGGCCGTCGCCATCCTGCTGACGCTCCTGCATCTGGGCATCAGGAACATCCGCCTGGGTCCGAGCCTGCCGGCGTTCGTGAGCCCGGCCGTCCTGAAGGTGCTGGTGGACAATTTCAACATCGCGCCGATCACCACTCCGGCCGAAGACCTCAAGGCGATTCTCGGATAAGGCGCGACGGCGCGGAGAAGTGTAAAACAATCCGTTTCAGCGATCAGCCCACGGAACACGTTCCGTGGGCTGTTTTTTCGCAGGCGAAACGCCCATCCTACAGTTTTTCACTCACCACTTCTTCTCAAAACTCCAGCGGCAGGGCGACGGGCTTGTTGGTCTTCTTGGCCTGCCGGGCCAGGCCGTAGGCCTCGTGGTACTGTCCGGCCACCACGTCCCAGGAGACCACGCGGTCGAGGTAGCTCTTGAGGTTCTCGCCGAGGCGCATTCGGGCCGATTCGTTGCAGGCCAGCTCGATGACGTGCCGCTTGAGCATCTGCTTGTTGGTGAACAGCAGTCCGCCGTCGCTCTCGAGGGTCTGGGCGGTCAGGCCCTCCATGGGCGCGGTGGTGATGTAGGGTTTGTTCAGCGCGATGATCCGCGCCAGCGTGCCGGACTGCGTCTCGTCGGTGCTGGGCAGCACGATGAAATCACAAACGGCCATCATCTTGTAATACACGTCGCCGCGCGGGACGAACTCGTAGTAGTGGGCCAGGCCCTTTTTCTCCAGCAGCTCGACGCTGGAGCGGTACTTGTCGTAATCGGACTTGTGGTGGGGGTCTCTCCACGTGCCGGCCGCAAGCAGGTCCCACTCCTGCCCGGTGCGGTTCTTGATCTCTCCGGCGATCTCCTCCCACATGCTGGTGAGGATGTCCCATCGCTTGTTGGACTGGATCCACCCGATGAGCCCCACCAGATGCTCGGAGAGGTAGGGCAACTTGTCGAGCCCCAGTTCCTTGCGCAGCTCGACGACCTCGGGCAGGGAGTATCGCTTGTCGGGACGGGCGCCGTGCGGGACGACCATGATGTTCAGGGGCGTCGGCCAGCCCTTGCCCGCGAAGTTCCAGTCCAGGCGCCACTTCTGGTAATGGCACTTGAACAGCACCACGTCGGCGCGCCGGCAGAGCTTGAACAGGAAGTCCGCCTCGAAGTCCGTCAGGCGCCCGTGGACGGTGTGCGGCTCGACGACCGTCGGCACGTCGCTGATCGCGTCGAGCAGGTCGAGGAATCCCTCGTTTCCGTCGCCGTGCCCGCGCTCGTCGCGGTACTCGTAAAGCCCGTACTCGTGTTCGATGTGCACGGCGTAGGGCTTAAGCTGGTGGACCTTCTCGGCCACGGGGCGCCACCAGCTCTGGTGGCTGGTGTCGATGATCGGAAAGACGCCTTCGCCCTCGCCGTCAGTGTGGCTGATGACGAGGACGTCGCGGTCGGGGTTGTGCTTGCGGATGAATTCGCGGGCTTCTTCACAGAACGTTCCGATTCCGCAAAGCTTGGGCGGATAACTGCTGATCATCACAATGGGAGCGGGCATGTCACTTCGCTTTCACTTCTGAGGACTTCGGGGATAACACGGTCTGGGGTGCAGGTTCAGATGGGGTTTCGTCCGGTGTCTTGGCCGGCAACTCGTCGAGCGTCAGTTCCACCTGGAGGTCGTGCATCAGCAGCAGGCTCATCAGCCAGGCGAGGGTGCTCTCGGCGCCCTGGTTCTCGTTGACGCGGTCGGCGTGGAGCCCGTCGCGGCATCCGCCCGTGGTGAAATCGTACAGGGGGATCCGCAGGTCGTTGTCGCCCAGGAACCAATGGAAGGCCATCCGGGCCTTGTCGATCCAGTGTTTCTCGCGGGTGACGCGGTACGCCTCGACGCAGGCGTCCACCAGGGCGTGCGCCTCGACGGGCTGCTGGTCGAAGCGGGCTTGGGGCCCGCCGCGCAGGTACCAACCGTTGGTCCCGACGATCGAAAGCATCCCCGCCGGGTTGGTCTGCACCCGCACCAGCCAGTCCAGTGCGCGCTTTCCGATGTCGATCATGTCGCCTCGCTGCATCCATTTTCCGCTCATCAGCAGGGCGTGGGGGAGCTTGGCGTTGGCGTAGGTGACGGCGTCCTCGCACCAGGGCCACTCGTCGGTCATGTGCCCGCTGAAATGCCGGGCGATCCGCTCGGCGAGCATCTGCCGGGCGCGGCGGACCTGGCTGTCGCCGCCGAAACGTCGCAGGTATCCGTGAATCCCGATGATGGTGAACGCCCAGGACCGCGGGGAGGCGAATTCCTCTGCCGCGTGCAGCCCGGTGCGGAACAGATGCGTCGCCATCGCCACCTGCGCTTCATGTGGGCACAGCGCGACGGCGGCGCCCAGGCCCCACAAGGCGCGGGCGTGGCTGTCCTCGCTTCCGATCACCTCCGACCAGGCCCGTTCGTAGCTCATGAAGTTGCGGAACCGCCCCGTCTTCTCGTCCAGCGCGTGCGACAGGAACGCCAGGTACGTCTGGATCAACGGAATCACGCTCTCGTCGTGGGACTGGTGCCAGTACGTCGCCGTCACAATCAGCGCGCGGGCGTTGTCGTCGGTGCAGTATCCGTGGCGCCGGTCGGGCGTGGAGTAGAGGCAGTGCTGGAAGATGCCCGTGTCGTCGGTCATGGTCCGCAGGTGGCGTAGGTCCACCTCGGGCAACTCGTCGCGCAGAGGGCCCTTGCCGCCCGGCGTCGGAGTTGAGACGATGGCCTGGCGTTTTTCCACCCAGGCGCGCCCGGCCGAGGCGAACAGGTCCAGGTAGTCCTGCGCCACGCGCTTCCAGACCATTTTCCGGCAGTGCGTGTAGGCTCGCTTGCGCATCGCATGGAGTTCGACCTCGTTGTCCAGCAGGTAGATTACCTGCTCGGCGATCGCCTCGGCGCTGCGGAAAGGCGCCAGGCGCCCGCGACCGTCCGCGAGCATTTCCTGCGCGTACCAGTAGGGCGTCGAGATCGTCGCCTTGCCCGTGCCCAGCGCGTAAGCGAGCGTGCCGGAGGTGATCTGCTCCTCGTTCAGGTAAGGCGTCACGTAGAGGTCCGCCGCGCCGAGGTACTCGCACAGCTCCTCCAGGGAGACGAACCGGTTGACGAACAGGACATTGTCGGACAGGCCCAGCTCGGCCACGCGGCGCTCCAGGCTGTTGCGGTACTCCTCGCCGCAGTCGCGACGGACGTGCGGGTGCGTGGCGCCTACCACGATATAGACCACGTCCGGATGCTTCTTCACGATTTGCGCCATCGCCTCGACGGCGTATTCGATGCCCTTGCCCGGGCTCAGCAGCCCGAACGTCAGCATCACCCGGCGCCCCTCCACTCCGAACTGGTCCTTGTAGAAGTTCGAGTCCACGAACGGAACGTCCGGGATCCCGTGGGGGATGGTCGCCACCTTTTCCTTCGGCACGGCGTAGATCTCGCGCAGCATGCCGTGCGCCTTGTCGCTCATGACCACCAGGCGGTCCGACAGGCGGGCGATCTCCTGGAGAATGAGCTTCTGCTGCTCCGAGGGTTTTTGCAACACCGTGTGCAGCGTGGTGACCAGCGGGCGGCGCAGCCGGCGCAGCATCGCCAGCACGTGCGAGCCGCACGTCCCCCCGAAGATTCCGTACTCGTGCTGGAGGCAGACGGCGGAAACCTGGTGAATGTTCAGGAACTCGGCAGCCAGGCGGTAATCCGCCTGCACCGACTGGCGCACCTCGAACCGCACGCGGTCAGGGTAGGGGTACCCCTCGGGCACGTCGTTCATGGCGACGGCGAAGACGTCGTGCTGATCACCTGCCTGCGCGGCGACGGCCTCGCACAGGTCCGCCGTAAACGTGGCGATACCGCAGCGGCGCGGGATGTAGTCGCTCACAAAGGCTACAGAAGATCGATTCGTCGTCACATTGGCGTCTGGCATTCGAATCTCGCGTGCCGATTGATGCTGCCTGCAAGGGACATGTGTTTCCTGCATTGTAGGGCAAAGCGTTTCACGGTTCAAGCGTCGCCGGGAAGACGATTCGGCGACGCCTTTGCGACCAGCAGTCTTCCGAGGGGACGCGGAGTGGAATTTGAAATGGTTTTGCCTTTTGGAGTTCCTTATACTATTTGCCTCCCGCAGTCGAAGGGAACAGTTTTTCATTTTAAGAAAGAGCAAGGAGAGTGAAATGTCCCCCAGGATGAAGTCGATTCAGGAACTGCGTCGGGAGCTTCTGAGAAAGGAGCGCCGCGTGACCCGTCTGGAGAAGCGTCGCGCGAAGCTGGCGGCTGAGTTGGCGTCTCTCGACCGCGAGATCGCGTCGCTGGCGGGCGGAGCGCTGGGCGCGAAGCGAGGCCCCGCCAAGGGCGCCGCCAAAACGCGCCGCGCGCGCAAGCGCGCCACCGGAACCCCGCTGGTCGAATATGTCGCCAAGGCGCTGGCGAGCGCCAAGGGCGGGCTGCGGGTGAAGGACATCATGGCGGCCGTCCAGAAGGCGGGCTACCGCAGCTCCAGCAAGGGCTTCTACGGGATCGTCGCTGCCGCCGTGCGTGAGGACGCCCGGTTCAAGCGTCTCAAGAGAGGCATCTACACGCTGGCCAAGTGATTTTCCCCGCCGACAGGTTTTCATCCGCCGTCCCGCAATTGTGCGGGACGGCATGTTTATGGCGCAGACAGGAAAGGCGCTGAGTCCCGCCGTCGCGGGCAGCCCGGAGAGAATCCCCATGGAGTTTCCGCTCATCGGCGAATTGAAGTCCGCAAGCGTCATCCGACGTCATCGGGCGAACCCCGTTCTGAAGGCGTCGGACCTTCCGTACGAGTCGAACCTGGTCTTCAATGCCGGCGTGACGAAGTACCAGGGACGTTACGTGATGGTCTTCCGCAACGATTACGGCGCGACCGATGAGATTCCCAAGTTCCAAGGCACCAATCTCGGCCTGGCGTTCAGCGACGACGGCGTCCGGTGGGAGGTCAGCCCCCGCCCCTGTTTCGAACTGAAGTCCGAGGAAATCCGCCGCGGGTACGATCCGCGCCTGACGGTGATCGACGGGCGGGTCTACATGTGTTTCGCAGTGGACACGTGGCACGGCATCCGCGGGGGCATCGCCGTCACCGACGATTTCGAGCGGTTCGAGATCCTGAGCATGACCGTTCCGGACAACCGCAACATGGTGTTGTTTCCGGAGAAGATCGGCGGGAACTACATCCGACTGGAGCGCCCGTTCCCCGTCTACGGCCGGGGCGGAAGGGACCATTTCGACATCTGGATGTCCGATTCGCCGGACCTGAAGTATTGGGGCAACAGCAAGCTGGTGCTGGGCATCGAGAACGTGCCGTTCGCCAATGACAAAATCGGGCCGGGCGCCCCGCCCGTGAAGACCGAAAAAGGCTGGCTGACGACCTTCCACGCCGTGGATCGCGACAATTCGCGCGGCAAGAACGGCTGGGAGGCGAAGTGGCAGAAGCGATACACAGCCGGCATCATGTTGCTGGACCTGGAGGATCCTTCGCGCGTGGTGGGTATGAGCAAGCATCCGCTGATCGCCCCGGAAGCGCCCTACGAGGCGGGGGGAGGCTTCCGCAACGACGTGATCTTCCCGGGCGGGATGATCCTGGAGGATTCGGGCGAGGTGAAGATCTACTACGGTTCGGCCGACACGGTGGAGTGCCTGGTGACGGCGAATGTGGACGATCTGCTCAAGCTCTGCACCGAGCCGAAGTAGGTTTCGCGAGGCGACGTTTGCACATCAGGAAGCCGCCATCGCTTGTGGCGGCTTCTCGCCCCGGCCGGTTGTCGCCGGCGGGGCAGGGATCCCAACGCGCTTGCGACACAAACATTTTCGTTCGTCCCGAAGAATCCCGCAAATTTCGCGCATGGAAAATACGGCAGCGGGAAAACCTATTGCCGTCTGCGGCGTTTAAAAGCCTGTCCCGTTGGACGTTTTGCGAGTTTTCCGGGCCATTTCAGGCCCCAACCAGAGGAGAATGCGCATGGCGCAGGCATCCGGTTCCGATCCGAAGCGGGTGGAGGAGTTCGATCTTCCCGCCGTCCTGGATCGCGTCAAAACCGCGGGCCGGCAGGTGCTGGCGGAGTTGCGGAAAATCATCGTCGGAGAGGACGAGCCCATCGACCAGGTGCTTTCAGCCATGTTCGCCGGCGGGCACTGCATGATCCAGGGCCCGCCCGGAACGGCCAAGACCATCCTCATCGCCTCGCTGGCGAAGGTGATGAACCTGGAGTTCAAGCGCATCCAGTTCACGCCGGACCTGATGCCCTCGGACATCTCGGGCACGGAAATCCTCGAGGAAGACACCTCCACGGGGCACCGGTTCGTGAAGTTCGTCAAGGGTCCGGTCTTCTGCAACATCCTGATGGCCGACGAGATCAACCGCACCCCGCCCAAGACGCAGGCGGCGCTGCTGGAGGTCATGCAGGAAAAGCAGGTGACCATCGGCGGAAAGACCTATCCGCTGCCCCTTCCGCACTACGTCCTGGCGACGCAGATCTCGCTGGAGCAGGAGGGCACTTACCCGCTGCCGGAGGCGCAGCAGGACCGGTTCATGCTCTCGGTGGCCATGAACTATCTGGGCGAGGACGACGAGGTGCAGGTGGTCCGGCAGTCCACGAGCCTTTCGCGGGTGGAGTTGAAGCAGGTGATCGCGGGAGACGAATTGCTCCGGTTCCAGCAGGCGGTCCGGCGCGTGACGCTTCCTGCCGAGTTGGGGCGGTACATCGTGGACCTGGTGGCCGCCAGCCGGCCGACCGTCGCGGGATGTCCGGACTTCGTGCGGGAATACATCGCCTGGGGCGCGGGGCTGCGGGCCAGCCAGAACATGGCGCTGGCGGCGAAGTCCGCCGCCGCGCAGGACGGGCGGGACACCGTCACGGCCGACGACATCCGCAAGGCCATCGTCCCGGTGCTGCGGCACCGCATCGGGTTGAGCTTCCGCGCGGAGGTGGATCGCGTGACGGTGGAAGACGTCATCCGCAAACTGGTCGAATCGGTGTCGGAGCCGGCCGTCGCCTAGCGCGACGGTCCGCGAGTTCGGAAAGGACCGCACATGTCGCAGAGCAACACCGTCGGGGACCTGGGCGTCGAGGCGATCGAGAAAATCGCCGGCGGCAAGGCCAAGATCATGCGGGAGATCCGCAAGGTCATCATCGGGCAGGACCAGGTCGTCGAGGACGTGGTGACGTCGTTCTTCGCCGGTGGGCACTGCCTCATCACGGGCGTGCCGGGCCTGGCCAAGACGCTCCTGATCTCCAGTCTCGGAAGGGCGATGGACCTGAAGTTCCGCCGGGTGCAGTTCACGCCGGACCTCATGCCGGCCGACATCACCGGAACCGAAATCCTCGAGGAAGACTCCGCCACCCGACAGCGCGAACTGAAGTTCCGCCCCGGGCCGATCTTCACGAACATCCTGCTGGCCGACGAGATCAACCGCACGCCCCCCAAGACCCAGGCGGCCCTTCTGGAGGCCATGCAGGAACGCCAGGTCACCGTCAGCGGACGAACTTACGAACTGGACAACCCGTTCTTCGTGCTGGCGACGCAGAACCCCATCGAGCAGGAAGGCACCTACCCGCTTCCGACCGTCCAGCAGGACCGCTTCATGTTCCACCTGCTGATCGACTACCTGCCGAAGGACCAGGAACTGGAAGTGGTCAACCAGACCACCGGCGCGCGGGTCGAGGACATCGCCGTGGCGATGCACGGGGAGGAACTCCTGGAGTACCAGGACATCGTCCGCCAGACGCCCGTCGCCGAACCCATTCTGCGGTACGCGGTGCGCCTGGCGGGCCTGAGCCGCCCGGGCGGCGCCGAGGCTCCCGCGTTCGTCAAGGAGTTCGTCTCCTGGGGCGCGTCCATCCGTGCCTCGCATTACCTGATCCTGGGCGCCAAGGCGCGGGCGATCCTGGACGGCAGGCCGCACGTCTCCGTGCGCGACGTGCAGTCCGTCGCCTATGCCGTGCTGCGGCACCGCATCGTGACGAACTTCCGGGCCGAGTCGCAGGGAATCGACACCGAGGAGATCATCCGCCGCCTGCTGGAAACCGTTTCGCCCCCGAAGTCCGGACTGTAAAGATCCCACGGAAAGAAGCGTATGGCCAAGACCCCGCACATGGAATACCTGGACTTTGACGTCCTGGCCGGCATCGACAACATGCAGTTGCTGGCCAAGGTCGTCGTGGAGGGATTCCTCCTGGGGCTCCACCGCAGCCCGTATCGGGGCTTCTCGGTGGAGTTCGCCGAGTATCGCCAGTATTCCCCCGGTGACGAGATCAAGCACATCGACTGGAAGGTCTTCGGGAAGACCGACCGCTACTACATCAAGCAGTTCGAGGAGGAGACCAACCTCGCCTGCTACATCCTGCTGGACGCGTCGGCGTCGATGGGCTTCAAGAGCAGCGAGACGGGGCTGACGAAGCTCCAGTACGGCTGCTGCCTGACCGCCTGCCTGTCGTACTTCATGATGCGCCAGCGGGACGCGACCGGGCTGATGGTCTTCGACAACCAGGTGCGCAGCGTGCTGCCCCCACGCCTGCGCCAGACGCACATGAAGCACATCCTGGCGGAGTTGGAAGGCTGCCGCCCCGGCGGGGAGACCGACCTGGCCGGTCCGCTGCACCACCTGGCCGAGGGACTCAAGCGCCGCGGGCTGATCATCCTGATTTCCGACCTGCTGGACGAGCCGGAGAAGGTCCTGTCGGCCTTGCAGCACTTCCGCTTCCAGGGGCACGACATCATCGTCTTCCACCTGATGGACAACGCGGAGCTGACCTTCCCCTACGACACGATGACCGAGTTCACCGACGTCGAGAACGGGCAGAAGACGCTCGTGTCGCCCGAGGGAATCCGCGCGGCCTACATGAAGGAACTGCGGGGGTTCCTCTCCCGCTACGAGAAAGGCTGCGCCGACGTCAAGGCGGACTACAAGCTGTTCGATACCGCCCAGCCGCTCGAGCTGGCGCTGAGCGAATACCTGTTTCGAAGGAGCAGGCTGAACTGATGTCCTTCCTGAGCCCTTATTTTCTGGTGGCCCTGGCGGGCGCGGCGGCGCCGATCCTGATCCACCTGCTGACGCGCGACCGGATCCGCAAGGTGGCGTTCTCCACGTTGCGCTTCTTCGTGCGCACGTCCGGGCGCGTGCTGCGGCGCAAGCGCATCCAGGAGATGATCCTGATGGCGATGCGGGCGATGGCCTGCGCGCTGCTGGCGGTGGCGTTCGCCCGCCCGCTGCTGGGCCGGCCCGAGGAGAAGGACAAGGGCCTGGGGCTGATGCAGGCGCGGACCGCGCGGGTGATCGTGGCGGACCTTTCGGCCTCCATGCGGCGCGACGGCGCGCCCGACGCCCTGCGCGCCGCGGCGCGGGAGGCGCTGGACTCGCTGGACGAAGGGGTCGACGCGGCAGCCGTCGTGACGTTCTCCACCGGCGCGGAACTGGCGGCGCCGCTCGGGAAAACTTTCGCCCAGGCGCGCGATGCGGTGAAAACCCTCGCGCCGGGGCGAGGCGGCACGAATCTCGTCGAGGCCCTGCGCCTGGCCGATGCCGAGGTGCGGAAGGCCGACGCGACTTCCCGCGAAATCGTCCTCGTCAGCGACCTCCAGGAGGCCGGCTGGAAGGACCGCGACGGCGAGTTCCGCCTCTCGCCCGGCGTGAAGCTGCTGGTCAAGCCCGTCGTTCCGTCCGGGGCCCAAAGCGCCGTGGCGATCATCGCCGGCAACGCCCCTGTCACGAGCGTCATCGACCGCGAGCCGCAGGCCGTCCGCGTGCAGGTGGCGAACTACTCCGCCGAGCCGCGCGAGGACGTGGAGGTGACCTTCCGCGCCGGCCAGAAGACCGAGACCCGCAAGCTGGCCCTTCGTCCGGCGAGCGTGGGATCGGTGACGTTCCGCCACGTGTTCGACACGCCGGGCGACGTCTGGGGTTCCGTCCAGCTGGGCGGGGCAAGCGGCGACGGCGCGTTCCACTTCAACACGCGCGTCATCCCGCGCATCAAGGTGCTGCTGATCGACGGCGTCCGCGCCAGCGAGCGCATGTCCGACGCGGCGTTCTACCTCCAGACCGCGATGTCGCCCGGAGAGGACGTCGCCTCGCCGTTCGAGTGCCGCGTGATTGGCGCGGCGCAGGCGTCGCCGGGCGACTTGTCTGACGCCCGCGTCGTGATCCTCTGCAACGTCAGCGAGTTGCCGCCACCCGTCGTCCTCGCGCTGGGCGACCTGCTGGCCCGCGGCGGGGGGGTGTGGTTCCTGCCCGGTGGGCGCGTGGACGCCCAGGCGTTCAACCGCACCTTCGCCGAATTGGCACCGTGCAAGCTGCGGCGGGTGCTCGCCGGACGCGCGATGGCCACCGGAGGCGTCGGCGCCGTCCTGGCGCGGATCGACTTCCAGCATCCCATCTTCGAGGTTTTCTCCCACCCGCGGCACGGCGATTTGTCGCTGGCGAAGTTCGCCCGCTACTGGGAGGTCACGGACTCGCAGCTGTCGCAGGTGCTTGTGAAATTTGATGACAACCGTCCCGCCGTCCTCAGCCGGCAGGTCGGACAGGGCATCTCGATGCTGCTGGCGGCCTGTCCGGACAAGGCCTGGTCGGACTTCCCGCTCCAGACGACCTTCCTGCCGTACGTCTGGCAGACGCTGGAATTCCTGGCCGCCCGGACGGAGCAGCGGACGTCCTTTACCGTGGGCGATGTGCTTCCGGCCGGGGCCGGCGAGCGCATCGTCGATCCGCAGGGCAAGGAAGTTCCGCTTGACCAACCCGCCCGCCTGCCGGGGTTCTACGCGGTGCGGGATGCTGACGGAAAAGACGTCCGCCGCTACGCGGTGAACTGCGACGGCCGCGAGTCGGACCCGACGGCTGTCGCGCCGGATGAGATCGTCGCGGCGTTGGAGCAGCCAGCCGACAAGGACGCCGACCAATCCGCCAGGACCGCCGACGCCAAGGCCACCCCGCGCGAAGACCAGGGGCTGTGGTGGTACGTTCTGGCCGCGTGCCTGACGCTGCTGGTGGGCGAGCTGTTGCTGGGCAACAAGACCACGCGTCACTGATCGTCGTGCGGGATGACGACGGAGCAAAGGCGAAGCGATGAACGAGTACGGAAAACTTTCCGAGCAGTTCGCGAAGGTGCGCAGGGCCTGGAAACGGGCGGCCGTGCTTTCAGGCCTGGCGCTGGTGTTCCTGGAGACCGCTGGCATCGTCGCGCTAGCGCTGCTGCTGAACCTGTTCTATGGGCATATTCCGGCGGCGCGGTTCGCGATCTTCGGCGTCGCCTTGGTCGCGGTGGGGGTTCTCGTCGTCCGGCACATCGTCCTGCCGCTGGCGCGGCGGATTCCCGACGAGCAGGTGGCCTTGTATATCGAGGAGCACAGCGACGAGTTCGAGGGAGCGCTGATCACGGCTGCGGAGTTCGGCCGGCGGAGCGGGTTCGTGGGGACGCAGGCGAAGATGATCGAGGCCGTCGTCCACGAGGCCGACGTCCGCGCCGAACACTCGCCGTTGGGCAAGACGGTCAGTTGGAAGCGCCTGCGGAAATACGGGGTGGCGGCCGCCGCTTCGCTGGCGGCCTACGTCGCCCTGTGCGCCGCCTTCCCCGATACGGTCGGCCGGCAGGTGGCGGGGGTGTTCCAGCCGTGGCGGGCAGACCTCGTCGCGGCCGGGCGAGACGGGCAGAAGTTGCCTGGCGGCATGACGGCGGAAGAGGCCCGCAAGCTCCTGCCCATCGAGTTCAACCTGTCAGCCGGCGACGTGCGCCTGGCCCGCGGGGTCGACTTCCGCCTGGAGGCGCAACTCTCGCGCGAGCCGCAGGGCGCGGTGCAACTGCATTTTCATCCCGTCGCACAGGGCGCGGCGGCCGAGTGGCGATCGATCCCCATGACCGACTCCGACAAGCTCTACGGCTACGAGGCCACGCTCGAATCCGTCAGCGAGGAGATGGACTTTTTCGTCTCCGCGGAGAAACACCAGTCCCCGACGCATCGCATCACGGTGTATGACCGCCTGGAACTCCAGGGCGTCGAGGTGACGGTGCGCTATCCCGAATACCTGGGCTTCCCGGACAAGGTGGAAACCCTCGCCACCGGCGACATGACCGCGCCGATCGGTTCGCAGGCGACGGTGCGGATCCTCGCCAACACGCGCCTGGCGTCCGGAAAGATCGTCTGGGCCGACGGCAAGGTCCAGCCGCTTGCAGTCGACGCGGAGCGAGGCAACACCGCCGTGGCGTCGTTCCCCGTTTCCGCCGACGCGCAATACACCTTCGAAGTGACCGACGTGGACGGGCAGACGGCCGCCAGCCTTGGCCCGTCGAGCGTCTACGCCCTGCCCGACAATCCGCCGGTTCTCGCCGTGACCGCGCCTTTGGACACGGTGGAAACGCACCCGCTGGGCGAGGTGGCCTTCAGCGCCGAAGTGACCGACGATTGGGGCGTCGCCTCGGCCGAACTGGTCTACCTGCGCTTCGATCCAAAGGGCACGTCCAAGGGGCGTATTCCGCTGAAGCTCCAGCGTCCCGAGGGCGAGGGCCCGCAGACGCCGGAAAAGGTCAGCGCGTCGCTGCGATGGATGCTCGAAGAGGTCCAGCCGGCACCCCAGCCGGGCGAAATCTTCTCATGGCACATCGAGGCACGGGACCGCAAGAGAGACAACGAACCCGCCGCCAGCGACCTGCGGATGATCGTGATCCTCCCGTTCGAGCTTTGGGCGGCCTATGGGTTCGAGGACAAGATGCCCCACGCGCCCCCGCCGGCCGGGCCCACGCTGGAGGAATTCCTCTTCCAGACGTGGACGCTGCACCGCGAGAAGCCCCGCCTCGCGCCGGACGTCCACGCCCAGCGCGCCGAGGCAATCGCCCAGGCGATGCTCGACCCCTCCACGGGGAAGGTCTGGCAGTTCGTGGACATCCTGGTGCATCCGGAGCTGAAAGAGGTAGCCGCGCGGGTGGACAAGCTGGCCACGCTCGCCCAGAAGGCGCTGGTGGCGCACGACACGGCGCAGGCGGTGGAATATCTCCAGGTGGCACTGGCCGAACTGATCGCCGCGGGTGTGACGGACATGGAGTCGCTGCTGAAGACTCCGCCGCCGGACGCCGCCGTCCAGACCGCCGAGGCGGCGCAGGCCGAGCAGCAGCGCCTCGCAGAGCTGTTTGCCGAGACCAAGGCCCAGATGGAAAAGCAGGAGGGCAGCAAGCTGGAGGCGAACCTCACCGAGGCGCAGACCGCCGCCGAGGTTCGTAAGGAAATCGAGCAGATCCGCCGCGAGCAGCAGAAACTCATCAGCGACGCGCAGGAACTGTCGCGGGCGAACCTCAGTCCCGCCCAGCAGGCCCGGGAAGCGGCCAAACTCGCCGAGCGAGAGAAAGTTCTGGCGGAGAAAACGCGGGCGGCGGGGGAGAAGCTCAAGCGTGTCCCCGAGGCCTCCGAGAAACTCAAGGACTCCGTGGACAAGACCAACCGCGCCGCGCGGGCGATGCAGGCCGCCTCGTCCAACCTGGACGCCCGTCAGGTCGCCGACGCCCTGACCAAGGCCAGCGAGGCCGAAAAACTCCTCGGGCAGGTCGCCGACCAGCTCGGGGAACTCGACGCCGACCAGATTGCAGCCGCCCTCGCCGAGGCGGTGAAACTGCTCGAAAAACTCCTCCGCAGGCAGAACGAGATCAAGGGCGAAACCGACCTCGTGGTGGCGGCGCTGGAGACCTTCGCCGACCATCAGCCCACGGCCAGGGAAAAACGCGACCTGAAGAAGGTCTCGTTCAGCCAGGCTGAACTGAAAGCCGAGCACGACGTCTTCGAGGGCAAGATGGACAAGCTCAATCGCTGGGCGGAAAGCGGGGAGCGCAACGAGGTCGCCCAGGCGGTCCAGAAGGCCCATCGCACGCTCCAGCGGGAGCAGCCTGGGCAGAAAATGACCAACGCCGTCGTCGAGCTGGCGGCGTTCAAGGCCAAACCCGCCGCCGACGAACAAAACCGCGCCGCCGAGGGAATGAAGAAGGTCCTGGCCGACCTTCGCGAGGCGGCCAACAACATCGTGCGGACCCGCGAGGAAGCCCTCAAGGAAATGGTCAAGCAGACCAAGGACATCCAGCAAGGGCTGGAAAAAATCGCGACGAGCGCCCCCAAGCCGGCGGAGCAGAAGCCCGAAGAACAGCCGAAACCCAAGCCGGGTGAAGAACCCAAGTCCAAACCGGGCGAGGAACCCAAACCGAAACCCGGAGAAGAACCGAAATCCAAGCCTGGGGAAGAACCCAAGGCCAAGCCGGGCGAACAGCCGAAGCCCAAGCCCGGCGAGTTGGCCAGCAGACCGAAAGAGCAGAAGGATCTGGCCACCGAGGCGCCGGCGGAAAAGGAACTGGCGATGGCCTCCCAGATCACTCGGCAGCAGCGGCGGGAGATCGGCGCCCAGATTGCGGCGGACGTTCGCCGTTTGGCGGCGCAGGTGGAGCGCCGTCCGGACGTGAAGCTGGACGAGAAGGATTCCGCCTCGCTGAAGCGGGAGGCGGCCGATCCGGCGCTGGAGGTCAAACTAGCGTCGAATCCGGCCAAGCAGCAGGACTTGTCGAATCTGATTACCCGCGTGAGCGGGCAGCTGGAGACGCAGTTGCAGACGGCCCTGGAGGCCAAGCAGTTGTTCTCCGCCCAGCAGGACGAGTGCCCGCCGCGGTACCGTCACCTGGTCAACCGGTATTACCAGACGTTGTCGAACCGGCCGAGGTAGTCGGCAAACAGGATCGGGAAGGACAAATCCCGCATGAGCAGCGTGTTCGAGTTTCTGTTCAAGTTCCGCCCGGAGACATACGGCGAGGGGAGCCTGGTGTTCCTGACGCGCCTTCGTCCCGAGGCGATGCTGCTGGTGCTACTGGCGGTGGGGGGCGTCGCGTGGTGGCTGTATCGCCAGGTGCGGTCGCGCGTGTCGCGCCGCACCCGTTGGGTGCTGCTGGGTCTGCGGGTGGCGCTGCTGGCGATGCTCCTGTTCATGCTGGCCAGGCCCGCGCTGCGCACCAAGGGCCCGCCGGATGCGGCGCTGTTCACGGCCGTGCTGGTGGACACGTCGAAATCCATGACCATCGAGGATGCCCAGTCCGACGGACAGACCGCGCCGCGATTCGCCGTCGCGAAGGACCTGCTGGCGGGCGCCGCCGGCGAGGCGGGGCTGCTGGAGCGCATCGCCAAGCATTCGAAGGTCATCCTGTACCGCTTTGACCAGGGCGCGTCCCGCGCGGGCGGGCTGGAGGGGCTCAAGGCCTCCGGCGCCGCGACGGACGTGTTCGACTCGGTGCGCCAGATGTCCTCGGAGCTGCGCGGGCTGACGCTGGCGGCGGTGGTGATGGTCAGCGACGGCTGCCGGAACGAGGGCGGCTCGCTCGAGGACGCCGCCGCCATGCTGCGGGACCGCGGCGTGCCCCTCTACGCCGTGGGCGTGGGCAGCCCGTATCCGCCGAAGGACTACGAGGTCATGCGCGTCTTCGCGCGCAAGCGCATCTGGCGGAACGTGGCCATCGACGCCGACATGGTCCTGCGGCACACCGACTTCCGCGAGCCGTTCGACGTGCGGCTGTCGCGCGGGGACAACGTGATTCTCACCCAGCGGATCGAGCCGGGGACCGAGTCGGACCTGAAGCGAGTGCGACTGACCTTCACTCCCGACCACGAGCAGGGCGCCGCGACTTACCGCGTGTCGATCGCGCCGGCGGCCGACGAGAAGATCATCGAGAACAACTTCAAGGACTTCACCGTCGAGATCCAGGACGACCGTCTGCCGGTGCTGTACGTCGAGGGCAGCCCGCGCATGGAATATCGCTTTCTGCGGCGGGCGCTGTATCGCGACCGGGACTTCCGTCTGGTGGGCCTGCTGCGGCTGGCGGCCGACCGCTTCTACATCCAGAGCGCCAACACCAGCGAGATGTACCTGGCCCAGGGGTTCCCCACGACGCGGGAGAACCTCTTCGCGTTCAAGGCGGTCATCCTCGGCGACATCGAGGCGAAATATTTCTCCCCGGAGCAGATGGCCCTGCTGGAGGAGTTCGTCCAGGAACGCGGCGGCGGGTTGCTGATGCTCGGCGGGGTCAACTCGTTCAGCTTGGGCAGGTACGCTGGCACACCCGTGGAGCGGATGCTTCCGGTGTCGATTTCCGCGTCGGACGGGCACTACAGCGACCAGGAGTTCCAGGCCGAGGTGACGGACGACGGCCTGGCGCACCCCGTCATGCGGATCGAGCCCGACGCGGTCGCCAACGCCCAGCAGTGGGAGAAGGCCCCGGCGCTGATCGGCATCACGCCGGTGCGCGGGGTCAAGGCGGGCGCGTCGCTCCTGCTGCGCCAGAAACCCGCCGACGGCGCTCGTCCGATCCTGGCCGTGCAGAACTACGGGCAGGGGCGCGTCGGCGCGTTCATGTCCGGGGGCAGCTGGTACTGGCAGATGTCCCGCCCCGCCAGCGACGAATTCCACGAGAAGTTCTGGAAGCAGATGATCCGCTGGCTGGCCGTCGGCGCGCGAGACCGGCTGGCGGTGGAGACCGACCGCGACAGCTACGCGCGCAACGCGTCGGTCATCCTCCGCGCGACGGTCCTGGGCAAGGACCTGCGCCCCATCCACGACGCCCGCGTGACGGCCACCATCCGCGGAGAGGAAATCCCCATGTACTGGACGCTCACCGAGGAGGGCGTCTATCAGTGCCGCTACAAGCCGCGGGAGGAAGGCCTCTACCAGGTGTCCGTGCAGGTGGAGGGATGGACCACCCCGCCCGCGGAGACGTTCTTCGAGGTGACCGACCCGTTCATCGAGTTCGCCAACGCCGGGCTGAAGGAGGACTCGCTGCGGCGGATGGCGGAGACGACGGGCGGGCAGTACTTCAGCCTGCGGGAGGCGTCGGGCATTCCCGAGCAGATCGAACGCGCGGTGCAGGCGAGGCAGGATACGGCCCGCCGCGTCGTCGACCGCGACTTGTGGGACATGCCCGCGCTGCTGGTTTTGTGCCTGGTTACGGTTTCGATAGAATGGATCGTGAGGCGCCGGACCGGCCTGGCCTGACGGCCCGGCGGACAGGCGGAGGTGCAATCGTGCGGAAACGGGAAACAATCCATCGCGCCGACGATCGCGAGT
>DNAS01000113.1:969-29442 GCA_003485185.1 Phycisphaerales bacterium | reverse complement strand
GCCGACGATCGCGAGGTCGGGCGGCTCGCCGAGCAGCTTGCCGGGGGGGTGGAAAAGATCCACCAGCTCTGGACGCGCCGGCAGGTGCTCAAGGGCACGCTCGGCGTCGCGGGCGCGGCCCTGCTCGGATCGCTGCTGACGCCGGTGAAGAAGCTGCTGGCCGACCAGGCCGTCCAGACCGGAAAGTTCATCTTCCCGCGCCTCCAGTTCACCGTGTATGACCGCACGCCCGACATCTGGAACGTCGGACCGACCGGCGACATCATCCTCCGCAAAAAGCTCGCCGAACTGACCAACATCAACGTGTCGATGGAGCCCAAGGTGGTTCGCCTGGGCGATTTCGACGAACTGTGCCGCTACCCGTTCGTGTTCATGACGTCCGAGGGATTCTTCAAGCTGCCGGAGAAGGAGGAGAAAAACCTCCGCGAGTACCTGGAGCGCGGCGGGTTCATCCTGTCCGACGACTGCGTCTACGGCGGGCGCGAGGACCGGTTCTTCCGTTGCTACCGCGAGCTCATCAACTCGCTGTTCCCGGAAAACCCCATGCGGCACATTCCTGCCGATCACGAGATTTACCACATTTACTACGACTTCCCGCAGGGCTCCCCGCACATGCAGGGGATTCGCCTGCATGAGGGGAAACCTGGCGCCTGGGGCCTGTTCGAGCCCGGAACCGGGCGGATCATGACCTACGCCGACCCGGGCGATCTGCACTGCGGGTGGATGATGCGGTTCTTCGGGGCCCGGAACATCGAGGCTGTCAAGATGGGCATCAACATCATCATCTATTTCCTGAGCCACTAAGGCAACGGTTCCTCATGCGAAACCTGATGCGAAAAATCCCGGCGATCCTGATCCTGGCGACGGCGTGCGCGAGCGCGCAAGCTGACGCGACCACCCAGCCGGCAGGCGGAAAGGGCGCCTGTCACGCGCTGCTGATCGGCTCCCTGCCCGGAACGGCCATCCACGCGCGGCAGTATCGCGACTGGCTGAAACGGTTCCACGCGCACCTGACCGGGCCGGCCGGCGTGCCGGCAGGCAACGTCATCGTGCTGACGGGTGACAAGGACTTCCGGGACCCCCTCGTGACCGGGCCCGCCACGGCGGAAAGCGTCACAAAGACCCTGGGCGATTTGGCGAAGAAAGTCCAGCCGCAGGACCAGTTCGTGCTGGTGCTGCTGGGGCTGGGCAGCGCCGAGGGCAACTCGTCATTCGTCGTCCTTCCAGGCCCCGACCTGAGCGCCGAGCAGCTTGCCCTGTTGCTGGAGCCCCTCGCCGCCCGCAACCAGGTGGTGCTGAACTTCACATCGTGCGGCGGGCTGGCGACGCCCGCCCTCAGCCGGGTCGGACGCGTTGTCGTGAGCGGGAACATGCCCCAGGAAATGGTTCCCCCGGTGTATCCCGAGTTCTTCCTCCGTGGGTTGGAATCTGCCCGCGCGGATGGCGAGGGATCTCCCGCCGCCGGCGCCAGGGACGGCACGATCACGCTGCTGGAAGCGTACAACTGGGCGGCGTACCAGTCGGCCTTGTGGATCGCCCGCCAGAATCTCGCCGACGACGGCTCGTGGCGCGTCACGGGAAAGGAATCGGTGGAAATCTTCCGCAAGCTGTACGTCAGCGACACCGACGAGCCGGGCTCGCGCAAGCTCAGCCCCGACAGCGACGCGAATGTCCCCGACGCCGTCGTGCCGCTCAAGATGAAAGGCCAGGGCGACATCGAGATCGCCAAAAGCAAGCGGCGCGTGATCACGGAGCACGCCGCCCTGGAAGACAACGGCGCCAAGGAGCCCGTCAGCGCCCTGGGCGATGAAAACAAAGACTACGTGCCCCTGTCGGGCAAGGGCAAGGGGTCGCCCGGGAGCCTGGCTCGGCGGGTGGTGCTCGGGCGGGCGGAACTGCTGCCGACGGAACCGCAAGAGGCGAAGGAGCGTCCGTGAATCGAGATACCTTGCTGCGACGGGGGCTCGGTGCGGTCCTGGCGGCTGCGGCCGTCGCATGGATCGGTTCCGTCGCCTCCGCGCGTGAGCCGACGCCGGCCGAAATCGCTGCCCGGGAGGCGAGGAAAGCCGAATACGCCCGCTATGGCGCGTTGGGCGTGACGTGGGTGGCCGATCGCGCCCTGGCAGGCGTCCGGGGCGTCTTTCCGCATCCGGCGATTCCCTCGCGCGTCTATGTCGTGACGGAAAGCGGGCTGTCCGTCAGCGACGACACGGGGCGCTCCTGGAAAGCCCTTCCCGCCGCCGCAGCCGACAAGGTGGGGGCCATCTGCGACCTCGCGTTTTCCCCCATCCGTCCGGATTTGTTCTACCTGGGCACCGAAGGCCGGGGCGTCTGGGCGACCGACGACGCCGGGAAGACGTTCCGCCGGATCGGCTCCCTGCAGACGGGCCTGGCGAGCGACACGGTCCGCGCCCTCCGCGTGGCGACGGGCGACGCCCGCTTCCGCACGCTGCTGGCGCTGCACGGAAAGGACGCGCCGGGCATCTCGCGCAGCTACGACGCGGGAAAGACGTGGCACGTGATCGGCGGCGACTACCACGTCTACGACGTGTTTGGGAACATGCGGGGCTGGGGCAGGGGCAGCGGTTCGATCGTCGTCGCGTCGAAGAAGACTGCGCCGGACCTCCAGAGCGGATTCTTCTGCAACATGCTGGACGACCTGTGGAGCGAGGTGGTCCGCGACGTCGTCTACGCCGACGGGACACAGGCGCGGGACGACACGATCTACTTCGCGACGGCCGACAGGGGCATCCTCCGGGTGGATGAGGCGGGTGGATACCGCGTCGGTCCGAATGAGACGGACCGCCTGGCGAGCGTCGGCGCGACGTGGGGCCCGCGCGAAGACAAGGAGATTCTCTTCGCCTACGAGCCGAAGAAACTCGGGCTGATCCTCTCGCTGGACGGCATGAAGACGTGGTCCGCGTACAGCCAGGGGCTTTTCGTGGGCCCGTTCGTGCGGGAGGGCTCCCACATCCGCGCCGCAGCCAACGGGCGGATGTTTTTCGCGGCGGTCAACGGGCGGCTCTACAAGGGATACGTGAGCAGCCGGGGGGTTTCCGTGACCGAGGCCGCTGTCACGCCCGAGGTGTTCACCTACGAGCGTCGCGCGTTCGAGAAGGCGCTGGGGCGCTACCGGGCGGCGTTGCATGGGTATACCAGGCAGCGCGGTGCCACGCGGGCCTCCCGCGAGCTGCTCTCCATGTACGAGGAGATGGCCGGAGCGTTCAATGAAAGGCAGTTCACGGTGACGGCGCGGGTGCTGAGTCTCCAGGGATCGCCCACGAGCGTGACGGTCGATCTCCAGGCGGTTCGCGGGCCCGACGCGATGCCCATGCACGATGACGGAAAGCACGACGACGGGCAGGCCGGTGACGGCGTGTTCGGATGCACACTGCGCGTCAATCCCGCCAGTTTTCGCGGCGGGGGGCGACAGGGCGTCGCCTCCGGGTCGCACGGGCTGGCGGTCAAGGCCGTCGGACCGGACGGAACCATCGGCGGGGCCGTGGCGCCCCTGTGGACCTTCGACCTTCCGGAAAGCTACGTCCTCTGGGACAACGGAAAGGAAAATCCCCTGGTGGCCGAGGAGGGCGCCCCCGAGGTGCCGCGCCAGCCGGACGCCGAGGAGGCCTACGTCGGCTCCTGCTGCATGAAATGGACCACGACGGGCGAAGGCCCCTGGCGGGTCGCGTATGTCGCCGGATCCCGCGAGGTCTGGAACGTCGCGGGGTATTACGCGATGACCTTCCGCGTCCGGAGCGATGGCGAGGACGACGACCTGCTCGTCCGGTTCCGCGATTCTCCGTTGTACGAGGAACCCTCCGTCAGCGAGCCGCTCGCGCTGGTCAAGGACAAGCTCATCGAGGGTGGGAAGATCGACGACGAGTATCGTCGCGTGGTGATCCCCATCGAGCGGATCAGCAAGGCGGCAGGTTCGCTGAGCCTCGACCGCATGGGGGCAATCGTTTTTTCCGGCAACGGCACCCCGCGCACGTACTGGGTGGACGACGTTCGCCTGGTCGTCAACAAGGAGGACCTGGAGCAGGATTCCTCCCAATCCGGCGTCGGGGAACGGAAAGGAACGCGATGAGGGCGCAAAGGCAACGAATCCCGGCGAAACTCCTCGCGGTCCTGCTGCTGGCGGGTTTGACGGTCGTTGGCCCCGCTGCGGCACTGGCCGAAACGGCTGCCCAGAAAGTCAACCGCGCGCGGAGCCTCTTGTCCAAGGCCGACACCGAGGCCAAGGGGCTCGATCTCGTGAGGAAAATCCTGGGCGATCCCAAGATGACGGTTGCCCAGAAACAAATGGTATTCGACACGGTGCTGTCGCTCTATCGCCGCGCCGGGAGGAACAAGGAACTGATCGACTTCGCGCAGCAGGTGCGCCAGGCGCACGCGGGTGACGCCGCGATCCGTCGCATGGCGACGCTGGGTCTGGCGGAATCCTATGCGCTGATGCAGCAGCGGGACCAGGCCATCGAGACGCTCGAGCAATACGCGGCGGAGTCTGCCGTGCCCAAGGGCGCCGCCGCCGAGGCCCTATTGCAGGCGGCGGAGCACTACAACGCGGCCCGGAACTACGACAAGAGCCTCGCCGCGTGCGCCAAGGCGGTCGAACTGGGCCTGCCGGACGACCGTGCCGCCAAGGCGATGAGCATGATGCAGGAGTTCCACTGGCGCGCCAAGGACTACACCGGATGCGCCGACGTGCTCATTCGCCTGTTGGACGACCGCTACCTCCAGCACCTGCCGTCGCAATATCGGTTCAGCTACGCCTATCGCTACGCCGGCTGCCTCGTGACGCTGGAGAAGTTCAAGGAGGCGGAGACCTTCTGCGAGAGCGAGATCCGGCGGGAAACCGAGGACGCACTCCGCCAGAGATGGATGTTGCTGCTGGGGGACATCCAGGCCAAGGCGAAACGCTACGACGAGGCCTTGCGCACGTACGAGCGCATGTTCACCCAGTGCGCGGGCGCGGCGGACCGTTGGTCCGACGCCCAGCACCGGATCGTCGAAGTCCTGATGAAGAAGGGCGATTTCGCTCCAGCCGTCGATGCCGCCCGCATCTGCCTGGACACGTCCGACGGGGGCAATGCCCTGATCGGCAACATCCGCCTGCTGGCCGAGACGTTGAAGAACGCAGACGGAAACGTGACGCGGGCCAACGCGTTCCTCGCGTTTCAGAAGTACGGCCCGGCGGGTCCGGACGGAAAGGCGGGCACCGCGGACGATCTGACGGATCCGCTGGCGAGCGTGCCTCGCGCGACCCTTCCCCAGCGGGAGAAGGCCTTCGCCGTCGCCCGCGCCGAGGCGGGCGACGACGCCATGGCCTCGCGCCTGCGGGCGCAGAGCTACCTGTATACGGGGCATTCCGCCGAGGCCCTGCAACTTTACGTCGACGCCTTCCAACGGTCCGACCTGTACGAATGGGACCGGATCGGAAACGAGATGATCCAGACCGCGGTGCGCGCGGCCCAGGGGCACGCCCACGGGCTGGATCGCTTCTACGACTTCGTCAACGATGGACCCGACGGACCGGACGGCAAGGCGGGCACAGCCGACGACCAGAAAGACCCGTTCGAGGCGCTGGGCGTTCGCGGAAGCGGGCTGCCAGAAACCGCGGCCCTGAGCAAGGACGACGTGGAGGCCCTGCGCGAGGCGCGGCGCATTTTCATGGAATCCGCGCGCGACATCAACGAGTCGCGGGATTTGCGGATCGGAAGCCTGCGCGCCGCCCGTCGGGCTTCGGTGGCCTTGAACGATTGGGGCGATGCGCAGGAGCGGCAATGGACCCTCCAGACCTTTGCCGACACGGAGGATCCCTACCTGACCGGCGACCTGGGCCTCAACGCCCTGCTGGCGGCCAAGGACGGACAATACCACCTGGGCGGCGTCCGCAGGTTCTGGGCGGAACTGGCCCGTCTGGTCCGCCCGGAAGACGCCGTGCAGAAAAAGAATTTCGACGGCTTGCGGAAACACTGCACCCGCGCCACCGGACGGTTCGAACGGATTCAGATTCTCCCGCGGGATCCGAAAAGCTCCGCAAAGAAAAACTCCCGCGGCGATCCGGACTTCCGCACCCTTCGAGATTACCCCGAGCCGAAAACGAAGTGACCATCCGATTGCGGAACTCGAAAGCGTTTATTTTCGGTCCCACCAGTTGGTTGTCGTCCAGGGGGTTCCAAAGGCGTCGGGCGGCGCCAAGTACAGGGAGACGTAGGTCCGGTCCAGCGCGACGACCTGGCTGACGTGTCCGTCCACCCAGAGGGTGTTGCAGCGGTCCTCGTGGCGGGGATAGGGATTTCCGTTCCACGGGTCGTTCCACTGGCGATAACCGGCCCAGCCGTCCGGATTCTGTGAGAGCGTCGGGTTGATGGCGCTCTCGGCCAGCACCACGGTCCGCGAGGTGTCCACCACGTCATCGCCCTGGGTGAGGGAGGAATCCCATTTGCTGGCGGCAAAAGTGCCTTTGTATCCCCCCAATCCGCAGCCGTTGTATCCGTAGCTGACGAAGTATCCCTTCCAGCTGCCCAGCTCGAACTTGGGCTTTCCGCCGTCCCGCGGGCACCACAACGGCAGGTTCTGCACGGGCTGACTGCCGGCGATGGCTTCGTGCCAGAAGCTCACGTCGCCCGGTTTTCCGTAGGGGTTCAGGTCCGGATAGACGGGGTAGTGGTTTTCCGAAACGTAGATGGCGAACGCCGACCCGAGCATCTTCAGGTTGCCCCGGCAGACGGTCTCGTTGGCCAGTTCCTTCGCACGCGACAGTGACGGCAACAGGATCGACACCAGCAGGGACAGAATCGCAATGACGACGAGGAGTTCGATCAGCGTAAAAGCGTGATGGGCCGAATCCGTGCGCCTTGCCGTCCCCGATTCCTGATGAGCGTGCCATGCAGGCATCGGCCGTATTCCTTGCTTCTTCATGGAATCAGAAAGCTGAAACGAAATGTTCTGCACCGGCTTATATCTCATTATAAGCGGTTTTCTCCGCCATCGGAGAATGATAATGCGTCATACAGTATCGAAAATGCCGCACAGACCGCCGGGCCGGAGTCTTTCGGGGGATTCGGCGGAAGAACTACGAAAAGTTTGACATTTCCTCCGCCGAAGCTACGCTTTTCCGAAATGCGCCGCGCCGGATCGCCTTGCGGTCTTGAGGTGCGGGAAAGGATTTCCACATGTTGTGCGGTCTGTCCGTCGGCGAGGTGCAACACATCGTCGCCGAAAGCGTCGGCTCCTCTCCCCTTCCCCAGTTGCGTGACGAATCAGTCCGCGCGCGGGCCCTGGAAATCGCCCGCCGACGGGGCCTGATCGAGCGATTCCGCGCCGAGTTGACGCCGGACACGACCATTTCCGTCATCCCGTACGGCGTGTATCGCCAGTTCCAGCGGACGGGCAACCGCACCCACTGCCAGAAGCTGATGTACGGCCGGCGGTCGCAGTTGATGACGGCTGCCGCCGCCTGCTGGTTGGGGATGGGGTACGAGCGTTATCTCGACGACCTGCTCTGGGCCGATTGCGAGATGACCACGTGGAAACTCCCGGCGCACGAGGGGTCGGAATCGCCGATCGAGCTGTATTCGGCGATGTTGGCCTGTGAGTATGCGATGGTCCTGGCCGCGGTGGGAGAGCGCCTTTCGGACGAGGTCTGCCGGCGCGTCGTCGCCGAGATTCACCGGCGCGTGCTGGACCACTATCTCGATCCGCCGGTCCAGCCTCGCTGGAAGACGGGCACGACCAACTGGAACGCGGTCTGCAACGGCGCCGTGCTCCTGGCGGCGCTGCTGGTGGAGAAAGAACCGCAGAAGTTGGCGCGGTTCGTGATCGAGGCCCTGGAAAGCCTGGAGCATTTCCTGTCCGGTTTCACAGCCGACGGCGGCTGCTCCGAGGGCCCGGGCTACTGGCGGTACGGGTTCGGATGGTTCGTGCGCCTGGCGGCGGGCCTCTACGATTTCACCGGCGGGCGGATCCACCTGATGTCCGACGAGCGGATCGAACGCATCTGCCGGTATCCGCTGGCGGTGAACGTCGCGCCGGGGCGGGAACTCGCCTTCGCCGACGCGCAGCCGGGCTACATGGAACCGGTCACGGCCGTCCTGATCAATCGGTTCCACGACGTCAAGGAACTGCTGGGTCTTTGCCGCCTGACGGACGACGGCGAATTGGCCGTCGCGTCCCTGTGGGATCTGCTGGTCTGCGATGATCGCCGGGTTGCGGTGACGCGCGACGCGAAGGATTCCGTGCTGGGCGATCTCGCCGTGGCGAAACTCCGCGCGGGCGCGGTCACGCTGGGCGTCAAGGCCGGGCATAACGGCGAGCATCACAACCACAACGACATCGGCTCGTTCGTCGTATTTGGCGGGTCCGCGTGCTTCCTGGCCGATCCCGGCGCGCCGGTCTATTCCCGCAAGACATTCAGCCCGCGCCGCTACGAAAGCGTGTATTGCAGCTCGCGCGGGCACAGCGTGCCGGTGGTGAACGGGCAGTTCCAGAAGCCCGGCGAGGAGTATCGCGGAACGCTGTCGGTCGAAGGCGCCAACGCGCCGGGCGCCAAGCGCGCGACGGTGGAGTTCGCCTCGGCCTACGGTCCGGAGGCGGGTCTGGACCGCCTGACGCGGACGATCGAGCTTCCCCCCGGTCGAGTGGAGGTCCGCGTGAGCGACACCTTCGAGTTTTCCGCGCCCCCCGAGGCGCTGGAAGAGGTCTTCGTTGCGCTGAAACCCTGCCGGGCGGACGGCGAGAGCGGCGTCCGCATCGACGGCGGGGCGGAAGGTTCGGCCGTGCTCCGTGCCGTTGATGCGCCCGGCTCATGGCGGATCGAGGAACTGACGGAGGAAAGCCTGGCCGAAAGCCACGACGGCACGACCATTCGGCGATTGGTCTTTACTCCCGCCACCCGCGAGCGAAACATGACGCTGCGTTTCGTCCTGGAGTTGGCGCCGGCCTGACCGGCCTGCCGGTTTTCTTGACAAGGCCGGAACAGGTCGGTCCAATTGCCGCGTGAATCCACCCGGAAGGAGAGAGGTCGTGAACCATCCTGCGCGTGCGGCGGTCTGCTTGATCCTGGCGGCTCTTGCGGGGTGTGCCTCGCAGGAGCAGACGATTGGGATTCCGCGAACCGACGGCATCGTCATCGACGGCAAGGCCGACGAGTGGGGCGAGCGGGGCTATCGCGTGGAGATTCTGTCCTCCGAGCGCGGGCCGTTGCAGCCGGCCGACGACCTCGACGTGCGTTTCCGCTTGGGCTGGGACCCGCGCGGACTGTTGGTGTTGGCGTTCGTGCGAGATGACGTGCTGCTGGAGTCCGAAGCGGACGACCGCCTGTGGGAGCGGGACGGGGTGGAGCTGTTCCTGGCCGACCACCTGGGCGGCGAGCAGATGGCGCAGACCATCGTCTCGCCCGGGGTCGATCCGAAGCATCCCAAGCTTCGCGTTACTCGTCACAACATGCGGCAGAGCGAGACGCTCAAGAAAACCCGCCCGCTTAGCGCCGAAGCGGCAGCCGCCAAAACGTCCGACGGGTATCTCGTTGAAGCCCTGCTTCCGTGGGCCGAGATCGGCGTGACGCCGGAACTGGGGCGGTCCGTCGCCTTCCAGTTGTACGTCAACGACGCCGACGGCGCGGGAGGCAAGCGCAAGGTCATCTGGTTCCCGCGGTCGGAGACCCACGGGGACACGACAGCGATGCACTCCATCCGCCTGGCAGCCGATCTGAGCCCGCCCTGCAAGGCGTCGGCAGCGGTCGATTTCGAGCATCTGCGCGACGTGCGAATCCAGGTCGTGGGCGTTGCGGAACTGACGGGCAAGGAAGTGGCGGCTGTCGCGTCGGACGGGCGGACGCTGGCCCGCGGGACGCTTTCCGCCAAGGCGGGGCGCTGCGAGGCGACGCTGCGTTTCCCGGTCCCGGCGGACGGGGCGGTCCCGTCGCGCGTGACAGTCCGTGCCGCCGGGCAGACCGTCGCATCGGTCGAGCTGCCGGACCTGCCTGCCCTGCGGGCCAAGGCGATGGTGGAGATTTCGCCGCACTTCACGCGCCATGTGTTGGACGGAGAGGGCTTCCCCGAGTGCGTCTTCGACCAGCCGCTGATGGTCGAAAACCTCATCGGCCCGCACGAGCTGGACGTGACCTTCTACGACCGGCAGTATCGGCCGGTGACCAAGGCCACCCAGCCGGGACGGTACGGCGCGGTCATTCGGATCCAGACGGCCGACGGAAAGGTCTACACCCGCGGCCGGACGCTGTATCGCGTGCCGAAACCATTCAAGTGGTGGGAGGTACGTCTCGGCGGGCGAATCGAGCTGCCTGCGCCGCTGGAACTTGACGTCAAAAAGGTCGAGGCGCAGCGCGAAATCCTGATGGAGCTGTATAAGTGGGCAGGCGTCGAAATGGACGGACGAAGCGACGCCATGGCGATCCTGCTGGCGGGCATCGACGAAACGAATCCCGAAGGCGGTTTGGTCGATCGCTTCGACGACGCCGAGACGAAAAACCGCCAGTGGTGGGTGGGTCTGAACCGTCGGTTGGCCGGTACGGACAAGACGTCCGCCGCGCCGGTCGTCTGCCCGCGCCCGAACGATGGCAAGCCCGCGCCGGTGCTGCACGAGGGTACGATGGCCGAAGCCGGCATGACGCCCGACGCGCCGCAAAAGATCGACGCCGTCCTGACGAAGTGGGCGGCCGACACCGACGAGGGATTCATCGCCTGCGTGGTCCGCAACGGCGTGGTGGTGCTGCACAAAGCCTACGGGCGGCGCGACGGGAAAGACGTCGCCACCGACAGCGCCAGCTACATGGCCTCGCTGACCAAGCTCATGCACGGCGCGTGCCTGATGATGCTGGTGGATCGCGGGCTGGTGGACCTCGACACGCCGGTCGGAACGTACCTGCCGCAGTTCCGCGGCGTGAAGAATTCCGAGCGAATGACGGTGCGGACGTTGTTCACCCACACGGCCGGCATGTGGGGGCACTGGGGCGACGAGGAGTGCGACTTCGAATATCGCGTGGCGGAATATGCGCCGTATCTCGCGGTGGCCAAGAAACATGCCTACAACGGCATGAGCCTGTCGTTGGGCTCGAAGATCATCGAGCACGTCTCCGGCGACTCGCTGCCGCGATTCTACAAGGCCCACCTGGTGGTCCCGCTGGGCATGAAGAACACGCAGGTGACCAACTCGTCGTACAACGCGGAGTCCACGGCCTGGGACATGGCCGTCTTCGGACAGATGCTGCTCAACGGCGGGGCCTACGGCGACAAGCGATTCTTCAGCGAGGCTACGCGAGACCGGATGCTACCGGTGAAACTGACGATGATCCTCGGCGAGGGCACGAAGACGGAATGGGGCATCGGCTGCGTGTGGATGAGCCAGGACGTCTTCGGGCAGCGGACCTTCGGGCACGGTTCTGCCGCCAGCGCGACGCTGCGGATCGACCTGGACAACCAACTGGTGGTCAGCATGACCCGCCGCACCGCCGGAAAGAACTTCAACAAGTACCATCCGGAGTTCCTGAAAACGGTGGCCGACTGTATGATCGCCCCGAAGAACCTTCGTCCGCCCCCGCCAAAGCCGTAATCGCGGGAAGGGGAACGGGCGACAGCGAAAACCAGCGAGACCGACATGCCGATCCTGCACGTGACCGACCTGTTCAATCCGCCCGGCGACCCGGACGACCATTTTGACCTGGTGGCCGTCTGCGCGCTGCGGGAGATCCCCATTGCGGGCGTGGTCATCGACCACACCGTGGAGCGCGGCGTGCCGGGCTTGGCGACGGTCGCCAAGGCGGCGGAGCTGTTCGGGCGGACGGGGAGAATCCCGTCGGCGGCGGGGCTCAAGCAGCCCCTGCGCTCGCCGACGGACACCGGCGAGGACCAGCCGGCCGAGGATCAGGGCGGCGTCGAGATGATTCTCTCGGCCCTGGATTCCTGCGCGGACGGCGGGATGGTGGTGACCATCGTCGGCTCGCTGCGCGACCTGGCGGCGGCCTACAACCGCGACCCGGCGCTGCTGAAGGCAAAGATCGCGCGGGTCATGGTCAACGCGGGCGACTCGTCGGGCGTCGTCGGACCGAAAGACTGGAACACGAATCTGGATTCCCCGTCGTGGCGGCGCATCATGACGTCCGACTTGCCCATCGACTGGTTCCCCTGCAACCCGTCGAAGGGCCGCGCGCCGTTCAACGGCTACGTCACGTACTGGCGCCTGCCTCAGAACGAACTGCTGCGCGACGCGCCGCCGGCCGTGCGGGAATTCTTCGATTCCGAGGGAATCCCGCCCGATTCGCCCGAGCCGCGGCACCTGTGGTCGACGGCGAGTTTCCTCGAGGCGGCCAGGCTGCTGGGGCATCGCCCGCCGTCGCCCGACCGGCCGGACGCCTGGGAAATGCTCCCCGTGGACATCGAGCTGGACGAGAGCGGCACGGTCCGCTGGCAACTCCGCGAGACCGGGGGCGTTCCCTTGCGCCGCATCTTCCACGTCCGCGACGTGCAGGGCTACGCCGCCCAGATGTTCGAATTCCTCCACGGGCAATTCCGCCGGGCGCGCGGAACGCGAACGGACTGACCGGCTGGCCGGGGCGCAAACCCCCTTGCCCGATCCGGTCCGGGCCGATACACTATCCCGCTCGTTTTTCGTCGGAAATGCCCATGGGCTTAGCGGAAAGGCAAGCACTGATGTCGAAAAAGATCAGAATCGCGGTAATCGGCGGCGACGGCACCGGACCCGAAGTGGTCCGCGAGGGACTGAAAGTCCTCCAGGCCGTGGCTAAAAAGGTCGGCTTCGAGTACGAAACCAAGGACTTCAACGTCAGCGGCGACCGGTATCTGGCTCGCGGGGGCGACCCGAAGGAAGCCAGCATCGAGATTATCAGCCAGGCCGAGATCGACGAACTGAAGACCTTCGACGCCATCTACCTCGGCGCCGTCGGGCATCCTGACGTGGCGCCGGGCATCCTGGAAAAGGGCCTGCTGCTCCGCCTGCGGTTCGCGATGGACCAGTACATCAACCTCCGGCCGGTGAAGCTCTACCCGAACGTTCCCTGCCCGCTGAAGGACAAGGGCCCGAAGGAAGTGGACTTCGTCGTCGTCCGCGAGAACACAGAGGGTATCTACACCGGAATGGGCGGGGTACAGTACAAAGGCACGCCGCAGGAAGTCTCCACGCAGGTCAATTGCACCACGCGGTTCGGGGCCGAGCGGGCCATCCGCTACGCCTTCGAACTCTGCCGCAAGCGCAACAACCCCAAGGGCAAGATGCTCACCCTCGTCCACAAGTGCAACGTGCTGACCTACGTCGGGCAGACCTGGGTCAACGCGTTCCACCAGGTGGCCAAGGAATATCCCGACATCAAGACCGATTACAACCACGTGGACGCCTGCTGCATGTGGTTCGTCAAGAATCCCGAATTCTACGACGTGATCGTGACGGACAACATCTTCGGCGACATCATCACCGACCTGGGCGCGATGATCCAGGGCGGGATGGGCGTGGCCGCGGGCGGGAACATCAACCCCAAGGGCGTGAGCATGTTCGAGCCGATCGGCGGCTCGGCGCCGAAATACACCGGCAAGAACGTCATCAACCCCATTGCCGCCATCGGCGCGCTGGCGATGCTGCTCAGCGAGACCGGAAGCAATACCGGAAACGCCAAGCTCGTCGAGGCGGGCGAGCGCGTGGAGAAGGCGATCCTCGCCACCACGCCGCGCATGCCCAGCCAGTCGGCCGGGAAAATGGGCGGAACCACGATGAACATCGGCGACTGGGTGGTCGAAGCCGTCCGGAAAGGCTGATCGTCTGTCTCATTCAAGGACAGTAATTCCCTAAGGGCTGGCCGCGCGGGCGGCCAGCCCTTATCATATACCGCATGAAAGATGTCCAACGGAAATCCGAGCCGGAAGCCCCCGGGCTCGTCCGTCTCGAACGCAACCCCGCCGGGCAGCTCGTCGTCCACCTGCCCGGCAGCGAGGCGCCCGTCGTGGACGCCGGCGCGGCGCGATGCTTCCCCTGGTCCATGCCCGACCAGTACGTCTCCCTCCGCAACGCCGACGGAAAGGAGCTGGTCCTCCTTCGCAGCCTGGACGAACTCGACCCCGCCAGCCGGAAGATCCTCGACGAGGAACTCCAGGGCAAGGTGTTCAATCCCGTCATCACGCGGGTGGTGGAATTCAAGCACGAGTTCGGGGTGACGAACGTGACGGCCGAGACCGACCGTGGAACCGTCACCTTCCAGATTCGCAGCCGGGACGACGTGCGAGTGCTGTCCGACCGCCGGGCGCTGCTCCGCGACGCGGACGGAAACAGCTACGAATTGTCCGACCTGGACGCCTTGGACCCCGCCAGCCGGAAACATCTCCAGCAATACTTCTGATTGCCCCCTCCGTCTGAAATCTGAGATTTGAGATCTGAGATTTTTAATCCGCCCTTCGCCTGCGGGTGGATTGCGTGTCGCAGACATGCAAAGGCGACAGGCCATGCCCGTCGCCAATCCAAAATCCCAAATGGACTAACGGAGAGGGCGGAATTCGCCTCGCGGCGCCCCGCCCTTGGGGCAGGGGCGTCGAACCCGCGGTCCGTGCCGTCGCTTCGCTCCGGCCCGGGCGGGTTCTCGTTCCGCTGGGCGTAGGACACGAGTATTGGGCATTTGGGGAATTTGGCCCATTCGCGTCTTTGCAGCAAACGGAGAGGGCGGGATTCGAACCCGCGGTACCCGTAAGGGCACACGGCATTTCCAATGCCGCCCGATCGGCCGCTCCGGCACCTCTCCGGCGTACAGCATCTAAGGGAAAGATATGATACCGAATCGTCGCGCGGGCACAAGCGCCGGATGGCATTGTCGGTCGGGGAAAAGCGCCGGTCTGGGCAAGTGCCGTTCGGCCGCGTTTTATGCGGATTTTCTTTGCGCAGGGGCTTGACGAGACGCCGTCAGCTCGTGCAACATAAGCATTGAAAGTTCGGGTCGCGCGACCCGAAGGCGTTGGGGCGCGGCGCGTCAGGGATGTGCAACAGGCCGCGAGAGCCCCGTTCAGGGTTCGGCCTTGACCGAAGGTCAAGCAACAGAAGGAGCGCAAGAATGGCCAAAGCAATGACGAAGTCGCAGATCATGGCGAAGCTGGCGGAGACGTGCGAGCTTCAGAAGAAGAAGGTTGTCTGCCTGGTGGAGGCGCTGGTCGCGCTGGCCTACAAGGAAGCCAAGAACGGCTTCACGATCCCCGGACTGGGCAAGCTGGTCCTGATGAACCGCAAGGCCCGCATGGGACGCAACCCGCAGACCGGCGAAGCGATCAAGATTCCGGCGAAAAAGGTGCTGAAGTTCCGCATCGCCAAGGCCGCGAAGGACACGGTGCTGGGCAAGAAGTAATTTCCCCCGCGCACGAGCCGAAAAACAAGGCGGGCCGATCCGAAAGGACCGGCCCGCTTTCTTTTTGCGAATCCGCCCGGAACCGTCGCGTCAGCCGCGGACGTCCAGCCGGCGGAGGAACTCCTCGTTGCTCGCGTTCCGCTCCAGCGCCTTCAGGAGCATGGGCATCTCCTCGTCGACGTTGAGCGAACTGAGGTAGCGGCGAAGCATGTGCATCTTGGGCAGTTGCCAGGGCTCGACGAGCAGCTCTTCCTTCCGCGTTCCGGACGCGGGGATGTTGATCGCCGGCCAGATGCGACGCTCGGCGAGTTTGCGGTCGAGCTTGATTTCCATGTTTCCGGTGCCCTTGAACTCTTCAAAGATCAGGTCGTCCATGCGGCTGCCGGTTTCGATCAGCGCGGTGGCGAGGATGGTGAGGCTTCCGCCGTGCTCGACCTTGCGGGCGGCGCCGAAGAGGCGCTTGGGGGTCTCCAGGGCGCGAATGTCCACGCCGCCGGTCATGGTGCGCCCCGAGCCCTCGATGTAGCGGTTGTACGCGCGCCCCATGCGGGTGAGGCTGTCCAGCAGGATGACCACGTCCTGCCCGAACTCCGCCATGCGCTTGGCACGCTCGACGGTGAACTCGGAGATGCGGATGTGGTTGGCGATTTCCTGGTCGTTGTTGGACGCGACGACCTCGGCCTTGGGGCAGTTCCGACGGAAGTCGGTGACTTCCTCCGGGCGCTCGTCCACCAGCAGGATGAACAGGTAGCACTCGGGGTTGTTGGCGGCGATCGCGTTGGCGATCTGCTGGAGCAAGATCGTCTTTCCGGATCGGGGCGAGGCGACGATCAGCCCGCGCTGCCCCTTGCCGATGGGGCAGACCAGGTCCAGCACGCGCATCTCGATCGGTCCGCCGCGGGTCTCGAGCTTCAGTTGCGGATGCGGGTCCACCACGGTCATCTCGTTGAACGGCACGATGTCCGTGTATTCTTCGGCCGGGCGCCCGTTGACCTTCTCGATGACCTCGAGCTTTGGGCCCGCCTTGCGCTTGTTGGGAGCGGCGACCAGACCCTCGATGTGCAGGCCGGTCCGCAGGCCTGCGTGGCGGACGTGATCCTTCCCGACGAACACGTCGCCCGGGGTGGCGCGGTAGTCGTTCTTCGCCTGGCGGAGGAACCCGTACCCCTTGTCGGTGATTTCCAACACGCCGGAGCCGGGTTGCAGGTCCTTCTGACTGTTTGTAGCGGTAGACGGCTGTTCCATAATAAGAACTATCCTTCAAAAGTCGGAACCCAATGAACGGGCCTTCCGAAACGTGGAATCCCGCGAGACATCTGCGGGCCCCAAAGAGCTCCCCACCCTCACGGCTTATCATAACTAACCGGTGGGGAATAACAAACCGATTTTCGCCAAAATGTCAACCGAAACTTCACAAAATCGCATCCTCGCCGGCGATACGACACGCCTCGGCGAGGTCGATCCGCCCCTCATACCATGCCTTTCCGACGATCACGCCGGCGCAGCCGATCTCGCGGCAGCGGTGGATGTCGTCCATCGAACCGACGCCCCCGGAGGCGATGATGGGGATATCCGTGGCGGCCAGCAGGACCGCCGTCGCGTCGAGGTTCACGCCCGCGAGCATTCCGTCGCGCGCGATGTCGGTGTAGATGATCGCGCCGAGGGCCCACCCGCGGACGCGGCGTGCCAGTTCGACGGCCGACAGGCTCGTCTGCTCGGTCCATCCCTGCGCGGCGACCTTTCCGGCGCGGGCGTCGAGCCCGAGGGCGATCCGACCGGCCAGCTCCTGCCGATGTGCGAGCTTCTCGAACCACGGCCAGTCCTTCATGGCGGCAGAGCCCACCACCACGCGGTCGGCGCCGGCGTCGAGCATGGCGCGGACGGCGTCGTCGTTTCGCGCGCCGCCGCCCAGCTCCAGGCGGACGTCCACCGCGCGACGGATCGCGGCGAAGGCGTCGCGGTTGGCCGGCGACCCGGTGCGGGCGGCGTCGAGGTCCACCACGTGGATCCACCGCGCCCCGGCCTGGGCGAACGTTTGCGCGATCGCGGCAGGATCGTCCGAATACGTCGTCTGCCGGGCGTAATCGCCCCGCTCCAGACGAACCACCTTCCCGTCGCGCAGATCAATAGCCGGCAGAATGTCCATCGCCCAAACGTCCTATGAATGACTGAGGAAGCAATCTCTTCGCCTGTTCCGTGCGATCCCTGCGGAAACCAGGTAAGAGGGGAGAGGTTAGAGGTGAGGCTTCGCCTTGCCTGGCGTTGTTCTCACCTCTCACTTTCCCCTTTTTCTCGGCCCGCTGCCTGCCGCCGGAGACAGACCTGTTCAACCACTTCCGTATCGAGTTCACAGCCGAACGAAGTTTTCCAGGATTTTCAGCCCGAGGGTCTGGCTTTTCTCGGGGTGGAACTGGCTGGCGAAGACGTTGTCCTTCCACACGGCCGAGACGAACTCTCCGCCGTATTCCGTGGTCGCCGCGATGATGCTTTCATCGGCGGGCACGACGTGGTAGCTGTGGTCGAAGTAGAAGTACGCCCCGTCGTCGACGCCGGCCAGCAGGGGGCAGTTGCGCCCGCGGAGGCGGACCTGGTTCCACCCGATGTGGGGAATCTTGATCCGTTCGGCGTCGCCCGCGGGGGATTCGGCGAATCGGACGACCTTTCCCGGCAGGATTCCCAGCCCCCTGTGCTCGCCGTACTCGTAGGACACGTCGAACAGCAGTTGCAGGCCCAGGCAGAAGCCCAGGTAGGGCGTGCCGGCGCGGACGGCGTCGACGATCGCGCGGTCGAGCCCGGCGGCGCGGATCCGGTCGATGGCGTCGCCGAAGGCGGCCACCCCGGGCAGGACAATCTTCGTTGCCCGCGCGAGCGCCTCGCGCGACTCGACGATCCGGGCGTCGCCCCCGACCTTCTGAAGCGCCTTGGCGACGCTGCGAAGGTTACCCATTCCGTAATCGATGACGGCAATCATGACAAATCAACCAGGAGCCGCGCCGTCGCGCGGCGATCAGGGAATACGGCGCCGCTCCCGGCAGGGGGAGCGCCACCGCTCATCCGCGAGGAAGGCCCCGGGACAGTGTCCGAGGCCGGAAACTCCGCCGGGGCGGATTACTTCGCCTTGATGACGATGATCTCGACGCGGCGGTTCTTCGTCTTGCCGGCACTGCTCTTGTTGTCCGCGACGGGATGCGTCTCGCCCATGGCGATGGTCTCGATCATGTCGGCGTGGACGCCCAGCCCGCGCAGGTGGCGGGTGACGGCCATCGCCCGGTTCGCCGACAGGTCGAGGTTGTCCTTCCAGAGCTTCGCCGACTTGACGATCGGGTCGCCGTCGGTGTAGCCGTAGACGCGCACGGGCAGGCCCGCGTAGGTGCTCTTGATGTCGGCGGCGATTTTGTTCAGCGCCGATTTTCCGGCAGCCGTCAGATCCGCCTTGCCCGCCGCGAAGAGGATGTCGCTGCCCAGGGTCACGCGATCGCCGTAGGCGGTGCGCTCCCATCCTTCGCCGGTCTTGCCGGGCTTCTCGGCGGGCTTCTTCTTCGACTCGTCCAACTCCGTCCGCATCTGGGCGATCATCGCGTCCTTGCCGTCCAGCGAGGAAATCAATTCCGCCTCGCGCGCCTTAGCCTTGGCGAGTTGCGCCCGCAGGTCCTTGGTCTGGTTCATCAGGTCGTTCTTCTCGGTGTAGAGCGCCTGGATCTGCTGCTTTTCCTTATCGCAGCAGCCGACTGCCATGAACGCCACCCCGCTGAGAAGGACCGCCAGGTTGGTAAGCCGCATGCGCGACATGGGAAATCTCCTTTCGTCTGATCGTCCGCATTTTCCGGGGATTCGCCCCGCGTGAATTATAACCAGTCCCGCCGGAGACAACAGTTTTTTGCGGGGAAATTGCGCAAGGGCCTCGAAAGGTTCCCCGACGGGGCGGTCAGGAATCCTTGTCGGTTCCTGCCGCCAGGCGATGGACTTCCCGCTCGACTTCGCGGGCGAGTTGGCCGCCCTTGCGGATGTCCTTCAGCCCCCGCACCAGCAGTTTGACCACCCAGACCATCACGATTCCGCCGGCGGCCGACAGGAGCATCAGCAACCCCGTGTTCACGCCGCCGACGAGCTTCCCACTCTCCTGCACGACGCGGATGCTCAGCGGCTTGCCGAACAGGTTGAAGTCGGCCCGGAGCTGCCATTGCAGCACGACCAGCAGCGCCGCCGCCAGGATCAGCAGCCCGCAAACGACCACCAGCACGTAGCCGAATAACGTCTTGAAGCTCATGGCAGATTTCCCTCCCGCAGCAGTTCCAGGGTGCGGAACATCGGTTGGAGGTTCGCCGCGAAGTAGTCATAAAATACGACAACAACAAGGGTTGCGACCGCCAGCCACGGCCCGTAGGGCAGCTCTCGCTGGTTCCGGCGGAGCACCAGGACGACCGCCCAAAGCAGGGCGAAGAACGGCGCGACGAAGAACGCGATCGACGGGACGACCCACCCGCAGACCGCGCCGACGGCTGCCAGGATGTGCACGTCGCCCATGCCCATGGCTTCCTTTCCGAAGGCCAGCGTGCCGAGGATTCGCGTTCCCCAGATCCACAACCCGCCGACGAGGTAGCCCCACACGGCCGCCTGGAGCGCCGCGAAGTGCCGGGCGAAGGGCCCGGCGGCGGCCTGGCTGTTCCAGGCGTGCCAGCGGTCGGCGACCCACCCGACGCGGGTGACCAGCAGGTACGCCCCGATTGCCAGGGCGAACGCCGGTGCCAGGAAGAGTACCTCGCGCAGGACCTCGCGGCGCGGGTTGACGCCGTGGGCCTTGGTGATGGCGACGGCCGGCGGCGCGGGCTGGTCCTTGTCCCGCCGGGATTTCTTTTTCCCGGCGATCCGGCGGGCGGGCTCCGGATCTTCGGAAAGCGGCGCGTCGGTCGCATCGACGAAGCTGGGCGTCAGCACGCCGTAGCGGGTCAGCAGCAGCGAGACGCCCAGTCCGACGACCGCGGCCAGGCCCATCGCGCCGGTTGCCGGTGAGACGAGCGGAAGCAGCTCCTTCGCCGGGGGGGACGCCGCGCCGGCCGCCACGCCCACCAGCGAGACGAACCAGCAGACCTCCAGCGGGACGATCCACTTCTCGATGTCCACCAGGGCGCACGCCAGCAGTCCGCACAGCAGCGCCGCGTGCGCGGCGAACATCGGCCAGGTGTGCAGGAACTCCCCCGTTCCGCGCCGGACGCGCAGGACGTAGAAGCCCGCGTAGAGCCCGGCGACGAGGACGGCCGTCAGCGCCTCCACGATCACGTAGCGCGGGCTGATGCGCACCTTGCAGTCGCGGCAGCGCCCCCGCAGGACGAACCAGCTGACCAGCGGGATATTGTCGTACCAGCGGATGGCCCGCCCGCAGGCGGGGCAGTGGCTGGCGGGAAAGACGATGCTCTCGCCGCGCGGAAGCCGCCAGACCACGACGTTCAGAAAGCTGCCCACGCAGGCGCCCAGGAGGAACAACATCGTGATCCAGTACGCATCCATTCGCGCAAGACCCTCGGATAGATTCTTGGTTGACCTGTCCGGCGAACCCTAACACGCCGCCGGGACGTTTGCAAGCGTGGGGAGAGAGTGGGGAACGGGCTGAGAAAGGAACCAGGAACAGGGAACCAAGGAACCCGGAAGAACAAGAGCCGAGGCGGGGGCTTGTCCCGAGTTCCCGGTCCCGAGTCCCTGGTCCCAGGCTGTGTTGGCAATCGCTCATTGCGTTGGCGGGGGCGGAGTCTATGATGGAAAGACTATTTTTACGTCCTGGGAGAATTGCGAATGTTACGGGAAGAGTTGTATGCGGCGTTGTGCGAAGTGCCGGCCATCGACGTGCACAGTCACATCCATCGGGACCGTCCAGCCGCCGAGGCGCCGGAAGAGATTCTGCTGTACCACATGCTGACGTACCTGCTGAACTCGGCGGGCGATCCGCTGGCGGGCGCAGCCGGCGCGGGCCGGGCGTTGACGTGCGAGGACTTCGCCGACCGCTGGCCCATGATCCGCCACACGGGCGCCGGCTGGATGCTGGAGACGATCCTGGCCGACCTGTACGACTGGCGCGAGGCGATTTCGCGCAAGACGCTTCCGGCGCTGCGGGAGCGCCTGTCGGACGGCGCGAAGCGACCGGACTTCGCCGCCGAGATCTTCCGCAAGGGGCGGATCGAGCGGATTCTCTCCAGCCAGACCAAGCTCACGCCGCTTGCGGAAGGGCAGACGGATTACGGAATCCGCCGGACGGTGGAGCGAACGCCCGGCGGGGGCACGGTGGAGTTTCACGGCTGGGCGGGGCGGTTGAGGCACTGGGCGGACCGGCACTTTGACCGCCCCGTCCAGACGGTGGACGATCTCCGCGAGATTTCCGTGCGGTTCTACGACTCGGTGGACTGGCCGAACCGCCGGGCGCTGGTGGCGTGGGTCACGTCGGAGATGGATTTCACGCCCGTATCCGACGCGGAGGTCAACGAGCTGCTCCGCCGGGAAAGCGCCGGCGAATCCACCGGCCTGGCCGGGCGGCGAATCCTCGAGGCCGCCAACCTGCGCGCCATCTGCGCCGCGATTCGCGGAAGGGCGAAAGTCTTCCAGTTCTGCTACGGCACGCAGTACCTCACGCCCGGCGACGGGCAGGGGGGCATGCGGGCGCACCCCGTCCAGAAGGCCGCCCCCCAGTTCGCACAGACCTTCGCCCACCTGCTGGCGGAGTTTCCGGACATCCACTTCAACCTCCTCAACGGGTTCGAGAACGACGAGCCCATCTGGGCCTCGCTCACGCAGGGCTACCCGAACCTGTCCCTGGCGGGCTTCTGGTGGCAGTGCGTGTTCCCTGTCGGGATGCACAACGCCTGGGCGCGGCGCCTGGACATGGTCCCCCTCAACCGCCTGATGGGATTCTTCAGCGACGGGCGCAGCGCGGACTACGTCTACGGTCGGCTGGCCATGAGCCGCCGCGTGCTGGCGAACGTGCTGGCCGAGAGAATCGAGCGGGGCTTCCTCCGCCGCGACGACGTGCCGGCCATCGCCCGCGAGCTGTTCTTCGAGACCCCGCGCAAGGTCTTCCTGCCCGACGAGACATTCTGAAACGCGATGCGCCGCAAAGGCGCAAAAAAGGAACCAGGAACAGGGAACTGAGGAACCCGGTCGGGCACGGGTGCCGTTTTCCGGATTCCGTGTTCCCGGTTCCTGGTTCCGGGATACGGACTTTATTTCGCCCGGTTACGCCTTTCCTCGCCCTCGCATCTGGAGCCCGAAGAGCTTGATGAACCCCGTCGCGTCGGACGGCGTGTACTCGGCGCCCATGGTGAAGCTGGCGAGCTTCGTGGAGTACAGGCTCTTGGGGCTGGTCGTGCCCGCGACGGTCGCCCGCCCCTTGAAGCACTTGACCCGCACCGAGCCGGTGACGTTCTTCTGCGTGCTGTCGACGAACGCGTCCAGCGCCTCGCGCAGGGGGCAGAACCACTGCCCGTAGTAGACCATCTCGGCGTACTTGAGGGCGACCTGCTGCTTGTAGTGGAGCATGTCGCGGTCGAGGGTGACGGCCTCCAGGGCGCGGTGTGCCTCGTAGAGGATCGTCCCGCCGGGCGTCTCGTATGCGCCGCGGCTCTTGATGCCCACCAGGCGGTTCTCCACCAGGTCCACTTGCCCGACGGCGTGCCGACCGCCGAGCGCGTTGAGGGCGGCCACCAGTTCGTGCCCGGGCATCGACTTGCCGTTCAGCCCCACCGGAACGCCCGCGCGGAAGTCCACAGTCACGTACTCCGCCCTGGCCGGGGCTTTGGACACCGGAACGCTCATCACCCATAGGTCGTCTTTGGGCTCGTTGGCGGGATCTTCCAGGTCCGCGCCCTCGTGGCTGATGTGCCACAGGTTCCGGTCGCGCGAGTAGATTTTCTTCTTGCTGACCGGGATGGGGATGTTGCGGGCCTTGGCGTACTCGATGGCGGCCTCGCGGCTGGTCAGCTCGAAGCTCGGGTCCTTCCACGGCGCGATGATCTTCAGTTGCGGCGCCAACGCCATGAACGTCAGCTCGAAACGCACCTGGTCGTTGCCCTTGCCNNTCGGGTGCCGCTTCCGGCGACACTGTCCACCGCCACATGCTTTCCTCGGCTTCCGCCGCCGGGTCTTCCAAGTGACGGCCTTCGTAGGAGATGTGCAGCAGGTTGGCGTCCATCGAGTACGGCGAACCACCCTGCTTGTGCTTCATTTCGACCGGGATGCCGTGCTGCTCGGCGTAGGCGAGCAGCTTCTCGCGCGACAGCAGGTCCCATTCGCGCCACGGGGCGATGACCTTGACGCCCGGCTTGAGCGCGTAGGCACCGAGTTCGAAGCGGACCTGGTCGTTGCCCTTGCCGGTGGCGCCGTGGGCGACGGCGTCGGCCTTTTCCTTCTTCGCGCAGTCCACCTGCGCCTTGGCGATCAGCGGGCGCGCGATGCTCGTGCCCAGCATGTAGACGTGCTCGTAAATCGCCCCGGCCTTGAGCATCCGGAAGCAGTACTGCTCGGCGAACTCCTTCCGCAAATCGGCCACCACGCACTTGCCGGCGCCGCTGGCGAGGGCCTTCTTCTCGATGCCCTTGAGTTCGCCTTCGCCCTGGCCGACGTCGGCCGCGAACGCGATTACCTCGCAGCCGTACTTCTCCTTCAGCCACGGAAGGATCACGCTCGTGTCCAGCCCGCCCGAGTAGGCGAGCACGATCTTTTTCACCTTGTCGCTCATGGTGTCGTCTCCTGCGCACGTCGCGAAGCGGCAGATTGTACCGTGGTTACACGGACGAACCAACGTTTTTCGCGCCGAGGAGCGGGTGCCACGGCTTGCTTGCAAGCCGTGTGGCGAATGTTGCACGCACCCCGGTCGGCGGGGATAATCCATCCATGGGGATTAAGGGCAAGTCCACTGGGCGTTCCGATGAGAAAAAGGCTTCGGGAAGCCGTTTGCCCCGCCAATAAACAAAATGACTCGTGAATCCGCAAAATCAGGAATATGCCGACTGTGTGGAAAACATGGAGAGTTATGTCACTCCCACATCATCCCGGAATTCTGTCACTCAGCGTGTTACGAAGGGCCGAAGAAACAAGCCATTCTCGTACACTTCAGCGAGGAGAATAAATCCGTCAAGCCATTGAAGGTACAAGTGGGTAGACGGGAATTTTTGTTATGCAATAAGTGTGAAACCATTATCAGCAAGTATGAAGGATGGTTTCGGAAGTATTGGTATGGTCCGGCAGGTCTTCCGCAACAAGTTCACACAAGTCCCTTAATCTTAGAGTGTCCGGACATCGACATATTTAGGTTGTTTCACCTTTCTGTTTTGCTGCGTGCCTCTCTATCAGGAAAGTTCTTTCGGGCTGTATCATTAGGCGACCACTATGAGGCAATCCTGGCTAAATCGGTATTAACGGGAAAAGTACCGCCCCATTCTCATTTTCCAATCATGGGGTGCGTTCTTGTGGATGACAAAGGATATGTGATGCATCACCTTATTGTTGGAGCCATCCGGGGCATCCATCCCAACAATCGAACGCGGGCCTACCATTTGACCTATGCTGGATGTGAATGGGTGTTTGTAGTAACGGACCATCCTTCAAGGGAGGACGCAGTCGTCGCAGAAACGATTTCTCCAACGGGCAAGATAATGCTTTCCGTTAGCCACCATCGAGAATCAATGACTGGTCACAATTTTATCACCCAATTTCGAAAGGCGAGATGGCGATGAGGAAGCGGGGGTTTTGTTCACGCGGTTCACGTTGTCCCGAAGGGATGTCTTCGGTATTCGCGGCAGAAAGGGGGTTTGACGAGGCCGGATATTAGCTGCGAACTTCGCGAACACCACGAACAAGAAAGGAACTTTCCGGTTACTTCGGTTTTTCGTAACCACCAATCTTCCATGCAGCGTCCTGCATTCGCTGACGCTGCTTCTGCCACATCTCTTTCGCGACGAATTTTTTCCATTTCCTTCGAATGAAAGGCGTAGGCCAGTCCCAAGGCTCCGCACACGACAGCGAGAAGAACAGAAGCTGCAACCAAATAGAATTGCTTCCGCGTGAGTTTCTTCATGGCATTCCCCTTTATTCATGATCCTATGGCGCACGGTACAAAACAGCAAGCGGATGACTTTGTTAGCGCGGTTCGCGTCGTTCGCGGCTGAAATAGGCCTCGACCCTGCCTGGCGCGGTCAGAACTGTTTCCGGTCGGCGCTGCGGCGGTCGCGGACGAGCCGGCCGTTGTGCAGGACGCCCTTCATCACCAGCTCGCGCGGGATGGAGACGGGGTCGTACAGCCGGCGGGACGGATCGACCGTGTTGACCATGATGCCCGCGCGGTTTTTCGGCAGGCGACCGGCGATGAACCCGTCCGGGCGGACGAACACGCTGCCCCAGCGGCAGTAGGGGGTGCTGCTGTTGGGCGCGGAAACCCACATGCCGTTCATGGCCGCGTGGGCCTGGACCGTCTGGCGCATGATGTGCTCGTGGATCCCCGGGCCGCGAAACCGGGCGTTGTAGAAGCTCTGGAAGAGCACCATCACGCCGCGCCGGCAGAGCTCGCGGTACAGCTCGGGGAAGCGCAGGTCGAAGCAGATCAGCAGCCCGCAGGTGATTTCGCCGATGCGGAACGTCACGGCGCGGTTGCCCGGCGTGTAGTGCTCCAGGTCGTCCGGCGTGAGGAATCGCTTGTCGTAACGGTCGACGATTTGGCCGCACGGGTCGATGACGTACAGGCTGTTGTGCGGCTTGTGCGGGCCCGTCAGCCGGTGCGCCGACGGCAGGATGACCCACAATCGCCGGCGGCGGGCCTCGTCGGCGAGGCTTTCCGCCGCCTCGCGCAGGGCGGACCAGTCGTACCCGGGCGAGTTCAGCTCGCCACAGTATCCGCTCAGGGCGCACTCGTGGAAGTGCACCACATCGGCGCGCATCGCCTGGGCGCGGGCGAGGTATCGGCGCATGACGGCCGCGTTGCGCCGCGGCTGGAACGTCTCGGCGAACTGGCACGTCGCGATGCGAAGTTTGCGCTTCATGGGCGCCCTTTGTCCGTGCCGAGACGCTGGGTGAGCGCCTGCCGCATCGCGTCGCGCGGGGCGGGGCGGGCGGTCCAGAGTTCGAACTGGGCGGCCGCCTGGTTGACGAACATCTCCAGCCCGCTGACAGTGACCAGCCCCGCCTGGCGGGCGCGGGCCAGCAGGAGCGTCTCGACGGGGTTGTAGATGGTGTCGAAGACCACCTTCGCCGACGACGGGAATTTGCCCAGCGGGGCCGCGTCGGTGCGGGGGTGCATGCCGATGGGCGTGCAGTTGATGAGAATCTCCGCGCCGGCGCAGGCGTCGTCGGTCAGCGGCGCGGCGCGGCAGGCGCCGCCGCGGTCGAACTCGGCCGCCAGCGCCTCGGCGCGGGCGAGCGTGCGGTTGCAGACCGTCACGCGCGCGCCGTAGTGGGCCAGGGCGGCCACGATGGCGCGCGAGGCCCCGCCGGCGCCCAGGACGGCCACCGAGCGCCCTGACAGCCCGTCGCGCCCGATCCCCATGGCGGCGCACAGCGAGGCGATGGCGGCCGCGTAGTCCGTGTTGTGCCCGCGCAGGCGACGCTCGCCGTCCAGCGTGATCGTGTTGATCGCGCCGATCCGCCGCGACAGCTCGTCGCACCGCTCCGCCCCGACGTACGCCAGGGCGTTCTCCTTGTGCGGAATCGTCACGCTCAGGCCGCGCCAGTCCATCCACGGGCGGTCGAGCAGGGCGTCCATGAATCGGCGGAAGGGCCCGTCGCCGGGCTCGATTCGCAGGGGGACGTAGACGGCGTCGATTCCCGCGGCCGCGAACGCCGCGTTGTGGACGGCGGGGCTCATCGAGTGCGCGATCGGGCAGCCGATGACGCCGAAAGTCTGCGTCTTGGGGTTCAGTGCGTCCCAGCGATAGAGCGTCTTGAGTTCCGCCAGCGTGGGCTGGCCGGGCGCGCTTTCGGCGCCGGCCTCCAGCGCGGCGAAGGTTCCGAACGCGCCGAACTTGGGCGCGAGGATCCGGCTGAGCACGCCCGCCTCGCCCATCGCCAGCGCGAGCGTGGGCTTGCGGCAGGCGCGGATCGCGTCGAACGCGCGGAGGGCGTCTTCCGGTCCGGACGCCTGGAACGCCACCTTGTTGCCCCGCGCGGTCGAGGACTCCAGCTTGGAGACGATCACCTCCAGGTTCTCCGGGCAGCCCTGGAAGTCGTGATGGCTGAGGATCACCGGCGAGATGATGCCCTGCTCGTCGGGCACGATGCCGGCCTCCATCTCCACGTCCACGAAGGCGGGGGCGAATTCGTCGGCGTCGCGCAGGATGCGCAGTCGCCGCGGCTCGTCGCCGGAGAAGCGCCCGCCCTGGTCCCGGCTGCGGCAGGTGACGATCACGTCCACGGGCGCGTCGGACAGCAGGGCCTCCAGATCGGCCTCGGCGGGGGGCGTTTCGAGGTAGTCCAGGCGGCACTCGACGGTGTCGGCCCCGGCCGCCGCGGCCGCCGCCATCTGCCCGCGCATCGCCGCGACGGTCTCGCCGACCAGCGGAACGATCAATCGTGTCTTCTTCACCTGCGGCGACATGGCGCAACCTCCACGGAAGCATCATAACAAATTCCCGCAAGTAAAAAAATGGTAGGGCGCGTGGCTTGACCACGCGCGCGGATTTTTGAATGCTGCGGTCTTCAGGCCCGACGGGCCGAGGGACGGTAGCCGGGGGCGACGCGAGTCCGCAGAACGAGTGAGCCCCCGGTAAGCGTTCACCAATCGCCAGAGCCCCGGCGGGGCGACGGAAAGCTTGTCCCTGCCGGACGGTCTGCGTATGATGCCGGCCATGGGGCGGGGGCACAGCGAAAGGGGCCTGTGATGAATGAGCAGACGTCGAACGGGCAGGACGCGATGGATCGCAGGGACGCCATCCGATTGAAACGGACCGGGCAGACCTGCCTGACGATCTTCGTCGTGTTTCTCCTCTCGTTGTTGTCTNNTACAATGTTCGCGCCTATCCCCATGGCGCAAAGGAGACCGGCGATGCGATGGATGACCGTGGCGTGTCTGGTTCTGGCGACCACTTGCGGTGGGGCGGAGCGCGTCCGCGAGAAGATGGACCGCGGGCTGATCGCCCGTCCGTCCGACAAGG
>DNAS01000113.1:0-964 GCA_003485185.1 Phycisphaerales bacterium | reverse complement strand
CTCCTCTCGTTGTTGTCTTTCGGAAAAGCGCCCCTGGGCAAGACGACGGACGGCGCAGGTTTTCGGATAAACTTCAACTTCATCAGCAGTCTCGGCGTGGTTATGGGCATCGTCGCGGTCCTCTTTTTGCTGGTCCGCTTCAAGAGAATCCTGCGGCTGCCCGCGACGAGAAAAGTGCTTGGCCTGACGGGATGCCTCGGCTTGGCCGCGCACACCCTGCTGGCTCTTTTCCTGCCCCTGTCCTATGGAGGCGGGTCCTCCGAGCCGGTCGGCACGGCGGGCAATCCGCCCCTCGCGCGAAGCGGCGCCGAGGAGTGGGTGGTGGACGGAAAGACCTACAAAATCGCGTCGACCTACTACCTGCACCTGCCCGAAGGCTTTCAGTTCACAATCGAATATCCCCATTCGTTCAGCCAATCTCACGGGGAGATGAACGACGCGCGAGCCCTGGACATCGTCTTTCCCCTGATGAAGCACGCGTACGGAAATGGCCTGTACAAGCGGGCTTCGACCATTCCAATCGGACAGGGGAAGGAGGTGACGCGGATCGGCGTTGTCCTCTTTGAAAAACAAGGGGGAAACGTCCGGGGATACAGGGTGGCCCTGAGTCTGGATCAGATCCGCAAGCGGATCGAACAGGACGGCGGGATGGTTCCATGAAAGCAATCGCGACTTGGGGAGTGTTGGCGGCGGCGTGCGTTCTGGTTTGCGCGTCCGGGTGCGGCAGCGGCTTGGCGGTGCGGACGCCGACGCAGGTCGCGCGGTCGGCTGGGGACGTCGCGGAGTTGCAGGGGCAGCATTACAGTGCGGCTGGGGCGATCGAACTCGCGTGGTGTCATCCGGTGCTGACGGACCTGTTCGCCGGCGCGGGCGACGAGTGCATCCTGCTGGAGCTGGTGTGCGACGGCCGCGAAAATCCCTGCCGCGCCCTGCTGTGGACGCCGCGCTATCTCGCGTATGCGAC
>DNAS01000045.1:49566-49856 GCA_003485185.1 Phycisphaerales bacterium | reverse complement strand
GATCGCGTCGCCGGCGAACTCCATCGCGCTGTAGGTCGCGCCGTCCACGCCGATCTCGCCGATGACGTGCAAAATGACGTCCTTCGCCATCACGTGCGGAGGCAGCTCGCCGTGGAAGACGAACTTCAGCGTCGGCGGGATCTTCAGCCAGAGCTTGCCCGTGCCCATCACGAATCCCGCGTCGGTGTTTCCGATGCCCGTGGCGAACTCGCCGAACGCGCCGTGGGTGCAGGTGTGGCTGTCGGTTCCGAGGAGCACCTCGCCGGGGCGCGTGTGGCCGTTCTGGGGCA
>DNAS01000045.1:30192-49428 GCA_003485185.1 Phycisphaerales bacterium | reverse complement strand
TGTGGCCGTTCTGGGGCAGCGCCACGTGGCAGACGCCCCGGTAGCTCGTCTTGTCGTAGTCGCGATAAGGTTCCGGCACGCCGGCCCGGCCGGCGATGATGAAGTCCGGGTCGTAAAAATACTTCAGCCCCTGCCGGCGGGCGAATTCGCGCAGGATCTCGATGTTCCGGTGCGACTTCTCGTCGGCTGTGAAGATGTAATGATCCGGCATGATCACCACCTTCGCCGGGTCGAACACCTTCGCGTCCTTCCCGAACTCGCTCTGGAACACGCCGATGGTGCCGGGCCCGCAGATGTCGTGCGTCATCAGCACGTCCACGTTCACCCAGACGTTTTCGCCCGGACGGACCGACTTTCGCCCGGCGTGTTTCGCGAGAATCTTTTCCGTGATGGTCATCTTCATAGTTTCACTTCCGATCGCGCAGGAATCCGCACCCGGCCCGTACTCGCCGGGACGAACTGCCGATCTTACGGGCTCGGGGCGGATCGTTCAATATCGCACCTGCCGTCATTGTGCTTCGGCTGGAACCGTCACCCGCAGGCCGTCCCAGGCAAGCTGCACCCCCGGCGGCAGCTCCGCCGACGTCTTGGCGTGCGAAATCTCGTGGGCAATGTGCGTCAGCAGCGCCCGCCGGGGACGCAGGGCGTCAATCACCGCCAACGCGCCGGCGATGTTGAAGTGCGTCGGGTGCGGCGTATGGCGCAGACCGTCCAGCACCAGCAGGTCCAGCCCGCCCAGCATCGCCATGCCCTCGGGCGGAATCTCCGAGCAGTCGGTGCAGTAGGCGAAATCGCCGATGCGGAAGCCCAGCACCTTCTGCCGGCCGTGAAGCAGCGGAACCGGCGTGACGGTCGTCCCGCACATCGCGCGGGGCCCGTCGATTGCGCCGAACTCCAGCGCGGGCCAGCCGTCGCCGCGGTAGGGGCGGTCGGCGTGGGCGAAGCACCGCCTCGCGATGGTGATGTCTTCGGGCAACCCCAGGCAGGGGATGGCCGCCCGCGCCACGTCGTTGAACCGGCGCAGGTCGTCCAGGCCCATGAGGTGATCGGCGTGCGCGTGCGTCAGGAGCACGGCGTCCACGCGGTCCAGCCCGCCGGCGACGGCCGCCAGGCGAAACTCCGGCGCCGCGTCGATCAGGATCACCCGCCCGTTGGCCAGGCGCACCGCCACGCTGCTGCGGAACCGCCGATCGCGCGGGTCGTCCGACGTGCACACCGGACAACGGCAGGCGATCATCGGCACCCCGTGCGACGTGCCCGTTCCGAGAAAGAGGACTTCCATCGACCCGCTCATGACGTGCGGCCTCGCGACGAATCGCCCTCAGCGTTGAGAATCGCCGCCGCGAGCCCACCGGCGGTGTGTTCGTCGGCGACGGCGTGGGGTTTCAGGCCCCGTGCACGGAGCGCCTCGGCCGTCACCGGGCCGATGGCGGCAAGACGTACCGGCGACAAGTCCACCCCCGCCGCCATCGCGAAAAAATTCTCCACCGTCGAGGCCGAAGTGAACGTGATCCAGTCCACCGCGCCGGCCACCAGCGTTTCCATGACGTGCTGCGGCAGGGCGACGGGGCGGACGGTGCGATAGGCCGAGACTTCTTCGACGTGCGCGCCGGCGGCGCGGAGCATCCGCGGCAGCGTGTCGGTGGCGATGTCGGCCCGCGCCAGCAGGAAGCGCCCGCCGGCGGCTTCTTCCGCGGCGATCAGCGCCTCGGCCAGCGCCTCGGTCGTGTGCGGGCGGGCAACCATGTCCGCGCGGACGCCGCGGGCGCGGAGCGCCTCGGCTGTAGGTGGGCCGATGGCCGCCACCCGCACGCACGCCAGCGCGCGAGTGTCCCGCCCGAGCGCATCCAGACGGTCGAAGACGGCCGCCACGCCGTTGGCGCTGGTCAGCACCAGCCAGTCGAACTCGCCCAGGCGCAGCAGCGCCGCATCCAGCACCTCCGGCGAAACCGGCGGGGCAATCTCGAGTACGGGGCATTCGAGCACTTCCGCGCCGCTCTCGGTGAGCGCCGCGGCCAGAGAAGGCATCTGCGCGCGGGGGCGCGTGACAAGGATCGTCCGCCCCCATAGGGGCAGCTTTTCCACCCACGCCAGGCGCTCGCGCATCGCCACGGTCGGCCCGACGATGACCACCGCTGGCGGGGCGAGTTTCGCAGCCGTCACCACTTGGGCGATCGTCGCCAACGTGCCCGACACCGTCCGCTGGCGTGGCGAAGAGGCGTTGCAGACGACCGCGGCGGGCGTGTCGGGCGCTCGGCCGGCTTCGATAAACCGGCGGGCGATCGTCTCCAGGTTGCCCACGCCCATGTAGAACACCACGGTGTCGATCCCTGCCAGGGCGCGCCAGTTCAGGGACGATTCGGTCTTGGCGGGGTCTTCGTGGCCGGTGACGAACGCCACCGACGACGCCGCGCGACGATCCGTCAGGGGAATGCCCGCGCAGGCTGCGGCGGCGACGGCGGCCGTCACTCCCGGCACGATCCGGAAGGGCACCCCCGCGGCGGACAGGGCGTCGGCCTCCTCGGCCCCGCGCCCGAACACCAGCGGGTCGCCCCCCTTGAGGCGGACCACCACCGAACATTGCCAACAGGTTTCAACAAGCAGGCGGTTAATCTCGTCCTGGCTGGGTCCGTCGCGCCCGGGAGTCTTGCCCACGTAGATCCGCCGAGCAGCCGCCGGGCACAGTTCGAGGAGGGCCTCGTTAGCCAGCCGGTCGTAAACTACTGCGTCGGCGCGGCTTAGCCACTGGCTGCCCGCGACGGTAATCAGCCCCGCCTCGCCGGGGCCCGCGCCGACCAGCACAGCCAGCCCGGGATGTTTTTGACGACTCATGGCCGTATTGTACGAAGGGGCCGGAATTTGCCACGAAAAAAAACTTTCGCTTATTTAAGACCTCTCCCGCTCCCGTCGATGTGCCCATTGGACCTGTAATGCTTTAGGAGCATTCTCCATGAGCAACACGGACACATACGGACAAGAACGTCGGCGGCATCCGCGGACGCAACTTCGCCTGACGCTTCAGGGCATCCGCTTGGACCCGGACGGGGGCGAGGTTCTCGACACACTCCACATGCAGGACATCTCCAAGAGTGGAATGGGCGCCGTGTCGGACCGTCCCTATTATCCCGGGCAGCGCGTCGTCCTGAGCCTTCCCGGCACGCCAGGCGTGGGCCGGCGGAACCTGTACGCCCGCGTCGTTCGCTGCCGCCCGGGCAGCGAAGGATACAACATCGGGCTGGAATTCGATAATTTCGCTGCTGCCACGACCACCGGCGTGCCGCAGTGGGCGTTTGCCGCAGCGTAAGAGGATGGAGACATCTGGGGCAGGGGGGCTGCGGTTTTCGGGTCGCGGGGCGGCGTTTGCCGCCCCTTTTTTACGCGCCGCGGAGGCAGGGGGCGAATCCAACTTGACATTTCCGCTGCCGCCCGATACGCTCTGCCGAGTCAGTTGTGCGACGGCCCGCGGGCCGTTGAGAGTCAGAGCTGCACCCACTGGGGATTAGTGTAACGGTAGCACAACTGACTCTGGATCAGTTAGTCTAGGTTCGAATCCTAGATCCCCAGTGTCGAATAAGCCCCGCTTATGGCGGGGCTTATATTTGCGCGTTGACAGAAGGCGATTCGGCTTTATATAATGGCGACACCCGATGCGACACCCGCAGGGGTGACATGAGGTGTTCAGCCGATGCCAGCGCCTGCCGGAAAAAAGAGGCCACGAAAGCCTCCGGGCTGCCCCCTGTTTGCCCACCGCAACGGTCAATGGGCGAAGAAAATCCAAGGACGCCTGCGGTACTTCGGCCGATGGGAGGACCTGAACGCGGCCCTTGCGGAATACTATCGGCAGAAGCCGTTCCTCGATGCCGGACATGAGGCCCCTCCGCCCGGTTCAGATCTCGGCCTGACGGTCAAGGACCTGGCCAATCGATGGTTGACCTATCAACAGGAGCGGGTTGCTGCGGAGGAACTACGGCCCAGGACTTGGTCGGAATATCACATGGCCGCCAGGTTTGCCGTCGAGATCCTCGGTCCGCACGTCCCGGTCCAAACGCTCAAGGCAGCCGACTTCCAGCCCCTGCGGAACCACCTCTTCGAAAAGTACGGCTTTGACGGGCGTGCCAAGTTCGTCAAGATCATCAGATCGATGTTCAAGTGGGGCTTCGAAAACGAGCTTCTCGAAAAGCCCGTGCGATTCGGAACCTACTTCAGTCTTCCTTCCCAAAGGGCTAAGCGGCTCGAACGCGCCATCAGGCGTCGGCAGCGCGGGGATCGCATGTTTACGGCTGCGCAAATCCGGCACCAACTTGAGGCAGCCACGGATGCCTTGCGGGCAATGATCCTGCTGGGCATAAACGGCGGTCTCGGCAACGAGGACTGCGCTCAGCTCCTCATCGACATGATCGACGCCAAGAAGAAGACGATCGACTATGCCCGTGGCAAGACTGGCATCGGGCGAGTCGTCCCCCTTTGGCCGGAGACGTTGGCGGCCCTGAACGACGTGATCGGCAATCGCGCTGAGGGACGGGTATTCCTGACCAGGTGGGGCAACCCCTTCATCGAGGAGCGCGTCAAAAAGGAAGACGGCAGGATTGTCGGTTTCGTGAGAAAGGATGGGATAGCGGATGCCTACGGCAAACTGCTGCGAAGGCTCAAGCAGTATAGACCGGGGATGAACTTCTACGCCTTGCGCCATACCCTGAGGACCATCGGGGCCGAGTTGCGGGACACCGAGGCCATCCGATGGATCATGGGGCATCAGCGAAGTGACGCCGACGGCGAGTACATAGAGTGTCTCCCTGTCCTTCGCCTGCGAAAGGTGACGGATTACGTTCACGACTGGTTGTTCCCGCCGAAATCTGGAAAGTAGTCCATCGGCCCTTGCAGCTGCCGCTTTCGCCTCGCCGAGCGCCTTACGACCCGACCGTCAGGTATCGGCGTTGCAATGATCTGGCGGCTCTCGACAAAACGAACGACCTCGTCCTCGAATATGCGGAACTCGGGGCGTTTCGGATGGTCGTTTTCGGTGATGTTGAATGCGCGGATCTTGCCGGCGCGAATCAACCGCGTCACTTGGTCGTGCGACATCGCGAGTCGCTCGGCGACCTCCCGAACACGCAGTGCCCGACTTGTCCTGCGCCTTTCCATCATGTGTCGCGTGTCCATCGCTGGGCCAGTCCGCATTCCCAATACAGGCGGGTTGGTCCGAAAGAAGCCCAGGCCAGGAGACGTGCGTTGGACTCCAAGGCGGCCAACTAGGCCCTTTTTACTGCCGGGAATTCCTCGGAATGCCGATCGGACGCTGTCGAGCGCTAAGCGTTTAGTATTCAAGTAGTTGTGGGACGTGGCGGACATGCAGGCCCAATGGGATTTGGAAAGATAGCGTGCATAGTATGCCGCTAGACAGTGGTGGATTGCCGGGGGAAATTCGATACGATTGACGCGAATGCTGGACGGAAAGGGATCGCCATGTCAGAAGAAGTCAGCATCAGGCCGCTGGCCCCGGATGAACTTCCCGATATCAACGCCGAGACCAGAAGGAAGTACAGCGTCGCAGAATGGCACCCTCCGAAGGGAGCGGTCGGACTTCGGGACATCAGATTCCTCGTCCTGCCCCTGCCCGTCGGTCGCAGGTTCGATCTTCATCCCCGCCTAAACGGTTGTGTCCACATGTCAGACATGGTCGTGGAGATCGCCAAGATGGGTTATCTCTGGCGTGGGGCCAGGTACGATACCGCCCGTGGGTCAATCTCAGATCTGGAACTGCTTGAGCTCTACGTTTATGGCGTTCTGATGCCCAGGATGCAGGCGTTCCGGACGCGTCGCTACCGGACCATGAGGGACTACGAGCCGTCTGAAGGCGCGGCGTCCCTGATGCCATCGCATCTTGCCGAACCGCTGGACTGTAACGATGCGAGCCGGGGCCATCCACCGGGACGTTTCGGGAAGGGGAAGGATAGGTCGGATGATGCCGACGAAGACCTTACGCGCTGCCGAACCTACCAGTTCCGCCAGGTTACCGAGCCGATATATGGAGACCATAATATTGGCCCGCTGGATTCCGCAGTGCTGTGGCAAGCAGAAGAGTTTGCGCAACATCGGAGGCGCAGGTGGTCCAGGGAACGGGTGCGAAAGGCCGTGATCGGGTCCATCCTTGACCTGAATGCGAAGAGGCAGGAGATTCAGCGGGCCAGATGGGGCGACACAGCGAGATTGCTTGCGACACATCTGCGGAAGGTGGCGATCGATGAGACCAAGGACTTGTCGAAGGTATTTGCCGGTATACATAACCGCGGATACGCGGACCTGTGGGGCAGGTCGGGATCGCCAGTGAGCAGGCGGCAATTTCACAGAGACCTTCTCTGCCTAGCGGCAGATTCCTTGTGGACGGTATCGCGATGCTGGTGCCGGATCCTGCGGGCGGTCAGGAGGTCACTCGCTGGGGAACTTAGCCCCACCGAGGCGCTGATGTTCGACCGTTACTATATGCCGCAGGAGTATCTGGCGGGTCTGGCGCCGTTGACCCTCTGCCCACTGCGGGAAATAGTCATCAACATCACGCTGAAGTTCCACAACGTGCCCCGGGAGGATTCGTGGAAGCTGTACACCATCCCGTATTGCCTGGAGCTCTACCGGCAGATGGACGACGCGACCCGCAAGGAGGATCGCAAACGCAAATCCGGCGCGGGCGCCTCCTTGAAGAACAAGTGTCCAGACCGGCGGCAGGGTCAGAAATCTCCCCCGTCCCGACACGGGACCGACAAAAGTGCCCTGTCGATTATTGACCTTGATCCGGACATTCTCGGGGGAACCCTCCAAAAAGACCCACAGTATTGCCCGGATTGTCATAAGCGCGTGAGTGATATCGAGTTTGACAATGGCCCCGATGACGTTTTGATCATTCGTATGCTCCCATGCGGACACATACGTCGATACGGCGAACTGGAAGACCTGAATGAGCTTCCCTGATCGCACGCTAAGCCGTTTAATGCCCTGAGCTTCCGGCGTGTCCGGCCAATATTTCACCATCTCCCCCCGCTACCTCCCCCTCCTCGCCCTTGAGGAAATCCGCAGCCTTTTGCCCCAGTCCATACCGCCCTCTGCCAGTGCCATCTCAGGTCTCGTCCGACTCCGAGGAATTCCCGGCTGATTGAGGGCAAAGCCCTGCCCCCGTAGGTGCCTGTAGCGCCCGACGGCTGGGACCGCGCCCGTCGGAGAAAAATCCGATGTCCCGACGCAACGATTTGTTAAAGGAGATTGTCGGGCAGCACTGGCCGGATGTGTTACGGTCGAATCCGCGGTTTAACACTCTGTGGCATCGGCGTGTTGTGGGCAATACACTCCGATGTGGCGATGCTGATAGGATGGGCTTCGCGAAATATCGATGTACGCGCTGTGGCCAAACACGCCTTGTATCCTTCACTTGCAAAACCCAGTTTTGCCCTACTTGCGCCAAACGACGGGCTTTGGAATGGTCCGAATTCATCGCCAGCAGGCTTCTACCGGGCATGCGATATCGGCAAGTCATTCTGACGGTGCCCGAAGAACTCCGCGTCCACTGCAGAAACCCAAAACTTTTAGGCGAACTACTTCGCATTGCCCATAGAACCTTGGCGGAGGTCTTTCGAAAGAACACTCGCCGTAAAGATCTTGAGATCGGAACAATCGCCGTTTTGCATAGCCAAGGACGAGCGGGGAATTTGCATTTACACGTACATGTACTGGTTACACTCGGGGGCATTGGCCGTGACGGCCGCATGTATCGGAGCACCGTCCCGTCCTACCCTTTGTTTCGCAAGGTTTGGGGAGAGGCGCTCCTGCGGATGGTTTCGCAGAACGTGGACGACCTGAAGATCCATGCAACCGTGGAAGAGCTGCGGCGTCGACACCCCGGTGGTTTTTTCGTTCGTGTCGAGAATAAAGAGATCGGTCACGGGGAGCGGCGTACCGCTCGATACATCTCCAAGTATTTAGGGGCGCCGATTATTTCACCGAACCGCATCATATACTACGACGGGAAAAACGTGCGTTACCGCTACTGGGATTTCACAAGTAATAAAGTCGCGACCAGGACAATGGCTGCGAGAGATTTCGTTGCCCAGATGGTGGAACACATCCTTCCCAAAAGTTTTATTCGCATTCGTCACGCGGGTCTTCACAGCAACCGACGATACACCATCGCTAGAGAACAGATCACCCGCCGGCAGGCATCTTCCCAAAGTGCGGAGCTTCCGCACAGACGGCGGCGGATCCCTTATCGGGCTCTGCTGCTAAATCTCTGTGGTCGTGATCCTCTGGTATGTCGTGAGTGCAACAACGAGATGGAGCTTGAGATCCTGTGGCATCCCGACCTAGGCTTCATCCGCGACCGGTGGGAGGATCTTGTTGAATTCATACGAACAGACGAAGGATTCATTGTTCCCAGGGCACCACCCGGTCTAGCTGGCTGACAAGGATATATCGTGCGAAGATGATAGCCTGCGAAGGCGATGGGGACACTATGCGCCCTACGGATGATCCTCCAAGCAAGGACGTTCCCTGACATCCCGAAAACACTTCAATGACTGCGGCGAAAGGAATCTCGCTGAGTCGTCGCCATCCTTCCGTCCTTGTTCAACAGCTCTTGACGCCCGGAACCTCCATGTTGGTGGGTAGAGCCGTTGTTGGAAACAGATATTGATTTTCCTAATGGATTGGACATGGGCTTTTACGACGAGATAGCCGGTTCGTACGACGAGATCGTCGCCGGCGCCGCGCGGGCCGACGCGGCGCGGCGGTTGGCGGCTTGGCTGACAAAGTCCCATCGCGTGCGGCGGGTCTTGGACGTGGCCTGCGGCACGGGCCTTCACGCACGTGCGCTGGCCGAACGGGGCGTCCAGGTCGTTGCCGCGGACGCCTCCCAGGCGATGCTTCGGGAAGCGAGGAAGCAGGCCGGCGAGGCGGGCCGCCACATCGAATGGCTCCACGCCCCGATGGAAACCATCGCGCAGAGCCCGGCCGGGCCGTTCCACGCCATCCTGTGCCTGGGCAATTCGCTGCCCCACCTGCTGACCGATGCGCAATTGCACGCGACGATCCGAGGCTTCCGGGCACTGCTGGCCGCTGGCGGCATCGCGGTCGTCCACCTGCTCAACTACGACCGCATCCTGGAGCGACGGGAGCGAATCGTCGGCGTGACCCGAAGCGGAGACGCGGAATACGTGCGGTTCTACGACTTCCTGCGGGAGAATGTCCGCTTCAACCTCCTGGAGCTGCATTGGCGACAAGGGCGATGCCGGCACAAATTGCACTCGATGGAGCTGAGGCCTTATCGGGCCCAGCGGCTTTGCGAGGCGTTCACGGGCGCCGGCTTCCGCCCGCCGAAGTTGTACGACGGCTGGCAGTTCCACGAGTTTGACCGTTCCGTTTCGGAAGAGCTGGTCCTCGTCGCGAAGGCTTGACGCAGTCCTCGGTCTCCCGCTCTTGACCATGAAGCCCAGTCCCCAGATGGGTGAGGCAAGAGACATCCCCCAATAATCCCCCCGAAACCTGTCCGGACTGCGGGGGTCTCATGGTCTACCGCAAGGACTGTGCCTGCTGGGTCTGCCAAGACTGCGAGAACCATCAGAGCCTGGAACGGTGCTGGTGCGGCTGGTCCCGGACCTGGCCCGGCCATGGATTAGAGGAACTGAAAGCTATGGGGGAAACTATTAGCGGGGATATATGAGCGCTTCTCCATACGGGGCTTTCTAATAGAACTCTGCAGGAACGATTTTGGGCGTTTTTAATTTACCCAATTTAACATCAGTACGGTCGACTAGGGAAAAACGAGAGGTGGGGTCTCGTAAAACGGGGGACGCTTAAAAATATTAACTTCCTTGCGGCCTGATAGTTAAAAGAAATGTGGCGAGCAGGGTGGACACACATTGGAGCCCTCCGGGGGCGAAAAGGGCTTGCGCGAAAAACACGCTAGGCGGGTCAGCTCGGCGCAACAGCCCCCCATGTTATGGAGCCGCACCGATATGTGTTTTCATGGGTGGTGGCGATTTACCTCGGAAGGAGATGGACAAGATGGCCGGCAAGAAGACGAACAAGAAGGCGGGCAAGGTGGTCGTCCCGGGATCCGACCGGAAGACCGAGCGGATCGGGCCGTATGTCCTGACGCAGTATGAGGATCTGATGGTGGGGATCGCCAGCGTGCCGGGCCAGAGGGGGGTGGAACGATACATGCCGAAGAACACGGCCGGGAACATCCCGGTGCACGAGATCCTGATCGAGTACTTTGGAGGACCGGATTTGGCCCGGCGGACGGCAAGGTGGCTGGCGGGAGCAGGTCAGGCGAAGCCGTTGCGGCATCCATCATCAATATTGTCACGTCGGGGCCACTGTCGAACCTCTGCCGCGCGTTGCAGCGCATGAAGCTCAGCTTAAAAAAAAAGTCCTGCACGCCTCCGAGCAAGACCGGCCGGACGTCCAGCAATTGCGACAGCAGTGGCACAGGCAGCTCGAAGGCATAGACCCCGATCGCCTCGTGTTTCTTGATGAAAGCGGCGCTCAGACGAACATGTGCCGCCTGCGCGGGCGCAGCCTCATCGGACAGCGTCTGGTGGCCAAGGTGCCGCACGGGCACTGGAAGACTACCACGATCCTCTCTGCCGTCGGCCTGCGAGGCGCGTTTGCACCTGCTGCCTTCGATGGCCCAACAGACCGCGAGGTGTTCCTGGCCTACGTGGAGCAGGCGCTGGCTCCACGGCTGCGTCCTGGCGACATCGTGGTCATGGACAATCTTCAGCCGCACAAGGCCGCTGGTGTCCGGCAAGCGATCGAAGCAACTGGCGCAACGGTGCTCTATCTGCCGCCGTACTCCCCGGACTTCAACCCGATCGAGAACCTCTGGTCCAAGCTCAAGACGCACCTGCGATCGGTCGATGCCCGCACATTCGACGCCCTCTGCGATGCGATCGCAACCGGACTCGAGAGGATCACCCCAAGTGACTGCCGAGGAGTCTTTCAAAACTGCGGATACGCTACATGCTAACGCAATGCGCTCTAGCCAAAACTCCGGCTTGAGGAACGCGAAGCGCATAGAAGAGGCTGGCCAAAGGACTACGTGCATCGTACTGAAAATTTTCTAATACGTGGTGCGCGGCAACAGGCCTCACACGATGGTCTTCAGCATTGCGGCCAACCTTGCCCGATCATCGGCACAGAGACTCGCTATCACTTGGGCGAGCGCTACGAGTTCATCGACGTTATGGCCATTTACGGAAGCTTCGGGGGGAGTCTGATGGCCGTTTTCGGGTTTGATGGTGCAAGCAGTGGTGCAAGTGTGTGTGGGGTCGGTTGTAACTTCTGTCCCATCAATACCTACGTCGCAGTGGTCGCAGCCTTCCAAGCTGGCTGTTGTGGGTTCGAGTCCCATCGCCCGCTGTGCTCTCTCCCAGGCCGTCTCCCGGAACGCCCCAAACCACGCCGTGTGAGCGCGAACCTTTCCATTTTTGATTTCAGATTGGTGCGGAGGGGTGGTTGCACCTAATCAGCCGGGAGGTTGGTCCAGCAGTCCTGGAGTGACACATCCTTGCATTGTTCCTGGACGATGAACCGCCGGCAGTCCTGAGCCGCGCTGTCCAGGCGGAAGTCGCGAACGCCGATGCGCCGCACGTGCCGCAGGTACAGGCCGAAAGCCGGAAGGTCGTCGCCCTGGTGCCGTCGCCCGAACCGGCAGGGCGAAGGATAAGCCTCCGGCAGTTCCGGGACGGGCGCGGTGATCGGCGCGTCGTAAAAGTCCCGCGTCTTGCGGATGTCGATGTTGCTCAGCCGCACATCGCGGATGGGCTCGTCGGCCCGCCCGACGATCCAAGACGTGTGCCGCGCGCCGTCCGCCTGGATGTTGCTGAGGGAAATCCGCTCCATCCGGCCGCTTCGCGGCGTCCGCATCGCTTGTTGTTTGCCCGTCCGGCAACTGCCCAGCAGGAAGAACGGGCAATCGACGTTTCGCATGACGATGTTGCTGACGTTGACGTTGCGGACGAATCCGCCATCCACGGCGCAGAGGTTGACGCCGCCCTCGGCGCCCTTCATGTCGCCGTCGGGGTTGTAGATCACGACGTTGCTGAACGTGACGTCCTGGAAATTTCCGATCGACTCGGTGCCGATCTTCAGGCCGCAGCAGGCCGTGCGGATCAGGCAGTTCGTCACGACGATATTCCCCATCGTGTGGTTGGCAATGAGGTTCTTGAGGCAGATGGCGTCGTCGGTTGTCCAGAGATCGCAGTCGGAGATGGTGACGTTGGAGGTGTTCACGACATCGATCCCGTCGGAATTGATGGCGTCGAAGCTGCGCAACCGCAAGCCCCGAACCTGCACGCCGTCACACGTGTCGAAAACCAGCGTCCAACTGGGACTGCGGAGAATCTGCACCGATTCGACCCGAACGCGCCGGCAGCGGTAGAAACTCACTGTGTCCTTCGGCCGCTGCCCCATGAGGCTGTCCCAACTCGTCGGACGGCTGTTCATCCAGGGGATGACCCACTGGGGCGACTGGGCGTTGATCTGGCCCATGCCCGTGATCGCCACGTCCTCGGCGTTGTCAGCCCAGATCAGAGGCCGGAAGCCCCCCAAGACGATCCCGTGAAAGTGGCTTGTCCCCCGCTCGGTCGGAAAGTGCGGCGAGAACTCGCCGGGCGGGCAATGGTAGTCTGAGAGCAGGGGGCTGCCCCAGAGCCGCGCGCCGGCTTCCAGGTGCAGACACACCCGGCTCTTGAGCTCGATCGGCGCGACGAGGTAGTCGCCGGCTGGAACTACCACGGTGCCCCCGTCGGCGGCCCAGGCGGCGTCGATGGCCCGTTGAATGCCCACCGAGTCATACACGGCGCTGGGGCTTGGTGCGTAGATTGTCTCTTTCGTGCCCGAAGGGTAGCGAATCCACTTGTATTCAAGGTTCGTCAGTTCCAGCTTCTGACTGGGACGGGCAACGCCTTGGGCCCCGAAGTCGTTCACGTTCAGCATTTGCTGTTCCTGTCGTTGCGGGAATCATCGGCCCGCACTCCATCTGTTGCCTTCCTTCTTATCGCAGATGAAATCGGGCGACAAGACCATTCCGCGTGGCTCGTGGGGGGAGGTTATAGAACGCGTCTGCTCGTCGGTTCACAGTAGGAAGCTCTTGCATCCCCTGATTCGTGCTCACGCTTTTCGGGGCATCCTCTCCGCACTGGGCTCCAAGCTCCCGGCACGAGGTCTTCCGTGTTATAAAAGCGGGGTATTTTCTTGCATGGGCTTGCAACATGTGTATAATAAAATACAACCGTTGTCATGGAGTGCATAATGCGTCCTGTCCGCCAGTGGGCGGGGTTTGCCGACAAACATGGGAAGCGGCGCAAGAGGCATCGCTTCGGCTGGACCCGTCCGAATTTAGATCAAGGGCTTTGAGGCGTGAAAACCAGCATTCCCATCGAACGCATCGAGCAGTTGAAGGCGAAGAAATCCATCGGGCTGCGGGACTTGGCGGCGTTGGCGGAAGTGGACACCAGCACCGTTTCCCGTGCCCTGAACCAGGATCCGCGGGTCAGTGAGCGTCGGAGGAAAATGATCCGGCAGTTGGCCGAGGAGATCGGCTATCGTCCCCGTCCCTTGCGGGCGAACCGTTCCCAGGCGATCGGACTTCTGATCGCGTCTTCTCGCCCGGACCGGCCTGACGCACAATTCCTGGATCGCATGGCCTGGCTGGCGCAGCGCGTACTGGGCGAGCGGAACCTGCATGTCAACCTGGAATGCGTCGAGCGCAGGCCTTCGCAGGGGCAGACGCCGCTGCCGGCCGTCGTTCAGCAGAACCGCGTCGACGGCGTGCTGGTGGCGGGGCATCCGCCGGCGGAACTGGTCCGCCAGATCAGCGAGCTGCGCGTCCCGGTCGTGGCGATCAACGATTCGACGAAACGCCTGGGGATCAGTTGCGTTCGGTCCGAGCCCACCCCTGCCATCCACCAGGCCGTTCTGCGCCTGGCGGCGCTGGGACACCGGCGGTTCGGCCTGTTGATGAACAGCCTGGAGTATCCTTCGGCCCAGGCGCGATACAAAAGCTACGTTTCCTCTCTGAAAGAGATCGGGATCACCCCCGATCCGGCTTGGGTTGTCCTGGACCTGGCGGAGGAGCTCAAAGGGGGGCGCACGGGAATCCGGGAGCTGGATTCCCGAGGCCCCTTGCCCAGCACCATCCTCTGCTGCAACGATTGGATGGCCCTGGGCGCCCTGCACGAACTCCAGCGGCGCGGTCTTTCGGTTCCGGGAGACGTCAGCCTGGTCGGACATGACAACCTTCGTTTCTGCGACGAAACGGAACCCACGCTGACCAGCATTCATCGCGACGAACACGGGATCGTTGCCAAGGCTGTGGACCTGCTTCTGGAACAGGTCAACAACGGAGACCATACGCCGCGGGAAGTTCTGGTCGAAGGCGAGATGGTGTGGCGCGAAAGCACTGCCGTGGCGCCGGAGCGTGCGGCGGGGCAGGACAAATGAGAAGCGAAACAAGCAGCGCCTGCTGCCATGTCGTAATGTCGGTGATGGCTTGGCGGCATAAGGAGAGAGCGATGCCGAGTCATGGAAGGACAACCAGACGATGCGGATTCACCCTGATTGAACTTTTGGTGGTGATCGCCATCCTCTCGCTGCTGGTGAGCCTCCTGATGCCCTCGCTCCGCAAGGCCCTGGTGATCGCCAAACGGCAAGGGTGCGGCGGAAACCTGCGGTCGATCGGGATGGCCACCCTGCTGTACGCGGAGGACTTCAGCGAGGAATTCCCCAGCCACTCCGATCCTGACGCGGGCGGAACGTACATCAGCAACTGGCCGTACCTGTTCCACGACTGGGGCGCGCCGAAAGGCTACTGGCGGAACAACGCGGCGTTCTATTCGATGGAATACGCGCCCAAGTCGCGCGACGCTTACTACTGCGCGGAAGGGCTGGAAACCCTGCCGCCGAACAGCGACTTTCATTCGTCCTACGCGACGTTCCCGGAACGAAACGGCGGCAACTGGACGATTGCGATCTCCTGCTGCTACTTCTACGGATACACGCTCGCGGGCGCCGCCCGGACGGTGGTTCCCGGAGGGAACAATCGCTGTGGCGCGGTCCGCGTGAGTGAGGTGACGGTGGCGGCCCGGAGCACCGTGCTGGCCGACCTGATGCGGTTTGGATCCTCGCCGAATTTCGACCTGGTCACGTGGTGGAACCACACGGGATATTCCGGAGCGGGGTCCAAGCCCTTGGACCAAGCCGGCGGTAACATGTTCTACGCCGACGGCCACGTCGGATGGATCGAAGGTCGCGACAACCTGTTGTTGCATCAGCAAGTTATGCGCAATCCAAGCAATATCGACCGGTCCTACTGCGCCGAGCAGCCGGACGATTGATAGGCAAGATGAGTAGGACGGGGCCAAGGCCCTAAGGTATTCGAAGAAAGGTCTTGAGCCGGACAACAACAGTGGTATAATTAAACTCCAACAGGTGTGAGCGAGGGCAATCCCACTTGAATCCATGATCTGCTTTATGTGCCTTCGCAAGCACATCCCGAGACAGGTATTTATCCCGTGGGAGGGATGCACAATTCGTTGATAAACGGGAGACAGGTACAGTCCTGATCTCCATACAGGAAGACCATTTTGAAAAGGAGTATGGCGATGGTGAGGATTTCAACAGTGGCAGTGGCGGCGTGTCTGATTCTGTCCTTGGGCGCGACGGTGGCTCTGGCCGACCCAATCGTGTATCAGCCCTACAACATCAAGGACAACTATATTGACTCCTCCAACCCGGACGACAATCAGGGCGTTCGGGCCTGGGTGAATGCCGGCCATGGGGATGGCAGCAACAACCGACATATCTGGGCGCTGATCCAGTTCGAGGATCTGTCGTCATTGCCCGGAAACGTTCAGTCGGCGAAGCTCGAACTGTACCGCTATACCGGTTCCGGTACCGGGACCACGGTTTCGGCCTATCAGATCACCTCGGACTGGGTGGAAAACAGCGTGACGTGGAACACCAAGCCGACGACCGGCAGTACGGCCGTTGACACGATTACGGTGCCCTCTGATCTCAACGTGTGGCACTCACTCGACATCACCTCGCTGTATAACGCCTGGAAGGCCGGAACCGCGACCAACTACGGCGTGCAAATCCGCACGGGCACCAACAACGGCGAAACGTTCGGGTATTACTCCAGCGAATCGGGCTACACGGACCTTCGGCCGCGGCTCGTGATCGTCGTTCCGGAACCGGCCTCGATGTCGCTGGTTGCCTTGGCTTCGTTGGCCATGTGGATCCGCAGGCGCCGTCAGCGCTAGCGGAATTCCTGCTCATGTGGCGGATCGCTTCATGTGGCGGTCCGCCGCTTTCGTTCGCTTCCTTTCTTCGGGGAAGGGCGGACGTGCGGCGAAGTATGCGCATGGATGACAAGGGAATGACTTGCGGAAGGAGAAGGCGATGTCGAAAAGCCGGCTGGCAACGATTGTGATGGCGCTGATGATTCTGACTGTGGGGTTTGAGGCGATGGCCGAGGACACCGTCGTCACGATCGACGAAAAGGGGAAGGACACCTTCGTGGACAGCCGCGACCCGGGAAACGCCAACCAGGCCGGCGGGCAGGTGTTCGTTCACGCTGGGCACGCGGACGGAAGCAACAACTTCAAACTGTGGGCGCTGATCCAATTCGATCTGTCCAACGCGCCCGCCAACGTCGAGTCGGCCAAGCTGGAACTGTACCGCTACAGCGGCGACGGGACCGGAACCGATGTCACCGTCCACCAGATCAAGAAGGAATGGGACGAGAAGTCCGCCTCGTGGAGCGCCTTGCCGGACTTCGAAGGCACGCCGGTGACCAAGGTCAAAGTCAGCGACGAGAAGGACATCTGGCACTCGTTCGACATTACCCCGCTGTATAAGGCGTGGAAAAGCGGAAAGACGGCCAATTACGGCGTGATGCTCCGCACGGGCGAGAACAACGGGGAGACGTTCGGTTATTACTCGAAGGAATCGGAAACCAAGGCGTTGCGTCCCCGGCTGGTGCTGAAGGTTTCCGCCGCCTCGCAACCCGCCACGCAGCCCAAGGCAACGGCGGAGTCGAACGCCCAAGCCAAATAATCCTGGGGAACGAATGGCCGACCATGGGGTTTGCATAACCTCTTGCGATGGGCACGCAAGTGAGGTTGGATTGTATGCATAGGGCGGTCGCCGACACGGGTTTGTCCTGTGATCCAGAATGAGTGGGGCAGGCGAAATGAACGCCGGCCGTGCTCCATGGGGCAGTCCGAAATTTCGATACGACGCCGGCGAAGCCGACGGGAATCAACGCGGGGCAGGAACCATTTCGCCCCACGCAGGGAAAATCTATGAGCAGCGAAAAATCCGTAGGGAAGCATCATGAGCCTGCGCGGGATTTGCCGGTGGCAGCGGAGGTGGATGTGCTGGTGGTCGGCGCCGGACCTGCCGGCGTCGGTGCCGCGTTGGCGGCAGTGCGCGAAGGGGCCCGGACTTTGCTTGTCGAAAAGGGCGCCTCGCTCGGCGGCACCTGGACCCTCGCGTTCCAGACGCATGCCACCTGCTTTCACGACCGCAAGGGCCGCCTCATCGTCGGCGGCATTTCCCTGGAGATCCTTCAGCGCCTGCACGCGATGGGGGCGGCCGAGGATCCCGTCGGGAAATCCCGGAACAACCCTCGCAGTTGGCACGCCGCGTTCGACAGCGACATGATGCGGTGCCTGCTCGACGACATGATGGAAGAGGCAGGCGTCCAGGTCCTGTTGCACGCGTTCTGCGCGGACGCGATCCGGGAAGACCAGACCGTCGGCGGAATCGTCGTCGAAACCAAATCGGGGCGGTTGGCCTTGCGCGCCAAGGTCACCGTCGACTGCACGGGCGACGGCGACGTCGTCTGTTTTTCCGGCGCGGACTTTGAAAAAGGACGCCCGAAAGACGGGAAATGCCAACCCGGCACCACCACCTTTCTGATGAGCGGGGTCAACCGGGAAGCCGCGGAGAAGTGGTGGCGCGACCACCAGGATCTCCACGTGCAACTCCAGGACCAGGCCCGCAAGGAAGGCCGACTGTCGGTGCCGCACAACCTCTGGATCGGTACGCCGGCCGTGCCCGAAAACGTCACCTACCACAACGTCACCCGCGTGCACCTGGATTCCACCGACGCCTGGAGCCTATCTCGCGCCGAAGCGCTCGGCCGCAGGCAGGTGCGCGAGGTCGTCGAATTCTACCGGAAGCACGTTCCCGGTTTTGAGCAGGCGACGCTGCTGGCGATTGCCCCGCAACTGGGGCTGCGCGAGAGCCGGCGGGTCGTGGGCCTGCATCGTCTGACGGCCGAGGACGTTCTCGAGGGACGGAAGTTCGAGGACGCCGTCGCGCGGCACAACTATTACATCGACGTCCACGCCGCCACGATGACGGAAGATGATCGCAGCGGGACCGACTTGGTCGTCGCGCCCGGGGAATATTACGAAATCCCGTATCGGTGCCTCGTGCCGGTGCGGGTCGATCAACTTCTGGTCGCCGGGCGGTGCATCAGCGCCTCGCGGGAAGCCCTCGGTTCGGCGCGGACCACCGTGTGCTGTTGCGAGTTGGGGCAGGCGGCCGGCGTCGCGGCGGCCTGGGCGGCAGGGCGGAATTGCCTCGTGCGGGATGTCAACGGGCGGGAACTCAGCAAGAAAGTCCTGTCGGATTTTCCGGTTTGAATACGGACGAATAGGAAAGGAAGAGCCATGAAAAGATCCTTTGGAATTATCAGCCTGCTGCTTGCCGTCGGATTGTTCCTGGCGACGGGTTCGGTTTCCGCGCAGACGGTCGCGGAATGGCAGTTTGACGAAAAGGCGGATGCGGCTGCGGGGGCGATCGTCAAGCTGAACGTCGCAGCCGATGGCGCGTCCGTGGAATCCAAGCTGATGAGCGAGACCGTCTGCAAGACCGGTTCCACCGGCATCGGCAACCAGTGGAAGGCGTTCCTGCACAGCGGATATCTTGACGTCGGCGCTGGTGTGGGCGAGGCAAGCAAAGACAAGTTCGGCCTGACGACCGTCAAGACTGGCAGCGAAGGCAACAACGCCGAATACCGAAAATATCTGGGCTTCTCAGGACTGGGCAAGAAGGACAAGGACCAGGGCGGGACCGTCTACTTGGTCGTTCAGCCGAAAAACGAATGGAAAGGCGGCTCGCGCCGCGGACTGTCGGGCACGGGGTTCGGCATGGGCCAGCCTTACAGCAGCGGGGCGG
>DNAS01000045.1:7893-30105 GCA_003485185.1 Phycisphaerales bacterium | reverse complement strand
GCCTTACAGCAGCGGGGCGTGGTCCTTGTGGATCGAAGGCGGCAAGTTGCGATTCCGCGTGGGGCGGGGCGAGAAGCCGACTCTTGGCGGGCACACGGGACCGGTGGGCGACTTGAACGGCGATGGGGATGACGCGGACTTCGTCTACGCCGAGTCGGACGTTGAGCAGGCGTGGAATCCGGCGAAATGGTATTTCGTGGCCGCGAGTTGGCAGGAAGAATCCGCGCCGGTGCTCTACGTCCGCGAGATGTCCGCGGAGGGCCCGGCCGCCTCTCCCGCGGCGGTCAAGGGCGAGCCGGTTGCCGCAGGTGGAAACGTGCTCGCCGCCGTACCCGCCGGGTCCACCGGTCCACGGTACGAACCGCTGGTCGTCGGCGCAAGGTGGATCAACGCGGGCGTTCCTCAAACACAGGATGGCGCTGACGCCCGGATCGCCTACGCCCGATTCGACAAGGGCTACGTCACCATCGAAAGCATGAACAAGGTTTTTGAAAGCCTGGCGGCTTCGGCGGCGGAAACCCAAGCGGCCAAGTAGCCACGGAAGAACGCGCGAACCTCGTCAAGAGCGAGAATTCGATTCCGCCTGTATCGTCTTGTTGTGAAAAAGGATGGAATCGAAAGAGCCTGCCCCAAGGGTCGCGGGAACGTTTTTTTGTGTAAAAAAACAAGCGTAGTAAAGATAAGATGCAACAGATGTGATCTCCGTCCCTAACCGGTTTGCGGGGTAACCAACCATGCGAGCCAAGAGTCCTGGGTTCACGCTCATCGAACTTCTAGTCGTGATCGCCATTATTTCACTGCTGATGGCGGTCCTCTTGCCCTCGTTGCAGAAGGCAAAGCTTCTGGCGACACGTTTATGTTGCGGGTCGAATCTCAGGCAGATCGGCATGGCGGTTCTGCTCTATACCAATGACAACCAAGGTGACTTCCCCGCCCACCAAAGGGAGGATACGACCAGTTGGCCCTACATCTTCAACGACTGGGCGATTCGGCACACCAATTTTTCCAAGGCCCGCTACCTGCCGATCGAAGCCGGTCGCCGCGACCTGTTCTTCTGCAAGGAGGGATTGGAGACGATCGGAGGAGGCAACGACCCCAATTGGACCGCGACGTATAATGCCTTCCCCAACAGCCCTCCCACCACCAGCAATGTCACCATCTCCTATTGCTATTTCATGGGCTTGGCTGCCGATCTCAATCCCGCTTGGGCGGGAAAAACCGGTCGCCACGGAAAGGGCCGCATAGGAGATGTCACCGTGGCCGGCCGCACCACGATGTTGGCCGATCTGATGCGATTCGGACAACTGTTTCCTTACGAACCTGTGACGTCCTGGAACCACGTCGGCCAGGTCGCCGGAAGCCTGGACGAAGCCGGCGGAAACATGGTCTACGTCGACGGTCATGTGGCCTGGATGCAGGGACGCGACAATCTTCTGTCCCATCGCCAGAAGATGAACAACAACGACACGAAGTCTTATTGTGCGGAACAGCCGCAGTAGTATCGAAATACGCCCAAACGCCCAACAAACTACGGGAAAAGGCATTTTCTTCTTGCGGATAATGCAACAATTGGTACAATGGATTGCAACGTATGGATGAGAGTGCGCAATTCGAAAGCCTTGAGGAGACGAAGGAGAGAATGATGTCAGTCAAGAAAACTATCATCGTGTTTGTCGTTGCACTCATCGCGCTGGGTCAGGCGGCCACGAGTCGCGCGGATGTCCTGTCGGGACTTGTGGGAAGGTATTCGCTCGAAGACACCAGCGTAGCGGGCAAGGAACTCAACAGCGTCACCAGCACGTGGGACGCCACCGACGCCAACAGCACCCACATGAGCCGCCTGGTGGAGAGCGGAAATTCCTACCTGAATTTCGACGGCGGACAGACTGGCGGATACGTGGTGACGCCGAAGTTCCTCAGTGGAGAGGATTCGTTCACGTTGGCGGTGTGGTTCCGTTTCTCCGACACCTCGGTGATCAAGAAGATGGTGTGCGGCGACGGTGCCTACACGCTGTCTGTCGAATCGTCCGGCGGGAGCTACGCCGGGAAAATCCGTTACAAGCAGCTTGCGGGCGGAAGCTGGTCGAGTGACACGGCCTTGCTGTCCGACGCGGCGCCTTCCACCGACGCGTGGCATCACGTGGCCATCACCTACGACGGCAGCACGGCCCTGATGTATGTGGACGGCGTGCTTCAGACCAAGACCCTCAGCGACAGCGGCACGCTGGCGACGGCGGCGGGCGAATACATTGCTGCGTACTCCGGGGCGCACACGGAAAAATGGAAGGGCGACCTGGACGAGGTCCGGTATTACAACCGGGCGTTGAGCGGAACCGAGGTCGGCTCGGTCTATGCAGCCGGCGTTCCTGAACCCGCGACGGCGACACTGGTGGCAGCGGGCCTGGCGGGGATCCTGGCGCGGCGGCGCCGCAGGGGGTGAGAGGCACAATCCAGCTCTGAAGGCATGACTGTCGGGATGAGGCGTCGGTTCATGTCCATTTCCAAACGGCTGCGAGCCACATTACGTGGCTCGAGCGCGCTCAAACGAGAAGGAGAACAAGCAATGTTACGGCTGAGGCGGTTTTTGATCGTGGCGTTGGTGGCGGGCGTTGCGACTGTGATTCTGGCCGCGGGAGGCGCTGCCTCAGCGGCCTTGACCGTCTCCACCTGGCAGGGCTCGTCGGGCGGGACGTGGAACACCGCCGGAAACTGGAATAACGGAGTTCCCAGCCAAACTTCCGGCAACCCTCCCACGAATACCTGGCAGGCGGTGATCGACAGTTCCCTGGGCGGCGGCGCTGTGGTTGTTCTCGACGGCCAGACTTACATTTCGGGCCTCACCGTCGCGTCGGGCTTCACCGTACAGTCGAACACCACCAACGATCGAAGGCTGTACTTCAATACAAGCACGGATTTCGTGTTCAACAACGCCGGGACCATTTCGTCCAACCAAGGCGTGGCCATGTCGCTTCTCTTTAACAACTTCAGCCCCACGATAACCAACAGCGGCATCATCGAGGCCTCCGGCACCGGAAGCTCGATGCAGATCTTCATCCAGAACGGACGCACCCTCAACATCACCAACACGGGAGGAACGATTCGGACGGTCGGCGCATCGTCCTTCTCCCTGAACCCTCAGGGCACGATGAACATCACGGGCGGAACGATCAGCAACAACGCCTTGGGAACGCTCAGTACGACGCCCGGCTTCAAGCTGACGGACGTGACCTTCACCAATGCCGGGACATTCAATGCCAAGCTGGCCACCAACGGAACCGACAGCGGCGCCGGAATCGGCGTGACCATGCAGGGCACCAGCTCCTTCACCAACAGCGGCACCGTCAACTTCGAGAACCCCACGAACGCCACCAGCGGCGCCAGTGGCGCGAACTACCGGTTCATTGTTCCTAACACAGGAAGCTTCAACAACAGCGGCACCATCAACATCATCATGTCCGGGAATCCGACGATTACGGCCAGCGCGAGGCTTGAGGCGGGCACCAACACGTTGACCAACACCGGCACGATCAACCTCATCTCCAAGTCCGCGTCCGCGACCAGCTACGCCGGCATCGGCGTCAATGGGACGACGACGTTGTCCGGGAGCGGCCAGGTCGTCATGCAGGTCGACACCGGCGGGGACGTCAACCGGGTCATGATCACAAGGATCGGCGGGACGGCGGTGCTGGTCAATGACACGGGGCACACGATCCGCGGAGCAGGACAGCTCGGGACGAACAGCTTGGCCATCACCAACAACGGCACGATCAACGCGGATGGCGCCGCCTACGCGATGACGATCGATCCGAACGCCACCGGCTTCGCCAACAACGGGCTGCTGCGGGCCAGCGGCGCCGGCGGGCTGGTTCTGGCGGCGGGAACCCACAACAACGCCGCTACCGGCACGACCCAGGTGGATGCCGGCAGCTCGCTTACGATCAACACCGACGCGACCCTGAACAACGCGGGCAAGCTGATCGTCAACGGCACGCTGACCAACGGCGGCGGATCGCTGGTGATGCAGACCGGCGGGACGGTCGGGGGCAGCGGCACGATCGGCTATGATCTGGCTCTGAGCAGCACGACGCAGAAGCTCGCGCCGGGCAGCAGCCCCGGCACCCTGAGCCTCGGCGTCAGTCAGAACTGGAGCGCCAATACCTATCAGTGGGAGCTGAACGACTGGAACGGGCCGGTGGGCACCAATGCCGACACCGTCCAGATCACCGGCAACCTGGCGCTGACGGGCGGGTCGGGAAGCTACGTGCTCGCCGTGATCTCGCTGATGGCGAACAACAATCCCGGTGCCGTTGGAGCAGGCGGCGGCGCCACGTTCACCGAGAGCAACCGCTCGTGGGATATCCTGACCACCACGGGCACGATCACCGGATTCGACGCCGCTGACTGGACCATCGACACGAGCGCTTTCTCTCCCAGTTTCGCGGGATCGTGGGCGATCGACATCAACGGCGCCGGCAACGCTCTGGTGCTTACTTACGTGCCCGAGCCGACCTGCCTGGCGATGGTGCTCGTTGGCGGGGCGGGGCTTCTTCTCCGCCGTCGGAAGTAGTGCAGTTACCCTTTGAATGGTCTGCTCCCCGGCAGGCGTGGGCTCATGCCTGCCGGGGGGCGGTTTGATTCCCAACCTTGCGGGAGGGGAGCGCGCCTCTTCCACAAGCCGGAGTCGCCAGGACGGTGCATACCATTAAAAGAGCAAGTCGCGTCGCTCTCGCACGACTTGGTCTGCGTCATAATCCGGGCCGAGGCGGCCTACGGGATCCGCTGGGACAGGTTCCAGGGAGCAAGCAATGCCGAGTCATGGAAGAACAAGCAGGCGGTGCGGATTCACGCTCATCGAGCTTCTGGTGGTGATCGCCATCCTCTCGTTGCTGGTGAGTCTCCTGATGCCCTCGCTGAGGAAGGCCAGGGAGTTGGCCATCCGAGTCACGTGCCTTTCGCAGATGCGCGGGCTGGCTCTTTTAGCGTCAGCGTATTCTTCCGACAATTCAAACGCATGGCCTGCCACGGCCAACTGGAACCAGAATCACGGGTACCATTTCCGCCCCTTCTACTCCCCAGCCCAGCAGTTCGGCCTGGGACAGCTTTACGCCGCCGGGTACTTCATCAACCTGTCGCAGCCGTGCTGTCCGGGCCATCCATTGAAGGAGGCCACGACGAACAGCGGCAATGGCGCCTGCACCTATTTTTATCGCATGAAGAACGGCCTGGACTACATGCAGAAGTTTGAGAACTTCGCGCATTGCCTCATCGTGGATCGGTATTACTACTTCCAGGACGGCATTCAGAACCATCCCACGGGAATCAACGCCGTTTTCATGGATGGAAGCGGTCGTTGGCTGGAGGACTCTCCGCCAGGCACGTGGTTTAACTTTACGGGGCACGCGCGCAACTACGGGGGGCCGTTGTTTGAAGTCGACAAGAATTGGCCCTCCGCGTTTTACTTTGACGATGCCTATTGAGAGCCTCGTATTCCGGGGGGACAGGAAGTGCCAAGTGCAGCAGCATGAACATGTTGTTACAACGCAATAGGAACTCTGGGCAAGGCAGGACGGGCACGATGCCGTTGCGAGATCGCGCCGTTCTCGCGCAATAAAAACCCCCATGTTGCGCTGGCATGAAGGATTTATCTTACGACGTCCGCAACTGTTGGTATAATATAATACAATCAGTGTAATAGGCAACCGTGAGGAGTCAAATCGCTTCGGAAAAAGACCAAGCAGGATGTTCGGAAAGGTGTTAGCGACTACCGTTCGATGTTTGCCCCTTACAAAGAAGAAGGGCCATTCTGAGGTAAGAGCGATTGAGACGAGGGCCGCTGGCTTGCTCGAAGGCCCTAACAGAAGTGTGACACTTGGACAGGAGGAGAACATGAAACGCAACGCAGCAGGAACAGGAATGTTCTGGAAAGTCGGGGCGACGAGAGCATTCGTCCCCACGGTTTTCGCCTTCGCGTTTATAGCGGCCTCCGTACCGGCCCTTGTGACGGCCGCCGAGCCAGCCAGGGCGGGCGAGGCACGCCACGACTACTTGGCGACGGTCCGCGCCTACGCCGACGCCATGATCGAACACGGGCGAGACACCTACGGCCGGCAGCCATCCCCGTTGTTTGCGGTCACGCTGGTCCGCAAGCCGGTGGGCCTGCCGAAGCAGGGAGAGAGAACCAAAGGGATACCCGGCATTCGTTCGCACGACCGTATGCTCACCGGTGCCAATCCGATGCACGACCAGAACCTGTACCAGGTTCTGTACGCCCTGACGGAACTGACGGGGGAGAAGCGCTATGCCGCTGAGGCGGACACGACACTGCGATGGTTCTTTGAACACTGCCAGTCGCCGGCGACCGGCCTGATGTGTTGGGGCGAGCACATGGGCTGGGATTTCTATACCGAACAGCCGATTCAGAAGTACGAAAGCGACATACATGAATTCTACCGCCCCTGGGTCCTGTGGGACCGCATCTATAAACTGACTCCCGAGGCCGCGAATAAGTTCGCTCGTGGCCTGTGGGATCACCAGATCAACAACCAGAACACCGGCGACTTCTCCCGTCACGCCATGTACAGCAAGCACGGCCCCGGCTCGAAGAACCAATACCCCCGTCACGGAGGCTTCTTCATCGCCACCTGGGCGCAGGCTTACCAGCGCAGCAAGGATCCCGTGTACCTCAAGGCGATCGAGGTGCTGCTGAATTTCTACGAGACTAACCGAAACAAGGTCAGCGGGGCCATCCCTGCTGAAATTGGCAACAGCCGGTCGGACGGGGAGTTGTTCTGGCCCAGGCAAACGGTCTCGCTGGCTATTGATTTGTGGGATGCGGCGGACAAACTCTCCGACAAGCTGGCGCAGCGTGCACGGGACCTGGCTCTTTCCGCCGACAAAGTCTTCCTTGCGATTCCTCAGTTCCAAGCAGAGGACCAAGGATTCATCATTAACGGAAACGCCAAGACCCTCAAAGCAGAAGATGTGCGTTATAATCCCAAGAAGCCCAATAAGAAGTTCCCCCTTTACACCAGGCCTTGGGCCGCGGGCTACGGCGATGCCTCCGACGCCACAATTGCCAATGCGGTTCTGCTCCGCTACCGCCAAGTCCGCGACGACGGGTATCGGCGCCTGATCCTTGCGGCAGCGGATCGCTATTTGACCAACGATCCGGCGCCCCGTTCTCTGGCATATCCCGGGCCGCTGGCTGACGCCATCACGCTTCTCCTGGGGGCGCACGAGTTGACCGGCGACAAGCGCTACATGGACCGGGCGGAACACTTTGCCGACATGGCGGTCGGCATGTTTTTCGATTCCTCAAGCCCGCTGCCCCGCGTCGTCAGCACGAGTAAAATCGATCACTACGAGGCCGTCACCCGCGCGGATACGTTGATGATGGCCCTGCTCAAGCTCTGGGTGCAGCAGAACAGGCCTGATGCGAACGTGCAACTGATCTGGAATGACCGGTAAGTCGGAATCCCGATGCATCTGTACTGTGAAGACGAAAGGAGAATGTCTGCCCATGAGTTTTATGTATCGCATCTATCGCGTCGTTCTGATCTGCCTGATCCTGTCGGTTACTGCAGTGACGGTTGTCGCGCAGCGTGGATCAAGCGTTCCGGCGCCGGCGACCGCAGCCGCGATGCGGCCGATGACAACGCGTCCGGCGGGCGAAGCGGACCTGCAGGTTACCGAGGAAGAGTTCACCATCATCGCGCTGCCCGATACACAGGTTTACAGTCAGAAGTTCCCGCAGATCTTCCTGCAACAGACCGACTGGATCGCCCGCAATGCCGGGAAGCTCCACCTGGCTTGCGTCATCCACGAAGGCGACATCACTCAAAGGGGCACTGATGCCGAGTGGCAGGCCGCCCTGCGGGCCTTGAGTCGCCTGGACGGCGTCATCCCCTACTGCATCGCCCCGGGTAACCATGACTTGCTCCGCTCCAAGCCTCCGAATCGCTGGTACGACATGTTAGACCAACGCCTGCCCTTCTCGAAATTTCAGGAGCAGCCGTGGTTCGCCGGCGCCCCCGGCAAGAGCATTCGCACCGCCGCCTACAAGATCGAAGCCCAGGGGCTGAAGCTCCTGGTGGTCTGCCTGGAATACGGCGCCCCCGATTCCAGTCTCGCATGGGCCAACGAGATTGTCGCGAAGAACCCCGACCGCCAGACGATCATCGTCACGCATAACTACATGTATGATGACGATACGCGCAGCGGCCCCGGCGACCTCTACAATCCCAAGAACTTCAACAGCGAACTCAACGACGGGGAGGACATCTGGGAGAAGCTCGTCCGCCGGCACAAGAACATCTTCCTGGTCCTCAGCGGCCACGTTAAAGGTTCCGGCACCGGACGCCTCACCAGCACGGGCGACCACGGCAACGCGATCCACCAGATCCTGGCCAACTATCAGATGCGTCCGGAAGGCGGCGGCGGCTACCTCCGCATCCTTCGCTTCTCGCCGGCCGGGAAAAAGATCTTCATCCGCACCTTCTCCCCCTACCACAATGCCGTCTGCATCAGCCCCGACCATCAGTTCGACCTGGATTGGGCGTCGCCGCCCAGGTGATGGCATTACAAGGAGTGCTTCATGTCTTACCCGGGATTATTCATCGGTATTGTGTTAATCGCCGCAGCGGTGGCTATGGCGGCCCCGCCCGATCGTGACTCCCCGTTGTTCGCGACCACGCTGAAAGAGGAAAATGGTTGCCCATGAAAACTCTGTCTAATCTTTCCTACGGTCCTCATGAGGAACGTAACCTCCTGGACCTGTATTTGCCGGACGTCTGCGATTCGCCGCGGCCGATGGTGGTATGCATTCATGGCGGCGGCTGGAGCGGGGGCGACAAGCTGAAGTATGCCTGGCTGGAACGGGCACTGACCGATATGGGGTTTGCCGCGGCATCGGTCACTTACCGTTTCTGGCCCAAGTGGTGTTGGCCCGCGCAACTGGACGATGTGCAGCGTGCCATTCGCTGGCTGCGGCGGCATGCGACAGAGTATGGCATCGATCCCAGCCGTATCGGGGCGCTGGGAGGATCAGCCGGAGCACACCTGGCATCACACCTGGGACTCATGGAAACCTGCGATGACAGCGATCCGGAACTGGCCGGATTTTCCAGTCGGGTCGGTTGCGTGGTGGACTGCTACGGTCCGGTGGATCTGCAGGCGATGATGCGATCCGCATCTGCGCCCATCGTCGAAGGCCTGATGGGCATGCCGTTTTGTTCCGCCAGCGAATGCGCCTATCGCCACGCTTCCCCGTTGTGGCGTATCGGCCGGTTCCTCCCGCCGTTTCTTATTGTCCATGGTACCGAGGATGTAGGAACATCACGCGGTCAGGTGCCACTGACAATCTCTGAAGACTTCGCTGAACGCCTGCGTGGAGCCGGCTCGGATGTGTCTATTGTCAAACTCATTGGCGCGCCCCACGGCTTCAGCGGTAATCCCGAGAGCCCCCATGCCCAGGCCATGTGGAAAAAGGCGGCGATGTTTTTCCAGCAGCATCTTGCGACCAACCCTGGGTAGGGGAGGCAGAACTTTGGGTGGTCGGTCCTCGTCGCGCGGGGTGGGAATTTCCGTTCCTTTTCGCGGATTGGGCAGCGATTTTCGACCATTTCGAGCGGATTTCGCGCCTATTTCCCCGGCTTTTAACGCCCATTTATCGTAGGGGATTCGCCGTAGGCGGCGGTGCTTTCGGTTGGGGGCGATATTATGGGCGAAGCTCGATTCGGCGGATAGAAAACTTGACATGATTCGGCCGCAACTTGCGATCCTCCTGTGCCTCGTCTGGCTCATGGCTGCGGATTTGTCCTTCGGCGAAACGGCGGCCTCTGCGACGGCCGGCACGTGGTTTAACTTTACGGGGCACGCGCGCAACTACGGGGGGCCGTTGTTTGAAGTCGACAAGAATTGGCCGTCCGCGTTTTATTTTGACGATGCCTATTGAGAGCCAGGAATCCGGGGGAACCGGAAGTCCGAAGTGTCGCATGAACATGTTGTTACAACGCAATAGGGACTCTGGGCAAGGCAGGACGGGCACGATGCCGTTACGAGATCGCGCCGTTCTCACGCAATAAAAACCCCCCATGTTGCGCTGGCAAGAGGGATTTATCTTGCAATACCTGCAACAGTTGATATAATATAATACAATCGGTGCGAATGTCGCTGGTTCCACCGCGAGGAGCCACATCATCTCGAAAGAGGACCAAACAGGATGTTCGGAAAGGTGTCAGCGACCCTCGTTCGATGTTTGACCCGTAGAGAGAAACGGCCATTCTGAGAAAGGAGCGATTGAGATGAGGAATGGCTTGAGACACCGTATCCGAATATTGTGACATGTTGGATGGGAGAGGAAAGTGGAACACAACACCACAGGGACAGGAATGCCCTGGGAACTTGCGGCGATGCTGAGAGTTGCGCCAGCGTGGCGCAGCGATCGTTGCTTGGTTGGAGGAACCCATCATTTCATTTCAGTAATGAAAGGAAAGAAGCCATGACTCGCAAGACTGCCATGTGTCTGATGATCGCCATGCTGGCGACAACTCTTCTAGTGGCCGCAACGGCGTCCCCCGCCTGGGCGGCGGATTACACCAACAACATGCTGTTGCAATACAGGTTCGACTCCGCCCCGACGGAAGACGCGCCCGGCAGCGGGAAGTGGTACTTCGCGAACACCGGCAGCGTTCATTACACCAACGAGGGTCTGTGCCCTCTGGGCCAGACGTCGCCTCTATGGTCGAACGGCGCGATTACCGTCACGAGCCCATCAACCGCCGACCCCACTAAGGGAGACTACGTCATTCTGACCGGATCGAACCAGACGGTGACCTCCGGCAGGACGGCCCTGTCGATCAGCATGTGGTTCAAAGGCGACGGTGTTCCCTCTGGGGATATCAGTTGGAAGTTCGTCGGCGTCGCCAACACGTATTTCTTTGGCGCGCGGCGCAGCTCGGGACTGGACGGCATGTACTTCGCCGTCGGCATCGGCACGGGGACGATGCAGTGGACCTCCGCGGCCCGTTCGACGACGACAGTCGATGCACTGTACGACAACCAGTGGCACATGGCGACGGCCACGTACGACAACGGCGTGCTGAAGATGTACATCGACGGCCAACTGGAGGATACCCGCAGCTTCACGGCCGCCAACTACACCATCGCCAACAACACCCGCCAGGACCGCATTAACTCCTACACCAACCCCGGCGACGGCGGCGTGATCGACACGATGATGGACGACATCCGTTACTACAGCGTGGCGCTGACGGGCCAGCAGGTGGCGGACATCTACGCCGCCACCGTTCCCGAACCGGCGACGATGACCGTGCTGGGTGCGGGCGCCCTGCTGGTGCTGCTGCGGCGGCGGAGATAGGCCCCGGCTGACCGAGAATCAGCCGCCCTCGCCCGCACGACGGCCGGTGTGCGGGCGAGGCGGCGACGGAGTCGGCCCGGGGAGGAACCGCATTTTGAAGACGTATCCCATGCGCATCACACTGCGCCTGCTGCTGATTGATCGGTGAGCCGAATCCGGCCAACCGGAATTGATTAGATGAATCCCATAAGTCGTTTGTTCCTCTGTTGTCTCGTTCTTTCCTCTGTTTCGGTCTTTGCTCAAAATGAGCAGCCTTCCGGGCTGAGCGCCGAGATCATGGGACTCGTCACGCGCGCAGGCAACGCGAGTGACGACACGGAACGGCTGAAGCTACTCAACGAGTTGAAAGCCCGAGGAGACATCTCTCCTGAATTACGTGCGGAAACAGAGAAGATTCTCACGGTCGTTCAAGGTTGGGTGGATTCCGATGGCAAGAAGCAAAAACTGGGTGCGTGCATCGATCGTTTCAAGGAGAAATACTGGGCGGCGAATTCGATTCCGAAAAACTCGCCGCTTTACCCGATAGAAGTGGCATATCGGGCGCGTCTGAGCGTCGGGTCGCTTCTCCAATCGCCGCCTGCTAATCCTGCGGCGGCTAAAAGGGCGTTCGAAAAGCAGAAGGCCAGGTTGGTTGCCGCGAGCCAGGCGTTTCCGAACAACGCTCTGCTCAAAATGTATGCGGGCACACCCACGCCGTGGGTGCGGACCTATCCGGATGACGCACACGCTCCGGAATGGGCCAATTTGCAGCGTCGTTCGCTGGAGGGATTCACTGACATCATCCACTGGTGGATTGACAATCGGCAACAGACCAGTGGCGAATTCGGGGGAGGCATCGGGGATGACGTCGAAATGTGGCGATGGTGGGTGCCGGTGCTGATTGGCTTCAGCGATCCGAAAATCGAAGCCGCTCAAGAGAAGCTGAGCCGAAGGGCCTTGGCGCGGCTCGATGCTCACGGTGGTTATGTGACCATGAGTGACGCGGAACATTCGACTGAGGACTTCAGCGATTCGGTGACGCCCATGCTCCATCTTCAGCCGGATAACCGGGAGTGGTTCGATCGCGCGCTCACTGTGGAGAAGTTCATGCGCGAGAAATGGCTGGGGCAGAATCAGCGTGGTTTTTGGCAATTTAAAAACGTCATGTTCGGTTCCCAGGGCATCGGTACAAATGCTTCCAACGCATTTGAGACACCGTATCATGCCAGGGCCACGCAGCCGTTGATGGTGGCGTGGTTGCGTACCGATGATGAAAGAATCGGGTTGCTAGCAAAAGACTGGCTGGCGGGTTGGATAGACGCGACGGCGCGGGAAGAACTTGGCAAGCCTGCGGGGATCATTCCGGCTGCCGTTCATTGGCCGAGTGGAGCGCCGCGTAGTGAAGCAGAGGATCAGTGGTGGCACCCCTACAAAAGGACCCTTTACGATTTCCCCAACGCGATGGCCTTGCTGACCGACAGCTTGCTGGCGGCATGGCAGCAGACGGGTGATGAAAAGTATCTGCAGCCCATTCGTTCCATGGCGCGCATCTGTCTGGAGAACAGGAATGCTTCAGCAGGCGCCGCACCGGGGTCCGCAGCATGGTGTGCCTATAAGCTTCTCACCCATACGAGGCAGGGTCCGTTCTTGCTGACCGTGGCAAAATACACCTTGTTGACGGGAGATCGCACGTACGAATCGCTGATAAATGATGCGTATGTCAGTTTTCGGTTGAGTGGAAACAGGCAGCCCATGGTCGACGCGTTGCGGAAATCAGCGGACGCGCTGAGCCGTAATTTCGAATGTTATACGACCGAAGTGCGATGGACAGACCGCGTTGTGGACTTTCCGAGGAGATATTACGCCAGCGCGGTGCCTGAGCTTGCGGCTCTGCCGGATTACACTCTTATTTTCAATACAGCGACCGGGAACGCCGGAATGGCGATGAACTATGCCAATAATGCTGTGCGTTGGCTGACGTCTCCACGAAACATTGCAGCGCTGGTGACGGATACGGGCAAAAAGAAATTCGCCGCCGAGCTTTATCACTTTGGGGACAAACCCAGAGAAATGGAAGCCGAGTTGCTGTTGCTGGAAAGAGGGCAATATGAGGCGGTCTTGCGCATGACTGACGGAGCGAAGAAGGAGCTTTCGCGCCAGTCATTTGCGGTGAAGGGAGCACGTGCCCGAGTCAAAATCACCTTGCCTTCGCGCGAGCTTTGTTTTTTGGAGATATCCGCGAGATAAGATCGTGAGGTATCACATGAACAGACTATTACCGGCTGGTGTTGCACTGTGTGTGTTGTGGACCGGCGTGCTGTATGCCGCCGACAGTACGGAGAAGGCAGAGATGAACGAACAGGACCGCCGTCAGTTTGAACAGCTTCGGAAACAGAACTGGCAGGAGACGTTTCATGACACCTGTACCGAAGACTGGACGAAGCTCTGGACGCTGGATGGCCTGAAGGCCCGGATCAGCCATAGCGACAAGGGGATGGACTTCCACGCCGGCCCGAACCGGAACGATGCCAGCCACGCCGTGCTGTGGACCCGCCAGAGCTTCAGCGGCGACCTGCGCATCGAGTTTGACTACACGCGCCTCGACGAGGCGACGAAGTATGTCAACATCATCTACCTCCACGCCACTGGCAGCGGCGAGGAACCGTACGTGAAGGATATTGCCCAATGGGCCAGGCTGCGCAAGGTGCCGCGGATGAGCCTGTATTTCGACCACATGAACGCCTACCACGTCAGCTATGCCGCGTTCGACAACCGCAACAACGATCCGACCAAGGATTACATCCGTGCCCGCCGCTACGTCGCCGGCGAGGGGCTCGACGGTACCGATCTGTCGCCGGACTACTTCCGCACTGGCATGTTTGCGACCGGCGTGCCCCATCACCTGACGCTCATCAAACAAGGCGACGATTTGTTTTTCGAGGTGCGAAATGCGGAAAAGGTCCTGCTGTGCCATTGGAAGACCAACACCGTCCCGCCGCTGAACGAGGGACGCATCGGCCTCCGCCAGATGAACACGCGGGCCGGCCGCTATCGCGACTTCCGCGTCTACATCCTGCCGCCGACAGGCGCCACGGCACCTGGAAATGCCCCGTAGTCGAGCTAAGAGTTTTGGTTCCGAGTGAAATAGGATATTGCGCGGAGACAAGAGATTTGTTTTGCAACATTTGCAACTGTTGGTATAGTATAATGCAACCTGTGTGAGCCGACGAAGGTCCAATTCGGAATGTCCGACGTTTCTGTGGAAGGGTAAGGAGAAGGCCTGGAAGGTGAAACGATCCCCGTTTGATATGTGATTTCTTTTGTGAATAGCCAGCTCTGGGGAAGGAGAGAAGATTATGATGACAAAGTCACTCATGGCAACGTTGGCAGGGGTGTGTGTGCTGTTGGCGCTGAGCGGGGCGGCGCAAGCGGTCCTCCTGGGGAGATATTCCTTCGAGGCAGGCCCCGACGCGTCCTGGTATTTCGAGAACACCGCCTCGTCGCCGGGGACCATGGATGCACTGAGCAAATACGTGAACGGCGCCAATTCCGTGGTTACAGGCCAGGGGCCGGTGTTGACGACCAATTCCGCCACCGATCACTATGTGACGCTGGACGGAAACGATTTCATCATCGCCCCGGACGCTTTTCTCGACGGCGCCAGCGCATGGACCTTGTCCGTCTGGTTCAATGCCACGACGAACGGAATGAAAATGCTTGGCAGCACCGACGCCGCGCACGGCAACGATGGTTTCGCCCTGGAGCTTGCCACGGACTCCGGCAAGGTGGGGCGCGTGCGATATGCGCAGCGCACCGGCGCCAGTTGGTCGAGCGCGATCTTTTCGGATAGCGCGATGAACGACGGTCAGTGGCATCATGTGATTATCACGTACAACGGAACGAATTACTGGATGTATGTGGACGGCGTCAAGCAGGCGGGAAGCGCCGCCGATACGGCAGGCACGACCAATACGCTGACGGACGGGAAAGTGCTGATCGGTTCGTACGGCGTCAACGCCACGGCCGACAAGTGGATTGGCGGACTGGATGAAATCCGCATCTACAACAATGCCTTTACGGATGCCGATGCCTTGGCGCTCTACAACGCGACGCGAATCATCCCCGAGCCGACGACGATGGCGCTGCTGGGCGTCGGCGCGATCGGGCTGATGTTGCGGCGTCGTCGGTAAACAAAATCAACCGCGAGCGCGCAGGATGCGCGCCGGGCTGGTTCGGACAGAGACGCCGAAACTCGGCGCGGAGCTGTACTGCCCCGCGCCGAATCGGCATGTGTATCGGGAGACTCCATGAGCGGCTGGTTTCCGTGGTTCGGTAGCACCGCGTGGTAGGGTAGAAGGCCAGATGCGACGACGTGGATTCACTCTGATTGAGTTGCTGGTCGTCATAGCGATCATCTCATTGCTCGTCTCGCTTCTGATGCCGACGTTGCGGCAGGCCAGGGATTTGGCCAAAGACGCCGTCTGCGCCAACCAGAAGCGAAGCGTGTCCGTGGCCATTCACACCTATGCGGGGGATTTCGACGACTACATCCCGTACAACGACGTGACAGGCTGCAACCTTTATGCCTTGAGCGGGACGGACACCTTTGACGGGCACACCTGGGCAACCGGCTATGTCGGTCTGGGAATCCTGTATTCCCAGGGCTATTTCGGCGGCGCTCGAATCCTCTGGTGCGCCAACGAAGATGCCCCGCAGAAACAGAACGCCTCCGAGCATTACAAGCACGGCTACAAGCAGTTGGAAAACGAGCCGCCGAACCAGACGGTCTATACGGATTGCTGGTACCGATGCGGCTGGCACTACGAGAAGAATCCTACCGAGCGGCTGTCTGACCTGACGTGGAGCGATGGGATGCTGATGTGCGGGGGAACCTGGATCCAACGGATCAGTTGGGAGGAGTTGCATCAGGCCCGCGGATTCAGCCTGGCCTTCGCCGATGCTCATGTAGAATGGTACAGTTACAGTGCACACCCGAGTCCGGCGGAATGCACGGACTGGGGGGATGACCGATACCGGCCTGACATGCCCAAGAAGACGTTAAACAACTATGCCCGACACTACTTGTTTGGCGATTAGCCGCGAAGGGCAAAGCCGGGCGTCCGCTATCGCCCAGTGGGGTATGACACCGCTGTTCGAGTGACACTTGCCTGAAAGAATGGATATCATGAAGACCCTCTCAGTTTGTCTTGGAAGCCTCATAGGAGTCCTTATGATGAATCTCTGTGGATCGACGGCCGGCGCGCAGACGACCCAGCCGGCGTCTGGGGAAGGCATCGTCGGCGCGCCGACCGACCCGGCCAGGATGACCAAGCCGGAAGAGTTCGCCAAGATCGCATGGGACACCAGTCACAAGGGGCGGGCGATTGACCTGGGCCTGTTCAAGCGGACGTTCAACGACGACTTCAAGAAGATGAACATCGTCAAGGAGGACAGCCCTCCCGGCGAGGGGGCGGTGTGGTTCTCCCCGGGTCACGGCGCCTTCCGGACCAACTCGCCGCTGAGGGCCGACGGGCCTTTCACGCTGGTGGACGAAGGGCTTCGCCTTCGCGTCGAGATGGTGGGCAACCGGTGGAAGGGCGCCTGCATGACCAGCGTGAACACCAGGGGCGAGGGCTTTGCCCAGCAATACGGCTACTTCGAGATGACGGCCCGGTACGACTACCCGCCGCCCGGCGCGAAAGGCTCGAGGATCTGGGGCGCGTTCTGGCTCAAATCGCAGTGCGACTATTTCAACCAGGGAAAGACGACGCGCACCGAGATCGACGTCAACGAGTTCTACGGCGACGACGGATATCACACGACGGTGCATCTGTGGGCCGCGGCCCATCCCTTGCCCGGCGCCACGATCACGAAGCACATCATGCGTTCCGGATACAAGGACAAGGTGGCCCCCGATCTCTTCAAGGCTCTCAAGGACGACCAGGGCGTGGTCCGGGGCTTCCATTCCTACGGCTGCGAGATCACGCCCCAGTGGGTCATCATGTACTTCGATCGCAAGGAAGTCGCCCGCTTCCCGATGATGGAAGAATGGAAGACTCCCCTGTACATGCTGGTGGATCTGGTCATCACCAAGCCGGAAAGCGAGGCCGTCTTCCCCATGGACCTGGTGGTCAGGAATGTCAGCGCCTACCAGCGAATCAAGCCTTACGAGGGCCAATAGGCCCATCGACATCGATGCCTCTTATCAAGGATGATTTCTGAACCATGACACAATCGCTCAGGTCCAGAATTGAGCAGGCTGTCCGGCGCGGCAAAGACTGGTTGCTCGCCAACCAGATCACCGCTGCTACGCCCAGCTACGACGTGAAGGAATGGAACGCCGATCGCACGGCCGCGCGGTGGAAGGACGAGCCCGTTCCCGCGCACTTGTTCGGCGCCTACTACGCCAACCTTTTCCGCAACGATCCCTGGGCCACGAAACCGGGCGAGATTCACCGCGACTATCACAACACGTGGCACACCGCCCAGGCGGGCGTGGCGCTGCTGGAGTACCTGGACTTCGAGGACGATCCGGCAGTGCGAAACAGCCTCGAGATGGCCTGGGCGTTCCTGGACGCCCACCAGGTCAAGGACGACCCGTACCGCGGCGTATACGTGGAAGTTCCCCCGGAGGAACTGTCCGACGTGCTGACCATGGACTTCTCCCACGGGCACAAGGGCGCCGAGGCCGCCCGCTGTTACTCTTGCTATGACAACATAGAGACCGACCTGCTGGGACTGGAGCGATTCCGGCGGACCGGCGACAAGGCAAGCCTGCAAGCCGCTATCGACAACGCCGATTTCTATCTGCGCCGCCACCCGGAGATCGTGCTTCTCGATGTCGAAACGCACAACGTTTCCATCAGCGGCATGTGCAACGACGCAATCTACGGACAACTGGCCGAACTGACCGGCGAATCGCGTTTTGCCGACGCGTTCGAGCGACAGATTCAGCGCCTCAGCGAATTGGGGCTGGACCTGCGCGCGGACAACAACATTCGCAACATGTATTGGGACGCTACGGCCGTGCTGTACGCCGTGCGGTCCTATCCGAAACTGTTCGGCCCGGCCATGGCGAAGCTCAGCTTCCTCGCCGAGCACACGCTGTGGGCCCAGAAGGACAGCGGCGTGCTGTGGTTCCGGTTCGTCCGTCCGGGCGAGCCGGACAGGGCCCACTCGCAACACCAGGACGGGGCGGCCACCTACGCGATGATCCGGGTGTGGGGGGAGATGTACAACCAGACCGGCGACGGCCGGTGGCTGGCGGCGATCCGCCGCGCGGCGACGTATGCTTTGGCCCACCAGTACGGCAGCGACTACGGCGAGGGATTCGCCAACGCCTTCGAACACGCCGGCGTGATGGCCGACGGGGTCGGATCCGAGATGCTGCGGGACATTTCCACGATCTTCGCGCTGCGGGCCCTCTTGCCGCTGCTGGCGAAGAAGGAACGATGGGCTGTGGATTTCTGGAAGCAGGGGAAGTCGATCTCCGACGAATCGTAACCGGGACAGGCAGACACCAGGATCCTTCCGGGTTGCCGGAACCAACAATGATTGAAAGGACAAGTACCGTGCAAGAGCAAATTTCTGGACTTTGCGTGAAGGCGGCCATCCTGACGACGGTGATTGCGGCAATCCTTCCAGCCTTGGCGATTGCCGAATCGCGGTTCATCCTGGTCCGGCACCAGCCCTGCAACCTGTTCGCCGTGAACGAGCCGGTGAAGCAGGAAGTCAAGGTCCAGGGCGCGCAAGGGCAGGCGACCGCGACAGTGACCGACTACTTCGGGCGCGAGGTGTGGAAATCCGCCAAGCCGGTCGCGATGTCTCCCTCGCAGCCGTTCGTGGCGGACATCGGAAAGCTCTCCCCGGGCTACTACGACCTGACCGTCGCGCTTGCGGTCCAGGGCGGCGACGGCAGGACGACGACTCACAAGGAAACCGTCAGCTTCGGCGTGGCGGAGTTCGTGAACCGCACGGCGGCGCAGGTGCGGAAGGAGGACTTCCGCTTCGGCCTGAAGATGTGGTACCTGGACAAGGCCTGGTGGCGGGGCAACGCCGAATGGGACGAGCGGGAAGTGGTCACCGCCTGCACGAAGCTGGGCCTGCAATGGACGCGGGCGCTGCTCCAGCAGGATTCGCATCTCGGCACGCGGGAACTCATCCAGGACTTCCCGATGAACGTGGTGCTGAAGGTGGAGCGGTTCCCGCGGGAGCTGTACGACGCCGAGCGCTACGGCCCGTTGGGCGAGTGGGAGAAAAAATACGGAAAGGGCGCCTGGGTCCTCAAGACGCTTCCGAAGGAGCAGGCCTACCGCAAGTGGCTGCGCCAGGAGGTCGAGAAGATTCCGGCGGAGCAGAACGTCTTCGAGATATGGAACGAGGCGTGGGACAAGATGTCGCCGGAGGATTTCGCCGTCCTGTGCAACTGGATCAGCGAGGTCATCCTGGAAGTCCGCCCCGACGCGGTGATTGGCCCGAACTTCCTGGGCAACACGAGCCCGTACCAGTTCGACGCGCGGGTCATCAAGGCCGGCGGGATGAAGGGAATGAAGATGGTGGCCCTGCATCCGTATGGCGGCTCCGAGGACCGCGCCTGGATGCGGAGCTATCGCCAGTGGCTGCGGGAACAGTTGGGGCACGACGTGGACATTTACATCACCGAATACGGCAGCCATTCCACGCCGCAGGGGCCGGCCAAACGTTCCGAGCAGGAGCAGGCCCAGCGCGTGGTGCGGCAGTCGCTGGCGCTGTACGCCGAGGGCGTCAAGGCGCTCATCCCGCACTGGATGGGCCAGCGGGAGCACAACCCGACCTACATCGAAGACTGGTTCGGGTTCTTCCGCCTTAACCACCAGCCCAAGCCGGTGCTGCTGGCCTACGCCAACTGCGCCGCAATGATTGACGGCAGCCGGTACGTCGGCGACCTGTGGTACGGGCCGGAGATGGAGTCGATGCTCTTCGATCGCGACGGCGTCCTCACGCTGGCGCTGGTGACGCGCGGGGAAAAGAAGGACGTGCAGATTGACGTCGGCGCGCCCGAGGTGACGGTGGTGGACATGGCCGGCGCTCGGCAGAAGCAGAAGACCGACGGCGGAAAGATTCGCCTGACCATCGGGCCGGACGCGGTGTATGTGGTCGGACTGGGCGCGGCGCTGGCGGCCAAGGCCGACAAGGCGCTTCGGGCGGACCGCTGGCCGAAACCCGCCAAGCCTCCGCGCACCACGCGGAAGGCGGGGCGCCTCAAGGCCCAGCCCGTCCTGGACGGAAAGTTCGACGACTGGACCGGCGCCGCTGAGCTGTCGATGATCAACCCGAAGGTCGCCGGCGACGACGCCAGCGGAATCGGATACCTCGCGTGGGACGACCGCTACCTGTACGTGGGCGTCAACATGCGGGACAACGAGGTGCTCAACAACAAGCCCCGCGCCAAGCTCTACCAGCACGACAGCCTGGAGTTGTTCGTCAGCACCGAGCCGCGCGAAGACAACGCCGGGTACGGCCCGCGCGACCACCAGTTCTTCATCACGCCGACCAGCGGCGAGGGCAAGCCCATCGTGGGCGAGGTGGTGGACCGCGAGGCGGGCAAGGTGGTGGACGTCAAGGACGCGCGCCATTTCGTCGGAAAGACGAAGGACGGATGGGCCGCGGAGGTGGCCATCCCGTGGTCGACCTTTGCGGACTTCGCCCCCAAGAACGGCGCGAAACTCGCCCTCGAGTTGCGGGTCAACGACGCCGACAGCTCGCACGAGCGGTTCAAGATCGACCCGGAAGACGGCAACCCGAACCCGTCCGATCCGACGGTCTGGTCGTTCCTGCTGCTGGTGGACTGACGGGACGGATGGGGTAACTGCGCGAGTTCGCGGATTGGGTGTCATGAGCGACAGCTTGGCGTTCAAAACGGATTTTAGCGACGTTCGTCGGCGTTGGGACGACTTCTGGGCCGGGCGCAACCGCTGTCCGCTGCTGGCGGCGGTGACGGACAAGGCGGGAACGACGCCGGTTCCCAAGCCGCAGTATGCCGCGGGCGCCGAGGGCGATTTCGGCCCGGTGATCGAACAGACGCTCGAATGGGCCGCCACGCATGAGTTCCTCGGCGAGGCGCTGCCGTTTTACTACCTGGAGTTCTCCTCGACCCATTTCGCGGCCTTGCTGGGCGGCGAACTGACCTTCAGCGGCGAGGAGCCGGGCGGATGGTCCCAACCGTTCGTCGGGGACCTGGAACGGGCGGAACTCCGGTTCCGCCCGGAAGGGAAATGGTGGCGGCGGACGGCGGAGTTCGCCCGGGCCCTGCGCCGCGCATGCGACGGGAAACTCCTGATCGCTGCCCCGACCCTGGTGGCCAACCTCGACGCCCTGGCGGCCGTGCGCGGGTCCGAAGAGCTGGCCCTGGACCTCGTGGAACGCCCGGCGGCCGTCCACCGGGCCTTGCGGCAGATCACCGACGCGCACCGCGAGATCGCCCGGGCGTTGTGGGAACTGCTGGATCAGCCGCGATGGGGCAGCATCACCCGGCACGGAATGTACAGTTCCGGGCGGATCAACGTCCCGCAGTGCGATTATTCCTGCATGATCAGTTCCCCGATGTTCGAGGAATTCGTGATTCCTTCCCTGCGCGAGGAAGTCGCGAACCTGGACGTGGCCGAGTATCACCTCGACGGGCCCGGCGCCATTCGGCACCTGGAGGCCGTCTGCTCGCTGCCGGGAATCCGGGTGATCCAGTGGCAGCCCGGCGCGGGCAACGCGCAGGACGCCGACTGGAGCTGGCTGCATCGGCGGATCGACGAGCTGGGCAAGGGCCAGGTCCGCGGCGGCACGCCCCGGAAAGTGCTGGAAGACTGGCGGGGGAGCCGGGGCGG
>DNAS01000045.1:5622-7685 GCA_003485185.1 Phycisphaerales bacterium | reverse complement strand
AACGGTTGTGCCTTCCACAGGCGAAATGACGCCGGGAGAATCGGTCGCATGAACGCTGCCGGGGATGGTCGGATGAGGATCGAGACGGTCCGGACGTGGTCGCTGGGATCGCCCGCGATCAATTTTCGCGCCGCGCCGTTGCAACTGGGCTCGGGCGGGGTGGACGCCATCGCGGTGGCATACGCCGACAGCCTGGGCTCCAACCCGTGGATCGAGATGTTCAGTTTTCCCACGGACACGCTGAAGCTGGCGGTCCTGGACCTTCGCGGCGAGTTGCTCTGGCGGCGGAACCTGGGCCCGGGCGTGGTTCCCGACGGGAATTTCTGCCCGCTGTTTCCCTTCGACCTCGACGGCGACGGCGTGGACGAACTGTACTTCGTCAACAATCTCGACGCGGTCCATCCGTTCGCGATCAGCAAGTACCGCCTGGAGCGGGTCGATCCGCGCACCGGCCGGACGACGGGGCAGTGGCCCTGGCCGGGACGCAACAGCGAAGGGCCGATGGTCAACGCCTTTCGCAACGTGATCGCCGGCGGGTACGTTCGCGGCAAACCGGTGCTGATCACGGCCCAGGGAACCTACCTGGACATGTATGTCCAGGGATGGAACCCCGACATGAGCAGGCGGTGGGAAGTGGAAATTCCCGCCGACAGCGCCGGCGCCCGCGGCAGCCACATGCACCCGGTGGTCGATCTGAACCAGGACGGCGTGGACGAGTTGATGTGGGGCGAGCGCTGCCTGGAACTCGACGCGGGGCGCGAGCTGTTCTGCGCGGATCGCGAGACGTACCGCGGGCACTCGGACATCATTCAGCCGGTCTGGGACGAGCAGGCCTCACAGTGGCGGCTGTTCACCGCCCGGGAGAAGAAGAGCCGCGTGGTCCCGCGGGTAGCCTGTTACGATGCGCAGGGCAGGCGGCTGTGGGGCGCGCTCGAGCACGGGCACATCCACATCGGCTGGGTGGCGCGCCTGGAAGCGGGCAAGCCTCGGACGGCGATGGTCATTCGCATCGGCTCGCAGGAACAGACGCCGCAGGGACGGGTGGTTTCCGGGCAGGAGGTCTTCGCGTTCGACGTCCTGACGGGCGAACCGCGAGAGCTGCCGTTCGACCCGTTCCAGACCATTCCCGTGGACCTCAACGGCGACGGCGTGCACGAGCTGGTGCGCGGCTTGGCCCATAACGGCGGCGGGAAGGGGGACGTTCTCGACGGGCGGGGCAAAGTCCTCGGCAGCGTCGGCGGCCCGGTGGCCATGGCGTGCAAGGTGCTGGACCGCCCCGGCGAACAGGTGTTGACCTACGCGCGCGACGGAACGATCCGCCTGTGGGCCGACGCGAACGCCGCGGACGCGCCCGAGGCCCTGCGCCGGTATGACCATCCTTTTTACAAGCTTAATCGCCGCTCCACCGCGTGCGGAAACCATTTTTCCGTGCTGGGCGGCCTCTGACAGGCGTTTCGGATTCGCCCCGACCCGGCGGATCCGGCAGACGAAAGGAACGAAACATGCGGAATCCCATGACGCTTTCCCTCGGCAGGTGGTTCGTGTCGGCGATCGCCGTTGCCTGTGCGGCGGCGGCCGCCCAGGCCAAACCGCGCATCACGATCGAGCACCACAAACCGTGCAACATTTTCTGCGTGGACGATGCGATCAGCTACCGCGTCGAGCTGGCGGGGCTGCCGGCGGGGCAGGCGAAGGTCGCCGCCGACGTCACCAACTACTTCGGCGAGAAGGTCTGGAATACAAGCCAGGACGTCGAAGTGAAAGCCGGCGAGAAGACGTCGCTGACGCTGGAGATCGGAAAGATCGAGTGCGGCTATTACGAGTTGCGGATCACGGTCAGCGCCGCGGCGGACGGAAAGGCGCTCGCCGAGTCGGACCTGTTCAGCTTCGGCGTGACGCAGCGCGTGGAGCGGACGACCGAGGAGGTTCGCAAGGGCGGATACCGCTTCGGGCTGAAGACTTTCCAGATCGGTTCGCCGGGCGTCTGGTGGCGTCGCCCGCTGGTATGGAACCTGGCGGAGGTGGTGGACGCCACCACGAAGCTGGGCCTGCAATGGACGCGG
>DNAS01000045.1:4759-5484 GCA_003485185.1 Phycisphaerales bacterium | reverse complement strand
AGCTGGGCCTGCAATGGACGCGGCACCAGTTCAACCAGGCGCCCAACCCCGAACAGCCGGGCATCATCAGCACGCAGGACCTGCTGACCAAGCGCCCCATGAATGCGGTGCTCAAGATCGAGGGCTTTCCGGAAGCCTGCTTCGACGAGGCTCGCTACGGCCAGCGGGAGGAGTGGGTCAGGAAGCACAATCCGCATTGGTCGCGCTGGACGGTGCCCAATAAGGAGCGGTACCAGAAGTGGCTGCGCGAGGAACTCGCGAAGATCCCGCCGGAGCAGAACGTCTTCGAGATCGGCAACGAGCCGTGGGGGCGCATCTCGCCGGAGGAATGGGCCGAGTACTGCCGGATGATCGTGGCGGTCGTGCGGGAAGTCCGCCCCGGCGCCGCCATCGGGACCAACACCGGGCAGGGGCCGATCGCATGGGAAATCCGGTTCATCCAGGCCGGCGGCATGGAAGGGATGAACATGTCGAGCATCCATCCCTACAGTTTCACGCCGCTGCCGGAGCGCCGGACGCGCGTGTCGGTGCGCAACTATCGCGACTTCCTCCGCGCCCGCATCGGGCGGGACCTGGACCTGCACGTGACGGAGTACGGCTGGCCCACCGCCCCGAAGGACCGCCGCAAGCACAGCGTCAGCGAGCGCGTCCAGGCGCAGCGGACCGCGCGACAGTCGCTCATGCTCTACGCGGAAGGCTGCAAGACGCTCATCCCCCACTGGATG
>DNAS01000045.1:0-4567 GCA_003485185.1 Phycisphaerales bacterium | reverse complement strand
ACCTGTGGTACGGACCGGGCGTCGGCGCGATGCTCTTCGAGCGCGGCGGCGTCTACACGCTGGCCCTGTGGACGCTGGAGGAAGAGCCGGGCAAGGGGACGGACCTTACGGTGGACGTCGCGGCGAAGCAGGTCACCGTCGCCGACCTGATGGGGCGGAAAAAGGCGGTCCAAACCGACGGCGGGAAGCTCCGCCTGAAGGTCAACAGCGACGTGACGTACCTCGTCGGCGTCGGAGAGGCGCTGGCCAAACAGGCCGTCGGCCCCGAGGGCGAACTGAACACCGAGCGCTGGACGCCGCGCGACGGATCGTTTGCGATGAAGCGCGCCAAGACGCCTCCGAAAATCGACGGGAAGCTCGACGACTGGGCCGACGCCAAGGCCATCGAACTCCGCGGCGCCGGCGGCCCGGCCGGGGCGCAGGCGTACTTCGCGTGGGACGCGGAGAATCTCTACCTTGCCGTCCGCGTCCGCGACCAGGATGTGACGGCGGCGCCGGCGGACAAGAAACTCAACGGCGGCGACCTGTTCGTGGCGAGCCTCGGCGTCCGCCCCTCGCGGCAACTGTCCCTGGGCGGATGGGGGCTGTACGACTACGAACTGCGGATCGCGCCGACTTCGGCCGAGGGACCCCCCGCGCTGTCCATGACGAACTGTAACTGGGACAAGCCGCTGGCGAATCCGCCCGCGGACGACCCGTCCGGGCTTTGCTGGGCGGTCGCGACGACCCCGGACGGCTGGTCGGCGGAGGCGGCCATTCCCCTCAAGCTGCTCAACGGATACCCCCGCGCCGCGGCAGGGGAGAAAATCTCGTGCTACCTCCAGGTGCTGGACCAGGACAAACCGCCCAGCCCGCGCGTCCGCCTGACCGCGACGCCGTCGACAGAGTCCCTGAAATGGCCTTACGTGGTCCTGGAGGAATAGGGAAAGGTTTTTTTACAAGACAAGTCCCCGCTGTGAAGCGGGGGTTCGGCGTCAGGATTGCCCGGCGCGGCGCGCGGGCGCCATGCCCGTGCTGTTCCGCCAGACCATCACGCCCTCGACGAGGATCTCGCGCGGTTCGCCGATGCCGTGCTCGATCTCCTCGCTGAGCAGGTCGACGGCCTTCGCCACGATCTCCTTCTCCGCGCGGTGGATGCTGGTCAGCGTCGGCTCGAGGTCTTCGCAGAACGGCAGGTCGTCGTGCCCGACCAGGCTGATGTCCTCGGGAATCCTGCACCCCTGGAGGTGCAGTTCCTGCATCGCGCCCATGGCCAGCCAGTCGTTGCTGCAGAGGATGGCGCTGGGCAGGGGCCCTCGCGCCTTGAGCTGCCGCACGCCCTCGCGCCCGCCCGCCAGTTCGCCCGGCAGGTCGGAAACGAGCCAGGCCGGGTCCGGCTCGATGCCGATGTCGCGCAGGCTCGTCTGGTAGCTCTGGTGGCGGGCCTTCGCGGTGGGGCTCTCCAGCTCGTTCAGGAGCAGCCCGAACTGGCGGTGCCCCCAGGCCGCCAGGCGCAGGATGCACTCGTGGATGGCAGGGCCCGGCTCCGACCGCACCGAGCTGATGCCCAGGCGCTCGACGGAGTCGTTGATGGCCACCGCCGGCAGGTCGAGTTCGCGGATGGCGCGGACGAGGTCCACCGGCGGATGCCCCGCCAGCAGCACGCCGTCCACGCGGTTCTGCTGGACGAGGGCGGGAATCGGCGTGGGCTTCTCGTCGCGCAGGATGCACTCCAGGTTCACGTGCAGGTGGCGCTCGCCCAGGATCTGCTGGGCGATCCACGCGATGCGCTCCAGGAAATGCTCGCCCTTGCCGCCGATGCGGTCGGCCCGCGACGAGCCGATGAGCACGCCGACGGCCTGGGCGTGCTTGCTCCGCAGCGGGCGCGGACGGTAGCCCACCTGCTCGGCCAGCTCGCGAATGGCCCGGGCACGCTCCTCGTTGACGCAGGGATCGTTCCGCAGCGCCCGCGAGACGGTGCTGGCGTCCACCTCGGCCAGCCGCGCCAGGTCCCGCACGCCGATGCGCTTGCGGGTCTTCAACTCCGCCACCAGTTTCGAAAGGTCTTTCCGTCCCACCGTCGTGCTCCTTGCGCCCCAAGCGGGGGAAAAGGATTCCGCCGAATCATGGTACGACAAACCCCGAAGCACGACAAGAGCCGCCTTTCGGGGGTGGCACGGCTTGCTTGCAAGCCGTGTGGGTTAGCCTGCCACAGGGGCAAGCACGAAGGAATCGCCGTTTTCCTTGAGCCATTTCTCCAGCACTTGTCTGTGACCGGCCAATATCGCCGCCGCCTCAGGCCGATAGGCGAGATTCCGCGTCTCGCCCGCATCGGCATCGAGGTCGAAGAGTTGCTCCGGCTTGTCCCCGCAGTCGTAAACGACGTATTTGAATCGATCGGACCGCAGCATCCGGCCGCGCATGGGCCGGCCGGTCTTCGGAGATTCGTAGAGATAGTTCTGCGCGACAACGAAGGGATGCGTTTTGTCCGTCTCGCCCCGGCCATAGGCGTACAGGTCCTGTCCCTTCAACTCTTCCGGAACCGCGGCGCCGGCGATGCCCAGGCAGGTCGTCGCCAGGTCGAGAGCCGTGTTGACCAGGGCTCGCGTGTCGACACTGCCTGCCGGGATCGTTCCCGGCTGGCGCAGAATCATCGGCACGCGCGAGATTTCCTCGTAAAACAGGGTTTTCTGGTTCCAGCGATGCGCGCCCATCCCGTCGCCGTGATCGCTGGTGAAGAGGACGACGGTGTCCCGTTCCAATCCGCTTCGTCGCAGGGCGTCCAGAACCTTTCCGATTTGCCGGTCCACCATCTCGATCAGCCGATAGTAGGCCCAGCGGTACCTGCGCCACTGATCCTCGCCCCATTCGCGCGTGGGATAGACCCTCACCTGACTCGGCAACTGCTGGTGGAGGCGGATGACCTCCGGCTCGTCGGCGGGAGGCTCCAGGTTGGCCGGGGCAGGCGGGCATTGCTCCACGGGGGGAGGGGCGCCGATGTCGCCTTCGTGGAACTTGTCCTCCATGCCGCTCTGCATCCGGGCGAACTGACAGATGTCGTGCGGATTGACAAACGACGCGACCAGGAAGAACGGCCCGTCCCGCCTGCTCCTGAAAAACTGTTCGCAGGCCGCGGGCGCGGAACCGTCGATCCCGTGGTTGGAGACTTCCGCCAGGAAGTCGAAACCGGACCATGCTCGGTCGTCGATCTTGTGGGGGATGTGCCACTTGCCGATGTAGCCGGTGTCATAGCCGGCGTCCTTGAGCCGCCGGCCCAGGCACGTGCCGGCGTCGAGGCTCTTGACCTGGTTGTATTCCGCGCCGGTCTGATGACTCATCAGCCCCGTGAACATGCTCGCTCGCGAGGGAACGCAGATCGGATTGCCGCAGTAGGCCCTGTCCAATCGCAAACCTCCCGCGGCCAGTGAGTCCATCGCGGGCGTGTGCAAGTGCGGATTGCCCGCGCAGCTCATCGCCTCCGCCGATTGCTGGTCGGTCAGGAGGACCAAAATGTTCGGCCGTCGGGTCTGGGTCATGTTTCTTCCCGTTTCAAAACCAATGCCTTCGCCAGTGGGGGGCACGGCGGGTGGCACGGCTTGCTTGCAAGCCGTGTCGCTACGCCGATCCCAGGGATTCCCGTGGCGGCAGCGAGTCGTCCATCGACAACGGCACGTCATTCTGTCCTTCGTAAAATGCGGCGCTGCTGTATTGCCACTGCCCGGGCATCTGGCACAGTTCGCGCCGGACCGGATTGTTGTGAAGGTAATCCACCTCCTTGTGAATGGTCGCCACTTTCCACAAATTTCGGTCGTATCCGCCTCCCGGTTGCCAGAAGTGTTCCAGGCCCGCACGTTTCCCCGCGCCAAGACGGAACGCGACCGGACGCTTGATGGCCGAAAGAATCCGCGAGATCGAATACTCTTCCCGACGCGGCCAAATGACCAAGTGCACGTGTTCCGGCATGATCACGTAGGCCCACAGGTCGAAGGCCAGGCGACGCCTCGCTGTCTCCAAGGCGCCCACCAGGGCACGGCAGGCGGCGGCGTCTGACAGGAGCGGCTGGCGGTGGTAGCACGAGAAGGTCAACGCATGAGCCTGCCAAGGCTCGTTGTAGCGAACGCAGGTCTTGGCCTTGAACCCCATGAGCGAATTATCCAGGGCATAGGTTCTGGATGCAATATGAACCTACACGGCTTGCAAGCAAGCCGTGCCACCCGACTGGAATCTACAAATTCAAATTGCTCTGTTGAAAACATTCGCTCCCTGGATGGGTGGCACGCTTTGCTTGCAAAGCGTGTTGCTGGATCTGCGGAGAACACGGCTTGCAAGCAAGCCGTGCCACCCGGCTGGAATCGATAATTTCAAAGTGCTCTGCTGAAAGCATTCGCTCCCTGGATGGGTGGCACGCTTTGCTTGCAAAGCGTGTTGCTGAATCTGTGGAGAACACGGCTTGCAAGCAAGCCGTGCCACCCGGCTGGAATCGACAATTTCAAATGGCTCTGTTGAAAACATTCGCTCCCTGGATGGGTGGCACGCTTTGCTTGCAAAGCGTGTTGCTGAATCTGCGGAGAACACGGCTTGCAAGCAA
>DNAS01000087.1:23100-36755 GCA_003485185.1 Phycisphaerales bacterium | reverse complement strand
CATTCAAGCGTGAAATGCTCTATTCGCGTGAGAGCGCCGAGGCGTTGGACATCATTGCTTGCGACAGCCAGTATGACGTTACCACGCGCGGGTACGCAGGGATGGGCTTGAGCAACTTCTCAAACGCGATGCCGGAAGACGTGCGCCAGTCCATCCTTGATCGCCTGTATGGCGCGTTGAGTGCCGAGAAAGAGAAGCTGCCCGACAGCGTACTGCGGACACTGATCCACTGGGGCGAAGCGGACAGAGTCCGCAAGGTGCTGGGCCAGAAATTGCGCGGCCACCCTATGGAGATCGAGGTTCTCCAACGCATCGGTACGCGGAAAGAGGCTGTCGAAAGGTTGATGGAGTTGTATGAAACGGCGCCGGAGGTCACCAGCAACATCGGCTGGACGAAACGATGGCACGTCGAGGCTGCCCTGATGGAACGGCAGGACAAGCGCGGTATCGACATTCTCATCGAGTGCCTGACGGTCAACGAGCCTTGGCCATCGTCGCTGCCCAAGGAGATTGCCTGGGCTTCTTTTCATCAGTCGCTTCACAACACATTTGACCGGCTGGCTACGATCTTCGATGACCGTTTTGGATATCAAGCCGGCGGCACATGGGCTCCACAGTTAGACGACGCGATACCAAAGATGGTTGAGTGGTGGAAGGCCAACCGCCAGACGTGGAGCTTTGAAGAGGCGACCTCGACAGAACTGCCGGAGCTTGAGAAGGGCAAGGCTCTGACCAAACGCCAGGCGCGCGTCTTGGCGGCCAGGCTGGCTAACGACGCATTCGCCAAACAGGAATTCAAGCATGCCAATGGCGAGTTGGTGGGCGGGATCAAGATCGCCCCTGAATCATTCAATGATGTGGAGAAGAAGGATGGCCGGTGGGTGCTGCGAATGGTCCGATCAAGAGGGCCGGAAGCCTTCGTCGAGTTCGACGCCGACGGCCTGAACCAAAAGGTAGTCGTAAACTACGCCTTACGATGATGCCGTTGCGGGGCAGCCAGGCCGTCGGCGGATTGGGATTCACTTTTGCTCTGTGGAAAACATCCGTTCACGGGATGGGTGGCACGCTTTGCTCGCAAAGCGTGTAGCCGCATTTGCCCAGAACACGGCTTGCAAGCAAGCCGTGCCACCCCGTATTGAGATGTTTTCAACAGAGCAATTCTCCTCCAACATCACTCCGCGCGGTCGCGGCTGCGCCTACAACAAATCCCCTACAAATTTCTTGCTTCCGGTGGAAAGAGACGCTAAGATGATAATGACTGACTGGTCAGTCATTGTGTGGAGATAACCCTAAGTGCTTTGGGGTCAAGAACTCACGTGGAGCCTTCGATGAAAGCCGATGCGGAACCTGTCCCCGGCAAGCGGGAAGCCATCATGGCCGCCGCCACGAAGGTCTTCGACGGCCGGGGCTTCGCCGCCACCACCATGGACGCCATCGCCGCGGAAGCGGGAATCGCCAAGGGCAGCCTCTACAACTACTTCAAGAACAAGGAAGACCTGTTCTACCAGGTCTTCGAGCACGCCGTCGGGCAATCGGAGTTCGAGGTGGACCAGATGTTTTCCCAGTCGGCGACGGCTTGCGGCAAGCTCGACCGGATTTTGGACTACAGTTTCACCGAGATGAGCAAGTACAAGGCGCTCGGCCGGCTGGTCCTGGAGTTCTGGGCCACGGCCGCGCGGAAGGCCCAGGGCGAGCTGGCGCTGCAACTCCGCGAGATGCACCTGCGCTGGCAGCGGCGGATCGAGGCGATCCTGGCCGAAGGCGTCCGGCGCGGGGAGTTTCGCGCGGGGCTGGACTGTGCGGCGGCGGCATCGCTGATCATGCAGACGCTGGACGGCATCCAGCTGCACGACGTTCTGGACCTGGACATCGGCGCGCGGGACGCGGCGTACCTGGCGGCGTTGAAACGGATGATTTTGGACGGCCTGACGAACCGGGCAAGCGGCGGTCCGCCGGAAATGAGGGCGTAACATGAGTGACGGGAAGACCAACGGAAAGAAACCGGGACGGTTCGCGCGGTGGCGCAAGGCCCCCGTGCTGGTGCTGGCATTGGCGGTGGGCGCCGTGGTGGTCGTGGCGCTGCTGCCGGCCGACAAGCCCGAACCGCAGGCCACGCCCGCGCCCCCGATCAACGTGACCGTCGAGACGGTCACGGCGCTGCCTTTGGTGGCCGACGTGCTGGAGGTGCATGGCACGGTGCAGGCGGAACGCGTGGTGGAAGTGGCGGCGGAGGCGGCGGGACGCATCGAGCGTTACGCCGCGCATCTGGACCCGGCTGGAAAGCCCGACGGACGCGCCCTGAAAAAGGGCGACACCGTGCGCGCGAGCCAGCCGCTGATGTACATCAACGCCGACCTGCTCCGCGCGGAGCGCGACCGCGCCGAGGCCAACTGGAACTTCGACCGCCGCGAGCTGGAGCGGGTGCAGGAGGCCCGCAGCCGCGGCGTGGCCACCTCGATGGACCTGGACAACGCCCGCACCAAGCTCGCCGTCAGCAAGGCGATCCTCGACGAGTGCCGCACCCGCCTGGCCCGCGCGACCATCGCCTGCCCCGTCGACGGCGTGCTCAACGACCTGCCGGTGGAAGTGGGCGAGTACGTCAACAACGGCATGATCGTCGCCCAGATCGTCAGCGAGACGGTCAAGGTGGCCGTGGACGTGCCGGAGAAGGACGTGCAGTACTTCCGCGTCGGCGACGAGGAGGTCGTCTTCGACGGCCTGCGCGGCGCCTTCACGATGACCGGGCACATCGGCTACATCAGCAAGCTGGCCGACACCGTCGCGCGGACCACGCGCATGGAAATCCACGTGCCCGACCCGGCCCACCAGCTCCACAGCGAGCAGATCGTCTCCGTGCGCCTTAAACGGCGCGAGCTGCCCGGCGCGATCCTGATTCCCCTCGAGGCGGTCATCCCGCAGGTGCGGAACGACAGGATCACCCACCAGGTGTACGTCGTGGAGAAGGGCCTGGCCCAGCCGCGACAGGTGCAGATCGACGTCGGGTTCATCCGCGGCACGCGGGTGCTGGTGCGAGAGGGTTCGGACCTGCGGGCGGGGGACGTGCTGATCGTGCGGGATCCGCGCCGCTGCGGGCCGGGGCAGCCCGTGCGCGTCATCGCGCCCAACGGCGCGGCCACGCGCCCTGCCGCCGAGGCCGCCACCCAGCCGGCGCGCCCCGAACCCACGACCGCACGGGAGCCTTCGCATGATTCTCTCTGACACCGCCATCCGCAATCGCGTGACGATCCTCGTGCTGGTCGTGCTGATCATCGCGATGGGCCTGTACAGCTACATCACCCTCCCGCGCGAGAGCGCGCCCGACGTGAAGGTTCCCTACATCATCGTCGAGACGTCCTACGAGGGCGTCAGCCCGGAGGACATCGAAAGCCAGATCACCAACGAGATCGAGAAGGAGCTGCTGGGCCTGCGCGGCGTCAAGGAGATCCGCTCGACGAGCCTGGAGGGGCTCAGCTCGATTCTCGTGGAGTTCCATCCCGACGTGGACATCAACGACGCGCTGCGCTGGGTGAAGGACAAGGTGGACCTGGCCAAGCCCGACCTGCCCAACGACGTGCAGCGCAAGGAGCCGACGGTCAGCGAGATCAACATCGCCGAGTTCCCCATCATGACGCTCAGCATCTCCGGGGACGTCTCGCCGGTGGTGCTCAAGGGCATCGCCGACGCGCTGGAAGACGCCATCAAGGCGGTTCCCGGCGTGCTGGACGTGGAGGTGCTCGGCGCGCTGGAGCGGGAAATCCGCATCGAGGTCGACCCGGACCGCCTGGCGGCGTATTCGCTGACGGTGGACGAGATTCTCCGGCTGATCCCCACCGAGAACGTGAACGTCTCGGCGGGGGGGCTGGAGACCGAGGGCATGAAGTTTCACGTCCGCGTGCCGGCGGAGTTCAAGGAGCCGGAGAAGATCAACAACCTGAAGGTCGCCACCCGCGACGGGAAGCCCATCTACCTGTCGGACATCGCGCAGGTGCGTGACATGTTCAAGGACCGCGCCAGCTACGCCCGCATGGACGGCGTGGAGAGCATCACCGTCTCGGTCAAGAAGCGCGTCGGCGCGAACATCGTGGACATCGCCCAGGGCGTCAAGGCGATCCTCGCCGAGGCCCGCCGACAGGCGCCGGCCACCGTCAAGTTCGAGCTCACCCTCGACCGCTCCAAGGACATCGACCTGATGGTCCGCGACCTGGAGAACAACATCCTGTCGGGGCTGATCCTCGTGGTGGCGGTGCTCGTGCTGTTCATGGGGTGGCGGTCCAGCATGATCGTCGCGCTGGCGATCCCCCTGAGCATGCTCATGAGCTTCGCCGTCCTCCAGGCGCTGGGATACACGCTGAACATGATCGTGCTGTTCAGCCTGATTTTGGCGCTGGGCATGCTGGTGGACAACGCGATCGTCATCGTGGAGAACATCTACCGCCACGTCGAGATGGGCTACGGACGGGTGGAGGCGGCGATGAAGGGCACGGCGGAGGTCGCCTGGCCGGTCATCGCCTCGACGGCGACCACCGTCGCGGCGTTCGTGCCGCTGATGTTCTGGCCGGGGATCATGGGCGACTTCATGAAGTACCTGCCCATCACGGTGAGCATCACGCTCACCAGCTCGATGCTGGTGGCGATGCTGATCAACCCGGTGGTGGCTTCGATGTTCTCCGGCGGGACCAAGCGCAAGGGCCCGGCGCACCAGGGCTGGTTCGTGACGCGCTACCGCGACGTGCTGGACGCGGCGCTGTCGCACCGGTTCACGACGATCGCCGTTTCCGCCCTGACGCTGGTGTGCATCCTGATCGCGTTCGGCAAGTTCCACTCGGGCGTGGAGCTGTTCCCCGACTCGGACCCGCGGCATGGAATGGTGAACCTGCGCGGACCGCAGGGGATGAACATCCGGGACATGAACGCCCTGACGAAGCAGGTGGCCGCGGCGGTGAATCCGTTCCGCGCGGACCCGACGGGCGAGAAGACCATCGACAACGTGGTGGAGAACGTCGGCACGTCCGGCAGCACCATGAACTTCGGCGACAGCGCCAGCGGGCCGCACATCGCGAACCTGACCATCGCGTTCGTCGATTTCGACAAGCGGATCACCCCCAGCGCCGAAACCGTCAAGTCGATCCGCGCGGCGCTGCGCGACGTGCCGGGCGTCGAGGTGAAGGTCGAGAAGGAAAAGCACGGCCCGCCGACCGGCGACGCCGTCACCGTCCGCTTCCTCGGCGAGGACATGCGGACCCTCGAGCGGGCCAGCGAGAAGGCGCGCAAGCTCATCGAGGACGTGCCGAACCTGGTGAACCTCCGCAGCGATCTGGAGGCCGCCCGCCCCGAGCTGCGTTTCGAGGTGGACCGCGAGCGCGCCAAGCAACTCGGCGTCAACACGCAGGTCATCGGCAACTTCCTCAAGACGAGCATCTTCGGCAGCAAAGTCGGCACGTTCCGCGTCTTCGCCGACGATTACGACATCACCATCCGCATGCCGGAGGACCGGCGCACCAACATCGAGGACCTGCTCCGCCTGCGCGTGCCGAACAGCGTCGGGGCGGCCGTGCCCCTCAGCTCGCTGGGGCGGTTCGTCTACGCCCCGGGCCTGGGCACGATCCACCGGATCGACCAGAAGCGGGTCGTGACGCTGACGGCCGACGCGGAAGGGCGACTGGGCACCGAGGTGTTGCAGGACGTCCAGGAGCGGCTCCGCCCCGAGGGCCAGGCCACCTTGCGGGCGGTGGACGTCCGCGACTTTGCGGCGTTCTGCCGGGCGCTGGAAGCGGGCGCTCGCCCCGAGGCGTCGACCGCGGCAAAACGCGTCTGGGACCTGCTGCGCCCGCCGCGCCTGTTCGGACTGCTGGGGCGAAACGAGTCCGTCGCCGAGACCGTCCGCCAGGTCGCGCAGGCCGGCAAGGCGGAAAACGATTCGCAGCGGGAAATCCTCGGCGCGATCAACCGCGTGCTGGCCCGGCCGGACTTCTACCGCGCCGAGGACTTCCGCGACGCGCCGCTGGACGACGAGTTGAAGCGCGACCTGGCCCGCGGTTTTTCCGCGCTGTCGAAGAACGAGCGGATGCGGGCGAACCGCCTGCTGCTGGAGGCCGCCTTCCCCGGACAAATCGTCCACCGCGAGCGGATGGAACTCCCGGCCGACTGCCAGATCCGCTATGCCGGGGAAAAGGAAGAGCAGGACAAGGCCCAGGCGTTCCTGCTCAAGGCGTTCGTCGTGGCGATTTTGCTGATCGTCGGAATCCTGGTGACGCAGTTCAACACGCTGTCGGTGCCGCTGATCATCATGACGACGGTGATCCTCTCGACGATCGGCGTGTTCACGGAATTGCTGGCGATGCGAATGCCCTTCGTCATCATCATGACGGGCGTGGGGATCATCAGTCTGGCCGGCGTGGTGGTCAACAACGCGATCGTGCTGCTGGACTACACGCGCCGGCTCCAGCGCAAGGGCATGGACCTGCTGGAGGCGGCCCGGACGGCGGGCATGACCCGCCTGCGCCCGGTGCTGCTGACGGCCGCGACGACCATCATCAGCCTCGTGCCGATGGCGACGGGCATCAGCTTCGACTTCCGCACGATGAGCTGGGCCCTGCGGAGCGAATCGAGCCAGTGGTGGGCGTCGATGGCCTGGGCGGTGATCTTCGGCTTGGCGTTCGCGACGGTGCTGACGCTGGTGGTGGTCCCGTCGCTGTACGTCATGCTCACGCGGGCTACCCTGCGGGTCCGAGGCTGGCTGGGCGCGACCCACGAACAAGAGAGCGAAGCCGCCGTGCCCGCACCGGAGGCGAATTGACCGACGATGGAGACCCTCAAGAACAAGCGCGGTTTCGTCTGCGATATGGACACCGACATGTCGAGACGTGTGACCGGTACGGTCTGGTTCATCGGTTTCGCCTTTGCGATTGCCTTCACGGCCCTGAGCGGGTATTCGGCCGTGTGGGGTCGCCTGGGATCGCGAATCAGGCCTTCGCTGATCGCAGCACNNGGCCTGGGCGGGCTGACCCACGCCGGCGACGAACTGAAGACCCGGCCCGTCGAGATGGAAGATTTCTGACCTGGGCGTCCCCGCCGCCGGCCGAAGATTTCTCCATTCTGCGATATCGGCAGGGATGCAAGGGATGAACGCGGATGGGAGTGGTTGTGAAATCCAACCCTCCGCGTGCATCTGTGTTCCTCCCTGCGAAGTCTTTGGCTTTCCAATCCACTCACCGGCGCCGCCGACCGCGCTCCAGCGATTCCCGCCCCCTCATTCCCGGACCGCCTCCGGATGATCCGCAATAGGGGGTTCACATCGTGTTCGAAGGCAAAACAGAGACAAGCGGGCGGGGATACCCGGCGACCGTCAGCCGGAAATCATGCAGCAACCTGGGCAGAGGTTATCACCGGCGCGACCGGCAGAGACAAAGCAGGAATCGCCGGGACGGGCGGCTTGTTGCATTCTCTTGGCGGTGGTCCAAAATGTCGGGCTCTTGCCAATGCGAGACTTACGAACGCGGTGAAGGAGGCGTGATTGATGCTGCCGAAGTGGCTGACGGCGTTGCTGGTGCTGCTCCAGGAGGCGTGGTCCACGCGCCGGGATGCCCATATCCGGTTCCTGAAGCTGCAGGTGGAGATCCTCAAGGAGCGCCTGCCCGGCAACCGGGTCATCCTCGACCCGGTCGAGCGTCGGCGACTCATGAAGGTTGGCGCGGAGCTTCAACATCGTGTCGAGGATACCCTGGAGATCGTCAGCATCAAGACCTATCGCCGCTGGCAGCGCGAGGAGCGCGGCGGCAAGGAACCGGGCAAGGTTGGCCGGCCCCGGCTGACGAAGTCGCTCCGCGAGTTGATCATTCGGCTGGCCAAGGAGAACGGCGGCTGGGGCGTGCGCCGGATCGTGGGCGAGCTGAAGAAGCTGGCGCTGCGAGCCAGCCGCAGCACGGTGCGGCGCGTCCTGGTGGACGAGAAGATACTGCCCGACCCCGAGCGACACGCGCCCAAGGGAGTGCAGACGCCGTGGCGGAAGTTCATCGCCATCCACATGAACGTCATGGTGGCGTGCGACTTCTTCTGCAAGACCGTCTGGACGCCGCTGGGTAAGCACATGGCCTACGTGCTGACGTTCGTCCACCTGGGCAGCCGGAAGGTCTTCGTCTCGCCCAGCACGCTGAATCCGACCGACGAGTGGATGCAGCAGCAGGCCCGCAACGCCAGCATGTGGGCCGACGAGGAAGGCATCGACGTGCGGTTCCTTATCCACGACCGGGACACGAAGTTCACCGAGGCGTTTGATGAACACTTCAAACGGGACAGGGGCGGGCCGGTGCTGACGCCGTATGGGGCACCCGTGGCGAATTGCTTCGCCGAAAGCTGGATCGGAAGTCTCAAGAGAGAGTGCCTGAACCTGCTCTTCTGCTTCAGCTTGCGGCAGCTCGATCACGTTGTCCAAACCTACGCGGATTATCACAACAAGTTCCGGCCACACCAGTCGCTGGGCAACAGACCTGTGGGCGTTCTGGAAGACCCGGCGCCGCAAGAGGCGCCGGCCGAGGTCGGCTTGATCAGACGCCAGCGGTGGCTCGGCGGGCTGCTCAATCACTACTACCGCCAGGCCGCATAACGGACGCGAGCAGTCCGTGCTTCGTGCGACCGGCTGGGCCGGCCGCTGAGGCGCGCCTGTTCGGCGGAGGACCTTTCCTTCTCAGCAATTCGCAGTCAACAACGGCGCAACCGGGCCCGCCGGCTCTGTGTGTGTTTGACGCCATGCATCATCCTGGTTACCATTCCCAGCGATACGGCCAGGGCGGACGAGATGGAAAATGGCTCAAGAACGGCTCAATTGGCTCATCGGCGATCTCAGACGAAGGCCTCGCGCAGGCCCCAAGGCGGCCGAAGAACAAGGGCTAAAGCGGTCTTTGCCGTTCCGCATCGAGCCACACGGAGAGCATGTGATGTTCAGCGATGAAAGAGCTGGCCAACTACTGAACGAAATCCTGGATGTCGTCTGCCCGGCGTTTCGGGATGCGATGACCGGGTTTCAGTCCACGGGACGCTGGCCGGACGGCAAGGACAGCCCGGTATTCGAGGTCCGCGTATTTCCGGCGCTTGTCGAGCTGCTCGGCGGCAAGCACGACGGGGAAACGGTCTACCACGGCTTCCGCGTCGACCTGGAAGCCTTGCACGAGGCCGTGTCCGAGATTTACGACGAGATCGAGGAGTGGGAATTCGACAACGCAGTGAACATCATGGACGACCTGCCCAGGCCCTGCATCTCGATTGCGGGTAAGCTCAAGGGGACCGCGGAAGACATCCTGATCATCCGCATCTGTCCGGAGCCGCCGGAAGATGCGCAGCCAATGGAGAAGCATGTGACCGGTTGACAATCCTGGTGGATGTCGCCTGCTTCTGGCTGGCGGCGCCAACGGCACGTCAGAAGGGTTCCTTGCCTCCCTCGTCTCTGCCATCGTCGGCATAGGTGGAACCGTCCGCATGTTTCGGCCCCGCTTGCCAGGGCGACAGCGCGTAATCCGGAAGCAACCCTTCCTCCCTGAGGCGGTCGAGCAGCGACGGGTGGGTCCGTGCCAGGAACCCCCATCGCCTGCGCTTGCCGGGCTTGGCCAGCGCCACCTCCAGGACCAGGGCAGCCTTGCGGCGCACTTCCTCGCTGGACGAGCCGCACAGGCGCTTCAGGCGCGCGACGTTGCCGGCGGAGATGTTGCTTTGACGCAGGAAGCGTTCGATGTCGATGAGGGCCTGCGCACGGTCCCGCTCTTCCTTGGGCAGCCGAGCACAATCCCTGCAGATGTGCCTCGCATGGCCCTTGCCGGAGAACCTTTCGTTGGCTCTCGTGCGCCCGCAGACCCAGCAGTAGTGGCCCAAGTGAGATTCTCCTTCGGCGACCTTCGCCGCGGCCGATCAGCGGGACAGCGGAAGCCGCCGCTACACTCCGCAGCACTTCTTGAACTTCTTTCCGCTGCCGCACGGGCAAGGCTCGTTTCGACCCACGCGGTCGGGATCCTTTGAGAGCGATGTCATGCCGCTTCCTGGAACGTCCTGGTACTCGATCTGCTGATCTCCGTCGCTTTGCAGGCAGGCCCGCATCACAGATGTCTCCATCTGGGACCACGCCTCGGGCGGCAGATCACGCATGTCCTGATGCGACGCACCGCGCTCCTCGAGGTTGCGCGCGACCCACTCCAGCACTTCCTTGCTCACCGGCAGGGCGGCCCCGGTGGTCATGATGAAGCCCTCGAAGGGAAGCCCCCTTGAGGCCAGCACCACGCCCTCGGCGGCCGACTGGCTGAGGCTCACATCGGCCAAGAGATGCTCCCGGTCGCGGAGGATGTCCGTGACGCGGACGCCGATGCCCTCGACCACGCCGCTGACCTGGAAGAGCGAGAAGAACGCCTGCCCCATCGCCGCCAGGACGGTCTCCGAATCCGAGCCCGGCGCGGCTGGATGCTCGGCGGCGTACCGTTCCACGACGTTGCGGCCCCCTTTGGGGCGGTGATGAATGGCGTGGTCCATCAGCACGGGCATCTCGTCGATGTCCATGACGACGGTCCCCTTGACCCACACGCCCAGGTCCTTCGCCGCCTCCTTGACGGAGGGCCTGCAATGCTCCAGCAAGGCATTGTTCATCTCGCGGCTGGCCACTCGCATACGCTTGTAGCGAGCCAGAATGTCCTGGTGATCTTCCATGATCTCTCCGCGCCGGGAATCTGCACCGCTTCAATCCTCGTCGTCACTATCGTCTTCCTCGCCGTCCTCATCGTCATAGTCCGGGTACTGGGGAGGATTGTCGCCGAGCCGAGCCGTCACGCGGGGGTACTTGCCGCTGCCCGGGCCGTCGTGGACGGCGATGACATTGATCTGGTGCCACCAGTCATCACCGAAGTCGAACCAGTAGCCGAACGCCTGGCCCTTCTTCAGGCCCAGGGCGTCGACCGTCGTCCGAGTGACGATGCCGGCCGGCTTCTGGTCGTCAAACGCGTCGTCGCCCATCGGCAGGACGTACCGCTTGGCCTTGCGATCCATCGGGCCCCTGCCGCCGACCTGGAACTCGTACATGTGCTCGTCATCGCGGCCGAAGGCGTCAAAGATCGCCTCGTGCAGCTTCGCCAGCGTCTGGTCGCCGCGAATCTGGATCGTCCGCGAGACCACGGGGTTGACCTTGGCGAACGCCTCGGTGACGGGGCCGCCTATGATGCACACTTCCAGTTCATAGATGCGCTGGTTGCCGGGGATCGGCGCCCAACCGCGCTGGTTCTGATTTCCCATGCGACGTTCTCCGCTTGGTCGCCGGGCATTGTACCGACGTCGTCGAGCGGGCGCAAGGTGCCGGGGTCGCCCTTCGGACAACTCTGTCTCTCCACGGCATAGATAACCGGATAGGGGCATCGTTCGATGTCCGTTGGGAGACGAGGCCGATGCGCGAACACGACGGTACGGATGAAGTCGCCGCCGCCAGGCACCGCAGGGATGTGGCGGTCATCCTGGCGCCGGGCGTCCTGCGGCAGGTCGAGGCTCAGTGTGCCCGCCGGTGCGGGCGGTTAACGCCCGGAGAGCACCGGAGAAAGGACGCGGAGCCATGAACATCCAGCATGAACTGGCGACGATGGGGCGCATGAGCACGGGCGAACTGGCCGAGCGGTACGCCGGGCTGTTCGGCCAGCCGGTGCGGACGCGGCACAGGGCGTACCTGATCCGCAAGATCGCCTGGCGGCTCCAGGCCAACGCCGAGGGCGACCTCTCCGAACGCGCCCGGCGGCGGGCGACGGAACTGGCCAACGACTCCGACGTGCGGCTGATGCCGCCGCGAGGGGACGCCGAGGCGCGGCGGCGCGGGTCGGAGGCCGGACGGACCACCGGCGACAGGGACCCGCGCCTGCCCGCGCCAGGCAGCGCGATCACCCGGCACTACAAAGGGCGGAAGATCGAGGTCATCGTTACGCCCGACGGCTTCGAGTATGAGGGCGAGCTCTACGGGGGCCGTGACTACCTTTGCTCCGAACAGCCTCCGGGGAGATCGACCTCCAGATGCCGCTGACCGGCTCGACGCCTATTACTGGGGCTATCTGCTGGTCGAGTACGACGGGTCGGTGGACGACTTCGGATACGCGACACCGAGGCGTACAATTTCCACCAACCAGTAGCCGCTAACCAACTCGCCGGTGCTGCCGTCGCGGACCGTGGCCAGATAGTCCATTCTTCTTGGCCAGCGGCTTGCTCATGTCCGATAGGCCCAAGATGATGGCCGATACGGCTTCCATCAAGGCTTGCGGTCGCATCATGGCGCACCTGCCTGTGCGATAACGAGTTATGGAATACTCGACCTATTCCGTATATCGTCGCGCCCAGTGTCCGCGCTGGAGGGAATCCCACCCCGGAAAAGCCGTTGAGAAAATCCCTCAGTTTGAGCAATTAGTGGTTGACAAACGTTGCGCAACAGTTTAGTCTATGGGGAACGTGGCATAGCTTTCTTCAGGCCAATTGAAACCGCCATCTGCGTCAGAGGGGCCGAAACGGCATGGCCAACGAGTCGGTGACATTGCGGCAGATCGCTCGGAAGGTGGGAGTGTCCGTAGGCACCGTCTCTCGTGCGTTGGCAGGCGAAAACGGCGTAAGCGACCGCCGCGCACACGCCATCCAGGATCTGGCCAAGCAGATGGGGTATCGTCCCCAGCCGCTGCGGCGACAGCGAGCCGGCGCGATCGCTGTGCTCGTGGGCACTTCCGAATCGGGCCATCCCGATGAGGACTGGTCGCAGCGACTGATCGTCCTGGCCACCCGCGCGTCGGCCGAACTGTCCTGGCATGTCCATTTGGAGTTTGTTTCCCGCAACGACGACAGCCGTCGCGCAGTCGCCGTTCCGACGGTAGTGCGCGAGAATCGGGTGGATGGCGTCCTGCTGGCGGGGGATCCACACTCCTCGATCATCGAATATCTGCACCGGCATGAAATTCCGATGGCAATGGTCGGAGGCCGCGCGGAGAAAACCGGTTGCGTGTGCGTCAATCCCGACCGCGAACAGGCGGTGCGAACCGCGATTCACCGGCTCTTCGAGTTGGGGCACCGTTGCTTTGGCGTGGTTCTCAGCGACCGTCGCTACCCGTCCACGGAGGCGTTCTACCAGAACTGTCGGCAATCGCTAGCCGATCACGGCATAGAGCTGTCGCCGCGGCAGGTGCTCGAAAATCTCCAGCCGAACCTTGGCGGCGGCGTGATCGCCGCGAGGCGTTATCTCGCCGCGGGCGAGCCGTTGCCCACGGCGATGCTTTTCACCAACGATTGGATGGCCTTGGGCGCCATGATGACGTTGTTGGAGGCCGGTTTCCGCGTGCCGCGGGACGTCTCGATCATAGGCCAGGACAACCTGCCCTGGTGCAACCAGATGGAGCCGGCCCTGTGCAGCATGGACAACCGCGAGGAACGGATGGTCCGCGAGGCGCTGGTCTGGCTGAGGCGGCGGATCGAAGGCAGCCCCTGTGAGCCGCACGACGTGACGGTGCATTCGGAGTTGGTCTGGCGAGGAAGCTGCGGCCCGGCCCCGCGGGGCTCCGCCCCCAATGGGGCAGGCCCCAACGGGGCAGGCGTGACAAGCCCAGCGCCGGCCAAATCGCGGCAGGCGGACCCATCAAGTATTTCTCTCGCATCCCCTCCCGGCGCGAGCG
>DNAS01000087.1:10849-23048 GCA_003485185.1 Phycisphaerales bacterium | reverse complement strand
TCCGGGCGATTCCGCGGAGAATTCATCTCACATTTCATCACGCGAAGGATTCGGAAAACTCTTCACGCATGTCTTCACTAGAAGGAGAAGCCAATGAGGAACGGTAAGAGGAAACACTTTGCAAAGGAGACAGAGGTTATGAACGAAAGACTGGGACACATTGGAAAGAAGGGAAAAAAGGCGATGAGCGGAAAACATGGGACAATTTGGTTGGTGGTGATTATGGCCTTGGTGGTTGGTTCGTCGTCGGCAATGGCGGCCAACAAAACTTGGGACGGCGGCGGCGGCGACGACAATTGGACCACTGCGGCCAACTGGGACGCGGCCGTGATTGCCGGAGACAATCTGATCTTTGACGGCACCACCCGGTTGGCGCCGAACAACGACTTCACCAGCGGCGCGTCGTTCGGCGCCATAACCTTCAACGATACGGCTGGGGCGTTCACCTTGGGCGGCAATGGGATCACGGTGTCGGGCATTACCGATAACGACACCACCGATACCCAAACCATCGATTTGGATTTGACCCTGACCGCACTGAGAAATTTCATCGTCGCTGCCGGAGGGACGTTAGTGGTCAACGGGGACGTCTCTGGCGCCGGCGGGATCCTCAAGAGCGCGTCGGGCGCAGGGCATTTAATTTTGGCGGGCAATCTCAGCCTCACAGGAGCGGAAGCTCTCAGGCTTGACGCGGGGACCGGCAGCGGAATGGTGACGCTCAGTGGCGATAACAGCGCCATGACCGGCGGGGTGCAACTGAGGGTCCACGCCAACACGATCCTGAATCTCGCCAGCCCCACCGCGTTGGGTCAGGGCACGTTCCGAATTGGCATCACCAGCGGCGACGCCAACTTTGACAACACCAGCGGCGCGCCGCTGACGCTGACCACGAACAACCCCATCTCCTGGCAGGGTACCATGCACTTCCTCGGCACTGACGATCTGCATTTGGGCAATGGGGCGGTCACTCCACTAGTCACTAGCGTAATCACTAAGGTTGATCAGAATACGCTCACGATTGGCGGGGTGATCTCGAATAAGACGGATGGAGCCGCGGTTAGCCTCACTAAGCAAGGCGCCGGCACCCTGGTGCTCTCGGGGACAAACACCTACACCGGCGCCACCACCGTCAGTGCCGGCACGCTGCTGATCAACGGCGACCAATCGGCGGCTACAGGCAACATCGCCGTGAACTCCACCGGCACGCTCGGCGGCACAGGCGCCATCGGCGGCGCCACGACCGTCAATAGCGGCGGCACGCTTTCCCCCGGCGACAGCGCGGGAACGCTGACCATTAATAACAACCTGACCCTCAAAAACGGCGCCACCGCGATCTTTGAGGGCGGCGACCTGGTGGACGTCAACGGCATCCTGGACCTGGACAATGACTGGACGCTGAAGCTAACCAGCGGCTTCCGGGACGGCGGCTCCATGGTCCTGTTTACATATGACACGCTTGCCGCATCGCCAGACCTTGCCCCGACCTTCGATATTTCCGAGTTGGGCTTCACTCCAACCGGGGCGCTGACGCTGACGGACACCGGTTCGTCCATCGTGCTCGACGGCATCTCCCTCGTTCCCGAGCCTGCGACGCTGTCGCTGCTGGCGTTGGGCGGGATTGGCGTCCTGATTCGCCGTCGACGTTGAATGTCCTTTTTTCTTTTCCGGGAGTCGCCGCCCTGACCGGAGGCGACTCCATTGCCGTGCGGGTTTCCAACGGAGTATACGCCATGGATTGCGGACGCGCGTTCACCTACGATGTGGAGTCTGGCGTCCCGCCTACGGGGCCGGCAGTGGTGTTCGTCCACAAGACGAACGGACGAGACGTCTGCCCCGCCCAGCAGGGATTTACGTTGATCAGGCTGCTTGCAGTGAGGAGACACGGTTTCACGCTGATCGAACTGCTGGTGGTCATTGCGATCCTCTCTCTGTTGTTGACGATCCTGATGCCGTCGCTGTATCAGGCACGGCGCTTGGCGTGGAACGCGGCCTGCCAGGTGAACCTCAAGCACATCGCCCTTGCCGAGCATATTTACGCTGGCGATTGGAATGAATGTTTCCCCGGCTATTCCTGGCTCGACGCCAACGGCGTCGCGCAGAACGACAGCGAATGTTTTGTGCCGGACCCCAATGGTCCCGGGGGCCTCCTGAGCCTTGGTCAACACAAGGACGGCAGCCCCATCCGCGTCATCGCATTTCATCAGAACCTTTTTGTGCGACTCGGAATACTCTCCGGATACGCCTGGTGCCAGGATTTGACCAACCAGGCGATTCTTGAGTCTGAGGCCGGAGCCTATCCGTGGCAGGCAAGGCCCAACTACAACGCCGCACTGTATATGACCTGCCACATGGGCTGCTCCACGTATGACAGCTCAGCTTCTTCGGGGATCGTTGCAAAGCGAACGGCCGTTGACTATTACACCGGGGCTGCTCCCCAGCCCGGCAGCGGATTCTGCCCTCACCTGATCCGCACCGACATGGTCCAGTCCGAGCACGTCCTGCTCGGAGAGCGACACATGCAGCGGAACAACTGGTCGGTTGGCTATGGCTATCCCGCCGGCGTCAAGGAATACTCGGCTTACCAGGTGGGCTTTCGCCATCCGGGACCAGCGGCGAACTTCGCCTTGGTGGACGGCAGCGTGCACTCGTGGGATCTGCCGACGTGGCTGGATAACTACCAATGGGCAGCGGGTTATACGGCCGGTGTCATCTACGCCCCGTAGGCGCGCACGGCGAGGTCTTTCGAACCGGTAGCACTGCGAGGCATTACTTTCTCACTCTTCCGCCAGCACTCAACGCAAGCCATGCGATTTTCAACCGTTGGACAAAAGGCAAAGCAGATGATCCATGACGAGCTTTATTCCGTGGTTTGCCGTAAACCTGGATTGCGAGTTTGTCTCATTATGGAAGGAGATGTCCAATGCGGTCGGGATTGACGGGTGTCATTCGTGCTGCGATGAGAACGATGTGGAGCTCGCGATTTTTTGCGCTCGCGGCGAGCTGGGCGTGCCTGGGCCTCCCGTCGTCGGCATGGGCAGTGACGGCGATGCGAGCGCCCTACAGCCGGGTCGATCCGGCCACAAAGCGGGAAAAAACGATCGATCCCGATGCGATCTGGCTGGAGAACGAGCACCTCAAGCTGGCGATCGTTACCGTGCCGCCGCACGCGGGACAGATCCTCTCGCTGGTCTACAAGCCGACCGGCCAGGAACTGTGCAATCCGATGACGCTCCAGGGCTACTGGCAGGATCGCGGCGTGCCCGGCAGGATGACCAGGAGCGAAGGGGATATCCTCTCGCAGTCCGATGACCAGGCGCAGGTTCGCGTCACCTATGTAAACGAGGGCGAACAGGACGGCGCCAAGTTCGCGCTGCGGCATGCCAAGACCTACACGCTTAAGAAGGACGCGTCGTTCATCTTGGTGGACTGGAAGCAGGAGAATGTCGGGCCGGGCAAGGTGATGTACAACCCGTGGATCAAGCAAGTCGGCGGCTGCGGCGAGACAGTCCTGAACGGCCCGTGGAAGATTCCTGTCCCCGAGGGCACGATCGAGGGAGGCTGGGACGTCGAACCGGCCGCCAACTGGATCGCGCGACTTTCCGGCAAGCAGGACAGCGAGACGGCGCCAATGGCGGTCAGCCTGACGGACTTCCGCCGGATCTTTCGCCAGTGCACCTGGTCGAAGCCTCCGCGCTACACGATGGAAACGACGTTGACCCGCGCCGATCTGAAGGCCGGCGAGGCGATTGAAGTGCCCACGGCACTGCTGGTCGCCCCGAATCTGGCGGAGGTGCTCTACGCTGCGCCGGAGCTAGCGGCGTCCCTGACGGCCTCCGGCGAGGTCAAGCCCGGCCAGGCCGCCACGTTCACGGTGAACATCGCCGCCGGGCAGGACCTTGGCGAGAAGCGCCTGGAAGGTCAGGTTGTCAACGCCAACGGCGAGATCATCACCAAGCTTCCCAACCGGCAGGTGCAACTGAAGGTCGGGAAGATCAGCAAGGTGAAATACGACTTCACCCCGCCACAGGATGGGGTGTATTACCTTGAGTTGACGGTGTTCGATCGCCAAACGCCGTTGAGGTTGGGCGAATCCGTCAAGTCGCAGAAGACCTACATCACGCTGCCGATCGTGGTTGGCCCCAGGCCAGCGGTGGTGGTGCGGAAATGGGAGTCGGAGGACAAGGGCTTCCCCGGCCGCAAGGAGCAGCAGGTGAAACCTTGGCGCACCTTGGTGCGCAGCGACGCGCTGAAAGTGGGGCAGGTACTGGTTCCCGAACGTATTTTCCCGGAAGACAAGTTCATCTTTGGGGAAAAGGTCGAGCCTGCCGCCATCCGCCTGGCCGGTGGGGAGTACGAGTGCCTCCAGTTCCTCGTCGATCTGCCCGAGCAGGTCGACCCGATGGCGCTGAGCGTTGCCGTCTCGCCGATCAAAAACGATGTGGGCGAGGCTCTGGAGAAGGCGATCCTGCGAGAACAGATATATCTGACAACGGAGATCCCCAGCGATTTCAGGGATTTTGCCGTCGGCCAGTGGCCTGACCCGCTCTTCGAGACGGACTGGCCGACGAAGATTCCCAACGCCCCGATTACCAAACAGAACATCGAGCACATCCGCAAATGCGACCACCGCGTGTTCTGGCTGACGGTTCGGGCCCAACCGGATGCCAGGCCGGGACTGTATAAGGGGACGGTGAAGCTGGCACTGAACGGCAAGCCTGCGGGCGAGTTCCCGGTGGAGGTAAAGGTCAATGACTTCGCCTTGTCGCGGCGGGCGACCCTGCGGTGCAGCACCGGCATGGTCGGCTGGCGCGCCAACAGGCCCGACAATTGGAAGACGCTGGGTCTAGGCGACGAGGAAATTTCCGCCATTACAAAGAATGCGATGGACTCCTACCGCCGGCTGATCCTGGAGTACGGCTGGTCGCCGACCATGTTCGGGGGCGGCGTCAAGTTCTGGGAAGCTTACGACAAAGTCGGCCGCGGGTTAAGCGTGTTCACGGGCGGAGCAAACAAGGAGGGCGAGCAGTGGCTGATTGAGCGCGGGCTCCTCAAGTACGCCATCATCTATGCTCCGTTCGATGAGCACACTGATGGCAAAGTGCCCGAGGTGGTGGAGTGGGCGAAGAAGTGGAAGGCGGAACACAAGATCCCGATCCTCGACTGCTACTACGGCTCCAACGTCAAGCCCTTGTTCGGGCTGGTGGACGTCTGGCTGGGGCAGTCCCCCCTGAGCTCGTGGTGGGGCAAGCCCACGGGGCCGCTGGGCTGGGGCCATCTGGCCGTCGAGCGCAAGAAGGCGGGCGACCAGTTCATGAGCTGCAACGCCTCGCTCCAGTGGCACGTGGAGTTTGACCCAGCGCCGGGCCGTGCCCAGTTTTGGGACGACTTCGCCGCGGGCGTGGACGGCCGCTACGTCTACAGCACCTGCCGCTGGACCGACGACGTGTACAAGAAGAACTGGACCACCGGCAACTACATGGGCTGCGTGGTCTATCCCGGCCCGCATGGACTTACCACTTCGATTCGCATGGAGACCCTTCGCGACGCCGTGGAGGACTACGACTACCTGGCGATCCTGCGGGACACGGTGGCCAAGGCCGAAGCCGCAGGCAAGGCGCCAGCAGCGCTCGTTGCCGAAGCCAAGGCGATCATCGACAACCAGAAACTCGCCGAAAAGGTCAAGACCGCGGAGAACATCAACCGGATGAGAAACCGCGTCGCCGATCTGATCGAGAAGCTGGCGGAATAAACGGCCTCATGGAGTGAGAACATGTGCCTATTATTACCAACCTTTGTGCGTCTGGTTTTCTTGGCCGCGGTACTGGCGGCGTTCATTGGGCTGGCGTCGCCGTCCCTCTTAATGGCCGAAATGCCCGATCCTCCCGGCGCCGAGCTCGTAGCCTGGACCGAGTTTGATCGCCAGAGGAATATGGGGGCCATAACGAAGTATTGGACATTGCACCCGGAGTCGGGCGGCACGATGGAACTGGTGGTGCCGCCTGGAAACGACATACACGCCAAGTCTTCGCTGGTGATTCGCAGCACTGAACCGCGGCTGGTTTTCTATCAGAAGGCGTCCCGGACGGAACTCAGGGGTGGCGGACACTACCGTTTGCTCGTTCGGCTTCGAGGAAAGGGCCAGGTACGCGTCGGATGCGGCGTCGGCGTTCCGAATAGCACGGATCCGCCCGGACTGGTCGCCTCGACGACCGCGGTCGCTCAGCCGGTCAGGCTCAAAGAGGAGGAGCAGTTGGTGGAGCTGAAGTTCACCGCGGCGCCGCGCGAAGGCCCGGCCATAGCCCAGGTGTGGCTGGAAATCGCCGAGGGCGGCGCGGAAGTGATCGTCTCCGGCTTCAGGCTGTATCGCCAGTGGGATCCGAGACTGCGCATCAAGGTTTCACCGGAGCACCTGATGGCGCCGATGGTCGGCAAAGCGGCGGTGACGGTTCAACTGCTCCAGGATGGCAAGCCCGCGCCGGCACGGCGCTTGGTCCTCTCGCCGGTTTCGGACAATCCGAAAACCGCGCCAGCCGCGATATGTGAGATGGCGCTGGATACGTCAGCGACCGGCGTGTTCCACATTCCCGCCTCCGTCGACCAGCGCGTCGGGTGGACCGTGGCCGACCCGGAATCAGGATCGCTGCGCAATTTCTACGCCGATGTCCTTCCCAGGGATCTCTGGGAGCGGTATGAGCAGGTTGCGGCCAAAATCGAACTGGACAAGCCGCTGCACATCCTGGTCCTGGGCGACAGCCTGACCGACATGCAGCGAGGCGGCAACTGGGTGGACAAGCTGAGTTTCTGGCTGTCGCTCCGCTCGAAAGCAAGCGTGACCGTGACGAATGCGGCGATTGGCGGCGACACCATCTCCCGCGTCTGGAACCGGCTCAACGGACGCATCAGCGCGTACGAGAGCGACAGATATCCCGAGTGGAAGGATCTGCGTTACGGCAAGTTCACGCCAAAGCCGGACTGGGTGTTCGTCTTCGTCGGGCACAATGACAGCAAACTGACCGCCGCGTCAGGGTATACGCAGTCGTTTGTCCCGATCGAACAGTTTGAAAAGGACTACGCGGCGCTGCTGAATATCGTCAAGGAGCGGACGCACGCCCGCATCTTTGTACTGTCCTGCGCGGCTACGCAACACCAGATCACCAAGGCCAGGGTAACGCAGAATAAGAATTACTTTGGCGAACCGAAGACGATGGCCAGGTACAACGAAACCATCGCGCACCTGGCCAAACAGTCCGGCGCCGAATACGTCGATATCTTCACCCCGATGACGGCGGCGCCCAACCCGCGCGATCTTTTCGGCTATGACGGCATCCATCTCAACAACGCGGGCAACCGCTTTGTGGCGCTGGAATTGCTGCGATTTCTGAGCAGCACAGGGAGACAGCCATGACTATGACAGGAAGCAGTCTTGTCCGCTCTTTGTTGATAGCGTTTCTTGCCGCTACGGCGTTCGCCGGACCGGCGACGAGGGGTGATGCTGACGGACAGGTAGCCAAGCCCCCTATGACCGCACCATGGCGGGTTGAAATCAAGGGCCCGACCATGAGAGTGATAAGTGGCGATCTCAGCGTGGATTTCAGGCAATCTACTGCATGGACGATTTCAAGAATTTGTTATCGAAAACAGCAACTGGTCGGGCCACATGGCTCTCAAGGCACGGTGATTACATGGGGTAAGAAATTTGTCGGAACCGGTCATGGAGGCGAGGTGGTCCACCGTTTCGTCATCCGCAGCGATGGCCGGGAATATGAACCCAAAGAGGGGGAGGCAACGACGATAACCGGCCGGGAAATCTCGGTCGTTAAGGAATCCACTATCGGCCCATTTCGGTGTGTGGCGGAAACAATCTTCCCCAAGGAGGGCGAGTTCATCCTCAGTCGTTACCGCTACAAGGTAGAGAAGCCGCTCGACAATCTGGGGAGAATATACGTCTTTATGCACTGTGTCGAAAACCAGTTCAAGGATTATTTAGCCGTGTTGCCCGACTCCACCGTGTTGGCGGAGCGCGTGGACAAGGACGATGGCAAATTCGTCCTGAAACGGGATGTAAAGGCGGTGGTGTACTACAGCCGTTCCAGTCAGTTGGGCATGGCATTTGTTTATCCGGAAGTTTACAAGGGCGCGACAAGCAGCAAGGATTTTATCAGCAACATGATCTGGGACCGCAAAACCGACAACAAACTATATTTTAATGCCGCAGTCAAGGATCACAAAGTCGGGGACGAATTTGAATATCATCTGAAATTCACTCCCTTCGTCGCCGGGCCAGAGGAGTGGAAATCGTTAGGAAAGGGACTGGCGGAAGAAACCGGCTTCTGAAGACACGCAAGAGGATTCAAAAGAGACATGCTGACGGAACCGTGATTGGTGAATCAGCTAGGAGAACGACAATGCACGAGCAACGGCATGACGCGCACATCACCAGCCGAAGGAGATATGTACACATAGGGTTGCTGCTTCTTCTAGAGACGCTGCTTCTGCCGCGCGCCGCTCTGGCGGCTGGCCTGCAATCGATGACCCTACGATCTGGTGAGAAGAAAACGGCCACCTTTGCCTTGGATGATCCTAAGGCAGGAGTGCTTTTGTGGGTGCGAGGGCGCATCGTCCTGCCGGAGGGGGAGCGGGAGGGTGCTTACGCGCTGGAGCTAACCCTCAACGGCACGCGTCTGACACCGAAGAACGTGCAGGTTTTGAACAAGCAGGCGATCTATGACCGCCCCGGCGCCATTGGCGACGACCCAAAGCGCGCCGGCAGGAAGATCGTCTCCCCGCCGGAGGCCGTGGATATGTTCAGCGCCGAGGCTGGCGGCTGGTACCTCAAAGCCGATGCCGACCAGTTTCCCTTCAACGCCCAAGGCCGGCCGGGCGATCCCTACACTTCGATGGGCGGCAGCCTGCCGGCGGATGTGCCGGAACCTAACCTGAGCGTTCACACGCTCCAGAACCTTCAGGCGATGGTCAGCCACTATTACGAGTACCTTTTCGCGATTCCGGAGGGACTGACGGCCAAGCAGAACACGTTGACAGCAAAGGTCTCTCTGCAGAAGCGACTGACTAACATGGTCGTGGAGCTTTCGTGTGGTCCGATCCGACCGACCAGCAGTGTAGTGACGTATCATCGCCCGTCTGTAACGGAGTTTACTCTCGTCCAGCAGGCACCGAGCCTGCCCGATGTGGTGGACGAGGCCAATGGGCTGCGGATGTCAGCGTGTGCCGGCGAGTTCGAGCCGGCATCGGTCACGCTCTTCGCCCTTGAAGCGATGGAGAATGTCGCGATCAGCGTCGAACCCCTGACGCCCGATATGGGCAACGGCGAGCCGATTCCGTCCTCGGCTGCGCAATGCTACTACCTGGCGCAGCGCCCGGCCCATCAGCAATCCTCGGCCCGCCTGCCGTTCACTCGTGAAGCAGGTCCCGACGGCGTAGCTCCGGATGTTCTGATCCGCATGGCCGAAAAGCCCGTCGGAATTGGTCACCCCGTAAGGATTCCATTCAATTATCGGGAAGAACGTAATGATACAGAGCGAACCGCGGCAGCCATCGCCCGTTCATCGGAATTGGAGAAAACGCCCGGCATTCCGGTGAACAAGGGAACCAGCCAGCGGTTTCTGGTGGATCTGAAGGTTCCGGATGGACAAGCGCCCGGCACATACCGTGGCGCTGTGGTGCTGAAAGCCGGGGATAAGATGCTGCGGCGAATCCCGCTCATTCTGACAGTGCAACCGTTCCAATTGCTTCCGCCACGCCAAAAGTATTGGATGTGGCGGCAGACTTGGACACCGATTACAGAACCCTCTAGCGAGGAAGCGATCAAGATGATTGCCGCCACGGGGATACACGGTATCTGCCGGCTGGCCGGAATCGGACCAGGCATGACAGTCGACAAGGCAACTGGTGAGATCATGCTGGACGATACGCAACTACGGGCGGGAAAGAAGATTCTACAGAGCGCCGGTCTTTCGCTCAGCTATGCCCAGGATTTGGTGGCGGGACCATTTTATTTTGTATGCGAACGCAAGTATGGCATTCGGCCGGGCAGTGGGCTGTGGTTCGGCTACCGGCTTATGCCGGAGCTGGCCGATACGCCTCTGGATGCCCGCAGATATAAGCCACACCCGCGCGACCCGAGCGATGAGCAATTGACTCGTCTGCGCGAACAACTGCCGCAGATCAAAAAGGACGTCATCGCATTACTGAAGCGCATGCGCGCCAAATACGACGAGGTGGGATTGGATCCGTGGCACTTCGCGTACGACGAGCCGGATGGAACGCATTGGTGCCATCCCTGGGTGAAGTTCAGCAACGAAGTGGCGCATGAGGCGGGCTTCAAGACTTGGTCTTCACACAACGATCCCCTTGGTTGGCCTTCGGGCATCGATATGTCGGTCGCGGCTTGGCCGGCGATGATGCCGTACGTGCCCAACCGCATCCATGCCAAATCATTCCAAGGCAAGATGGGCTATCGTGGCGTGCCGCTCATGGGGCAGTTCAAGGGGCGGCTGGACGAAATCGCCGTCTACCACCGGCCGCTCACGGATGAAGAAATCCTCCAACAGCATCTCAAACCGGGCACCGGAGGGCGCCTTGCCTATTATCCGCTCGATGCCGGACAGGGCACGCGCGTCACCAATGGCGATGGCGATACGACCTTCGATCTGACGCTATCGGGCGGCAAGTATGCCCGGTGGGTCGAGGGCGTCAAAGGAAAAGCCTTGCAGTTCGAGTACCCCAACCAGGGCGAAGGCAATACGGACGGTAAGCCCGGTCAGCCCGTCCCAACATCGGTATCCCTTGCACCATCCCGCGACGTGCTGGAGGAAAGGGCGCGGATTCCCGGCGATGGCTGGGCGCTCTCCTTCTGGTATAGCGGTCGCGGTGTGCTGTTCGGGATGCCGGGCAACACCTTGCGCCTTGTCGCCGGAGGCAAGGCCGACCTCCGCACCAACATCCCTGGAGAACCCACACCGTCACGGGTCATCATTCCCGATGAACGCAGCTTGCCTGCGGACGACAAGTTTTGGAACCACGTCACCATATCCGTTGACGAGAAACAGGGCGTGGTCAAGTACTACCTGCATAATGAGACGCAGCGAAACTGGTACCGCAAGAACGTCAAGTGGATATACAGTCAGTACCGTGGCTTCAATCCCATGCTTTGCCGGGTTCAGGCTGGCAACACCACGTGGCACATGCGGGACTTGGAGCACATGACCGTCTTCGTGTTCGACCTGAATTATGGGATTGCGAACCTCGCTTGGCCCGAAGGTGGTGAGCGGTTCTTCAATCGCCCCAACACTCGATGGTATCCGGAGCTGGGCCTTCTAGCCCTTCGCGAAGGCATCGATGACGCAAGGTATGCCAACACACTCTACGAGCAACTGAAGGTTAAGGACGGGAAGCAGGCGGCATGGAATGCAGTCGCCCAGCTGTTCCCTGGCCGGGAAGTGGACTGGCAGAAGATTTACTATCAGCCGGCGATGGAAGGTCTGTCCTACGACGATGTTCGCCAGCGCCTGGTCCAGGAGATCCTCAGACAGGCGAACGCGAAGTAACTGCGAATGCGGCCGATCATGAACCAAGATAGACCCAACTTCCTGCTGATCTTCTCCGACCAACATCGCGGCGATTGCCTCAGCCGCGAGGGCCGGCCGGGGTTGATGACGCCCAACCTAGACTTTCTGGCCGCCGAGGGGGCGTACTTCCGGCGCGCCTACTCGCCATGCCCGGCGTGCGTCCCCGCGCGGCGCTCGTTTCTACTGGGCCAGGCCCCGGCCACCGCCGGCGTGGTCGGCATGGCTATTCGCAGGGGCCAGGCGCTGCACACCGAGCACGCCCTGACCCAGGAGCTGGTTCACGCCGGTTATGAAACCGCCGTTATCGGCAAAGACATGCACCAGGACAATCCGCCCGAAGACTACGGCTTCACCTACGCCTGCACGTTCAACCGCGGCGAAGATAATTATGCCCAGTGGTTGGCGTCCCAGATCTCGAGTTGGGAGGGCGGCGGCACCGGCCACGGCATCGACGCCAACGCCTGGAACGCCCGGCCTTGGCACTTGGCGGAGTGGCAACATTCGACCCACTGGGTCACCGAGCGCTGCATCCGGTATCTGGAGCAACGCAACGCCGATCGGCCTTTCTTCCTGGTCGCCGGTTACGCCGCCCCCCATCCGCCCCTGACACC
>DNAS01000087.1:0-10701 GCA_003485185.1 Phycisphaerales bacterium | reverse complement strand
CCGCCGCAGGTGTACTACGACCGCTATGAGCGGATGGATGACCTGGGCGGGCCGCATGTCGGCGACTGGGCCGTTTCGCCACCCCGCCGCGGCTTGGGCATGGGGCCCGCCAGCCGGTGGGTCGATCTCCACGGTCCCTGGCTGCGCCAGTGCTACGCGGGCTACTATGGCCTGCTCAACCATCTCGACGACCAGTTCGAGCGTGTCCGCTGGGCGCTGAATCGCACCAGGCAAATGCGAAACACCTACGTCATCTACGTCTCCGATCACGGAGAGATGCTGGGCGACCATTACCTGTTCCGCAAGAGCCTGCCTTACGAAGGTTCGCTGCGCGTACCGCTGATGGTGACCGGCCCGGACATCCCGCGCGACACGGTGATTGACGCGCCGGTGGCGCTGCACGACCTGATGCCCACCATCCTGGACCTCGCTAGCCTGCCCGTGCCCGAGACGGTGAACGGGCGCAGCCTGGCGCCATGCTTACGCGGCGAAGGATTCGAACCCCGGCCCTTCGTTCACGGCGAGTTCGCCGAAGTTTCCCCCATGCCCCGCCGCCGCGCCGGCGCCGCCATCGATGGTAACGTGGCTTTTGAAACGGGCTGGCACTGCCTGACCGACGGTCACCGGAAATACGTCTGGTACACTGCCTCGGGCAGGGAGCAGTTGTTCGATCTCGACCGCGATCCAGGCGAGTGCCGCGACCTCGGCGCCGATCCGCTACGGATCGAGGACCTTAAGAGTTGGCGAAGCCGGCTGATTGAGGTGCTCAGGGATCGGCCGGAAGGTTTTGTTTCCGACGCCCGACTTCGGGCGGGGCGGCTGTACAACATCGAAATGCCTCACCTGCCTGCGACCGACCGCGCGCAGACCGTCACGCGATGAAGAGGTGAACGTTAATGTCTCGCTATCCGGCTCGAATGAGGATCGGTGTAGGCTTGGGGCTGGCGGCGGTGCTGGCCTCGCTGGCGGCGGCCGATCCGGCGACGAGGTCGGTCGATGCGCTGGCTTACCGGCAAAAGATCCTGCGAATTCTTGACGCTGTAGAACTCCAGGTGCCCCAACTCACCGCCATCGCCTCGGCGGCGGCCAATCACTACGTCCGTGATGAGACGCTTGGCCTCGGCGTCGATGGAACACGATGCTTCATCCATGAAGCATCTTATCGCAGCGGCGGCCTGATAGGGGTGAGCCGGCCGGATCAGATGGAAAAGGCGCCGTGGAAAGGTATTGTTCTGTACGCACTTCGCGAAGGGCAAACGACCGAGGACGCCAAACGCTTGGCCGGTTATGCCAAGCGTGGATGCCCGCTAGTAATCTTTGGGACGGAGCGTCTTCTTAACCAGGTCCATCTGAGCGAGACCGCTGTGCTTGGCAAGGTCGTTGTGCCCGCGGGTTCTGCCGCGGCACCAACGTATCCCCTAGCCACGATGGCCACATTGTGGTCGTGGATGGGTGAGTTCGTTGCCGCCTGTACCCGTGCGGAAAAGATGCCTCCCATGTATCAGTCGATCCGGGTGCCCATGGCCAGAGCCCGCAATGATCAGCTCAGGAACGTGCGATTTCACGCGGACAAACCCCGACCGATGGCGGGGGGCGCTCTGGCCAAGGCCTACTTGCACTCCATGCGGTCCAGGTTCGAGAAACTACAGCAGCGTCAGGCTGCTACCATCACGCGGATCGCCCAGCTTGCCGTAGAACGAAGGCGACAAGGCAAGCGTCTGTTCATGGTTGGCGGTGCCCATGGTGCGGCCTATCTTACGGAGGGGTCAAACCACCCGGGCTTATTCGAGGACATCACCCAGCGCTGGCGTCAGCAACACGCGAAAGACTACCCGCCCGACCACCCGAAGATCGCATTCAAGCCGGGGGACATACTACTAGTTGTTGGCTATGACTATGTGCCCAATACGGGCGGCTGGTTCAACCTGGCTGACAAGGCAAGGCAGGGCGGCGCGACACTTATTCTATGCATTGCCACTTTTCGGCCGGACCAGATGAGTCAGGTCAAGCCTGGCGACGTCCTGCTGAACATGCCGTGGGGGCTTGGCGATGCGGATGTTAGTCTTCCCGGTTACGACGTGAAAATTCTTCCGACCAGCAATGTGCTTGCTGCTGCAGTCTACGGGATGATTAACGCTGAAATGCTGGCCTTAGCATCAGCGACAACTCAGCCGGCCAGCATACACGACTGGGTTCGCGAAGTCATCGATCGCAAGGAAGAGGGCGATCGACCCGTCGCATCCGAAGGACAGTGACCGTGAGACGGTTGATGTTCGAAGAAATTGCTGCGATCACCTATGGTTGCGAGTCCGTCTGTCACGTGAACGGCGCTGTGGAGTTTCACCGTTTGCCCGACGCCTTAGCGGTGAACTACCGTAAGGACGAAGGAAGCCGAATTCGGCTGGAATGTGCCAGCTGCGTACGGCTGCGATTCTTCTCCATCACGCGTCGTATCCGGATCGGCTTGCGATATGGCCGCGCAGCCCGTCCGTTGTTCCTGGGTGTCATAACGATTAACGGTGCACAAATCGGAGTGTTTGGCGGTGGGGAACGATCCGATCGTTGGGAAGGAACTATCAGCATACCCGCCGTACGCAAGCCCAGTTTGATCGAACTGTGGTTGCCACACCTGGTTCGAGCAGACTTGGAGTTCCTAGAGATCGACGATGATTGTGAGTGTCTCCCCGCAGAGACGTTCAAACAACGGTGGTTGGCTCTAGGCGATTCGATCACCCAGGGCATGACTGCAACCTTGCCGACGAGGGCGTGGGTTGCACGAGTTGCGGTGTCACTGGGCGTCGATGTGCGGAACTATGGCATTGGTGGCGGCAGATTGGAGGGTTTTCTGGCGGGCGCAGACCAAGGTTGGCCTTATGACCTATTGACGATTGCTTACGGTATTAACGACTTTAGCAAATCTCGGCGGCCAGAAGAGGTGACCGCCGATGCGATTCGGTTGCTGAAGCGGCAGGCGGAGGCGCATCCGGCAGCAACGAGGGTGCTGATTACGCCCATTCCCGCACCGGGGCGGAACAATCGCAATGCAGCCGGCCGATCACTTGAAGACTATCGCGAAGCGCTGCGATATGCAGCTAGGGGAGCACCGCCATGCACCGTCATCGAAGGTCCCTCGCTTGTTCCGGACGATCCCCGCTGGTTTGTAGACGGCGTGCACCCTAATGACGAGGGTATGAACGTCTTCGCCCTGAACTTCGCGTCCGCGATTCTGATGGTGGATTCGCGAGTGTTACGCCTTGGTCGGCAAGCTGAAGTGAAAGGATTGACAAACAATGAGATCGCTCCTCATCACAACAATGGGCGTCATTTGCCTAATCGGATACATGGCAGATGTAGCGGCTGACGCGACAACCGGGCCTGCGAAAGAAATCGGGGAGCAACAAGCCATGGAGCAGTGGACCAAATTACAACAGCTAAAGGGAAAAGACGCAGCCAAAGCCCAAACCGCTTTGGCCGAAGAGGTGCGGCCGTTGCTGGAGGGCAAAGTCCTTGATCAGATGCACAATGGCACAAGTCAACTGCGAGATTTCGTTCTTCGCAGGATACCGCGGTTCGCAATACCTGCCAAGCGGGAGGAATGGGACAAACAGGCGGAAGCACTTCGCCGCGATGTTCTTTCAAACGTCATCTATAGGGGCATCCCCAAAGAGGTGATTGATCAAGCACCCAAAGTGCATTGGGGAGAGACGATCGACACAGGCAAGGGATACGTGATCCGCAAGCTGGCGTTCGAAGGTTATCCCGGTCTGTGGATTCCCGCCTTGCTCTACGAGCCGAAGGCGTTGAAGGAAAAGGTGCCGGCCGTCCTGAACCCGATGGGACATTTTCCCGCCGGCAAAGCGTCTGAGTTTCAACAGATCCGCTGTATCAACCTAGCCAAGCGTGGCATGCTGGCATTGAGTCCAGACTGGGTCGGCTACGGCCAGCTTTATGTACCCAAGGAAGTAGGGCACAACGAGCTATGTCATGTGGAACTGAGCGGTGTCAGCGGCACCGGTGTTATGTATCTGGTTGCCAAGCGTTCGTTGGATGTGCTTTTGTCCCATCCCAACGCGGATCCGGAAAAGGTTGCCGTAACAGGTGTGTCCGGCGGAGGATGGCAGACCATCCTGCTCAGCGCATTGGATCAGCGGGTGAAGCTCGCGGTTCCGAACGCAGGACATGTCGATCTCGCCACCCATACGCTTAAGAACCATGCAGGCGACAAGGAGCAAAATCCTTTCGACCTTGGCAAATATGCGGATTATGTCCATCTCACAGCTCTTCTGTTCCCCCGTCCCGCGCTGCTTATTTATAATGCAAAGGATCCATTTATCCTATGCGAACCCGGGTGCAAACAGATTTATGAACCGGTTCTTGAATTGTACAAGAAATGGGGGAATCCAGATGAATTTCAATTGCACGTCAACATCAAGCCGGGCACCCATAACTATGAACAGGACAACAGAGAGGCATTCTATCGCTTTCTCAACCGGCATTTTGTCCCGGAAAAGGACAGGAATGACAAGGAGATTCCGTCCCAAAACGAACTGTTGGCATCTGATGATCTGGCCGTTAAAACGGATTCACCTTTCTTGGCAGGCTTTGCTCCTTGGTATGCCATAGCAGGAGAGTTGCAGAAAAACTGGCCCGATTTCGCTTCCCTGCCCGAAAAAGGAAGTAAACAATGGGCGGAAGAAATCCGCGTGAGACTGCAAAAGACACTGCGAGTGGAGAAGTTGGAGGTCAAAGAGGCGTCACGTAAGCCGATTATCTCGGGAAGATGGTACGAGGGAGACCAAGTGACGTTCACAGTAGGCGAGGACTGGTATGTTCCGGCGGTTGAATTTGCGCCTCCTAAACCGCGAGGAACCGTCATTTCCGTGACGGACTGGGGAAAGCATCCCCGATACAATCCAGTTCAGTCGTTCCTGCTGCGCGGCCGACAGCGTGTGGTCTGCTTGGACCTCCCGTTTTGTGGCGAGTTGAACACTGAAGGACATGGGACATTCAAGGGGTGGCATAACTCACAAATGACACAGGTCTTTGATGCCGTTGGAAAACCTCCGTTGGGGGTACGGGTGAGTATTTTACTTGCGGTCAGGGACTTTCTTGCCGCGCGATACCCAGGCCAGCCGGTGTGCATCTATGCGAAAGGACATGAAGTGCCCATGACGGCACTCCTGACTGCTGCCCTGTCGCCTGAAGGGGGGCGTGTCATCCTGGGTTCGCCGCCGACGTCGCTTAAGGAATTAAGTGTCAAGCGGGCCACGTATGCCAAATTTCCCACGCTGTTTTGCTTTGGCCTGCTTCGAGATGCCGACACTGACGTGCTCAAACTCCTGGCCAAAGACAGCATCGTAGACATGACCGCATTGGAGCGTGATTGACATGACCGCATGAGGCGGTACGCTCTCGGATGCGAGGTTCGATTCTGTCTCCAGGCGCAAAATGGGTTGGGGAAATCTTTAGTTATGGTCCTAAGGAAGATATAGATAAAAGGAACGTAGACTTGCAGGGTAGAGTCATAAAGGACAGTGGCCGTACGTTCGTTGAGATTGTCGGCGAAAAAGCCCAGTCTCCCGCATATACATACAATGCAAACCGCTGCGACGAAAGGTATCCCCGACAGGTCGTCGAACAAGGGGTGCGAATCGTATTTGTTAATATGACCACGACATGGCGTCTTGACGGAAGTATTGATACCGGCACCCTGAATAGAGCGCTCAACGCCTTTGCTGATTATCCTGCTGATGTGGGCCTCGTGATCCGTTTCACAATCACGACTCCGGAGGATTTTGCAGAAAAATATCCCACGGAATTAGTGCGTTTTGCCCATGTTCCAGATGTGCAGATGACACACGCGGAATATAAGGGCGGTTTGTCGCGAGCATTGCCTATATTTGCATCCTTCGCCTCTACCGCGTGGCGGGAAGCAGGCTGCCGGTACGTGGATTCGGTGATCGAATTAGTCACGAGCCATCCGCAGGGACAACGGGTGATCGGATACATGATTAACACGGGGGAAACCGCCGAGGCGCTGTTATGGGGTTGTCAAGAAGGACTGTACGGAGACTTTTCTGTCCCTGGTATTAATGCTTTTCGAGAATGGCTCAAGAAGCGGTACAAAAATGAAGAGGAATTCCAACGAGCATATCGTAGCACGGAATTGGCGATAACAAAGATCGTGCCGCCTTCGTTGGAATCGCGCGCCACGGCCGTGTATAGAGAACTGCGCGACCCTCAGCGGGATTTGTTGCTGATTGACTATGATCGTTTCCAAAGCGATCTGGTGGTGGATACATTATTGTATTGGCATCGTCACGCCCGTCGGCGACTCGGTGATGGCAAGCTCCTGGGTTGCTTTTATGGCTATTGCTTGTGGGGAAGTGGCATGCTCAACACCACGCCAGCCCAGGGACACTGTGCGCTGGGGCGCTTACTGGAAGCCCCAGAGATCGATTTTGTGACCGGCATCACCACCTATTGGAAACGCGCACTGGGTCAACCTGGAAACTACATGCTCCCGGTCGCCTCGGTTTCCCGGCACGGCAAACTTCACTGGAATGAAGATGATTTGCGGACCCATGTGGTACTGTCGAATGACAACGTCTGGGCCACGCCAGCGGCCGGTGTGCCGGCCACCGAGACTGGCTCCATCAGTATTTACCGCCGTCAGTTCTGCCGGGCCCTGACCGACGGCAGTCAGACATGGTACTACGATATTGTCGGAGGCATGTACAATTCGCCGGGAATCATGAATGAGTTCAGGAAGCAATGTGAAGTCGCGGCCGGACTAGCGGATGCGGACATGTCGTCCTGCGCGGAGTTAGCATGTGTCGTCTCCGAACTCACACCGATGTATCACCGGCAATATCCTGGCAACCTGCACCAATACCGAGAAACAGTGGCCAACCTCCTTTGCGACCGTATTACGGAAGGATTGTACCGTATTGGTGTGCCATTGGATTGGTATCTTTCCTCGGACCTATCGAAGGCGAATTTCTCTCAGTACAAAGTGATTTACTTCTTCAACCAAGTCGTTGCCACGGAACAGGAGCGTGCGGCGATAGAGCGACTGAAAAATGCAGGGAGAACACTGATCTTCCTCTGGTCGCCTGGTTTTCTCACGGAGACTAGCGCCGGATCGAAATTCTCTAGCGAGCTTACTGGAATCCACATGTCGGAGGAAACGTTACGGGGACCTGCGCGGGTCAGGATCACTGATTTCACAATGCCTATGACGCGCGAACTGGCCACGATCCGTTCCCTTGGCACGGATTTCATATATTCACCTTTACTGGCGATTGAGGATAGCGAGGCCAAAGTGTTTGGAAGGTACGAGTGGAATGAGATGCCGGCCGCTGCATGCAAGACGTATCGTGGCTGGACATCCGTCGTATTAGGCACATGCACCTCGGAGCCAGAATTGCTGCGGGCGATTATGCGGAATGCAGGATGCACGATCCGTTGTGAAACGGGAGACGTGATTATGGAAAACCGATCTGTGTTGGGTGTTCATGCTTGGCATGGTGGCCCATTAGTGCTGCGTATGCCACTGAATTGCTGTGGCTTGCAGGACTTATACTCGGGTAATTGCTTTATGGCGGACGGGGGATATGTTCACATCGGATACGTCGAGCGAGGGGAAACACGAGTATTTCGAAAAATAAACGCGAAGACATGATAACTGTTTAAAGTTATCAATCCGGGAAATTGGAAAAGATGATGACTTCCAAGGAAAGAGTCCGCACGGCGCTTGCCTGCCAGGTACCGGATCGGGTGCCAATCAACTACGACGCAAACCCCGGAATCGACAGCCGGCTCAAGGCGCATTTCGGGCTGAAGCCGGCTGACAACGAGGGGCTTCGGCAGGCGCTGGGCGTTGACTTTCGCGGAGTCGGCGCTCGCTATGTCGGGCCGCGACTCCATGAGGATATTCCCGAGCGTGGCGTCAAGGTGGACAATTGGGGCATCCACCGACGTTGGGTGGAACATGATAGCGGAGGGTACTGGGACTACTGCGATTTCCCCTTGCAGGAAGCCGATGAGGAAACCATCGCGAAATGGCCCATGCCTTCTGCGGAGGATTATGACTACAGCAACGTACGGGCGGACTGCGAGCAGTTCGCTGCATTTGGCGTGTATGTGGGCGGCCCTGGACTTGGATGCATCATCAACACCGCCGGCTTTTTCCGGAGTATGGAGCAGGTGTTTGTCGACCTGATTACCGATGATCCAGCGGGTATGCTTTTGATCGACCGGTTTCTTGATGTCCAATTCGAAATAACGCGCCGAGTCCTGGAAGCGGCCAGGGGCGGTGTCGATTTCATGTGGATGGGCGAGGATTTGGGCACCCAGAATTCGCCGCTGATCAGCGTGGATATCTTCCGCAAGCATATCCGTCCCCGCCACCAGCGGTTCTTCGACCTGGCCAAGGCCCACAGCCTGCCCGTGATGCTTCACACCTGTGGTTCCAGCAGTTGGGCCTATGAGGACTACATTGCCATGGGATTGAAAGCGGTGGACACGCTTCAGCCGGAGGCCAAGGATATGTCGCCGTCGCACCTGAAGAAGACCTTCGGTGGGCGCTTGGCGTTTCATGGATGTATCAGCACGGCCGGGCCGGTGGCATGCGGTTCCGTGGCCGACGTGGTCAAGAACTGCCGGGAGACCTTGGAGATCATGATGCCGGATGGGGGGTATTGCTTCGCCCCCACGCACGCTTTGCAGGACAACTCGCCGACCGAAAACGTCGTGGCGATGTATGAGACGGCGCACAAGCATGGAGTATATCGGTAGCCATATGAATGCCCGACAGCGATTCAAGGCAATCGTCGATTTCCAGTCTTTCGACCGACTTCCTCTCTTGGAATGGGCCGGATGGTGGGACAAGACTATCGTCCGATGGCATAGCGAGGGACTGCCTCGGGAGCTAACCGATCGATATGCGATCTGCGACCATTTTGGGCTGGATATTTACAAGCAGGACTGGATTCGCATCCGTCAGCCGGACTGCCCGCGGCCGGCTTTTCATGGCGGGGGCGTCGTCGAGACCGAGAAGGATTATGACCACATTCGTCAATTCCTTTATCCAAGCGAACCCGTAGACCTCAGACAGTGGGAGCAGTGGGCCAAGGAACAACAGAGGGGCGATGTGGTGTTGTGGTTCACGTTCGACGGATTTTTCTGGTTTCCGAGACAACTGTTCGGGATCGAGAGACACCTGTATGCCTTCTACGACCAGCCCGACTTGATGCACCGGATCAATGCTGACCTTGCGGAATGGCACCTGAAGGCCATCGAGCAGGTGTGTTCTGTCTGCACGCCGGACTTTATGACCTTTGCGGAAGACATGAGCTTCAACCACGGCCCTATGTTATCCAAGCCGCTGTTTGACGAGTTCATGAGGCCCTATTACGACACAGTCGTTCCCGCCTTGCGAAAACGTGGAATCCTCCCCGTGGTGGATTCCGACGGTGATGTGTCGGTGGCGGCCTTCTGGTTCGAGGAGGCAGGACTGGAGGGGGTTTTGCCGCTGGAACGCCAAGCCGGCGTGGACATCGCCCAACTTCGCGCGGATCACCCTCGTATGCGGTTCATTGGGCATTTCGACAAGATGGTCATGCACAAGGGAGAGGATGCGATACGGAAGGAATTCGAGCGTCTTCTTCCGGTAGCCAGCCGAGGCGGGCTGCTGATCAGTTGCGATCACCAAACCCCTCCGGGGGTATCCTACGAGGATTACCGGCTCTATATCCGGCTGTTCAGGGAGTATGCCGAACGAGTTGGAGAACTGTCTGCGCAATATACGGCGAAGGCAGCGGAGACGAATTCATGACTCACCGAGAACGAGTATTGGCTGTCTTGCGACGTCAGCGATATGACCGTCTTCCCATCGTTCATTTCGGTTTTTGGGGAGAGACGCTCCACCAATGGGCTCGAGTAGGGCATATTCCCCAGGATGCAGCGCGAGAATGGACCGACGGGAACTGGGCGGACTTGGAAATCGGCCGACGGTTGGGCTTCGACTTCAATTGGTATAACTGTTTTTCTCTGCATAATTTCCTCCGTCCGGTCTTCGACCGAAAGGTCGTGGCGGTACTGCCCGATGGGACGCAACATATGCGGAACTCTCTGGGGGTTACCGTCACGCTTAAACCTGGCGCCGGATCCATTCCCGGGGAGATCGATCATCTGCTTAAAGATCGCGCCTCGTGGGAGGAACATTACAAATGGCAATTGCAATGGGATCCGAAGCGGGTGGAAGAGGCCAAGGTTCGCATCGGCCCAAATATGAAGGTTTATGGGAGTAATGGATGCGAGACACTGCGACAAGAAGAGCGGGAGCTCCCTTTGGGGCTTCACTGCGGAAGCCTGCTCGGAAATATCCGAAACGTTGTCGGCATGGAGAACCTCTGCTACTTGGAGGCAGACGATCCCAAGTTATTGACAGAGATCATTAACACAGCGGCGGACCTGTGTTTCCGTTGTGCGCAGCACGTTCTCGAATCCGGCATCCAATTCGACTTCGGCCACTTCTGGGAAGACATCTGCTTCAAGAGTGGGCCCCTCGTGCGGCCCCAGATGTTTGCCGAGATGGTTGGCCCCCATTACCGGCGGATCACGAATCTTCTGAGGGAACACGGCGTCGACATCGTTTCGGTGGATTGTGACGGATTATTGATCTTCGTAATGCTAATG
>DNAS01000020.1:8749-16846 GCA_003485185.1 Phycisphaerales bacterium | reverse complement strand
CCCTTCGGCGCCGGCAAGACCGTTCTGCAGCAGATCATCTCGCGGTACGCCGAGACGGACATCGTCATCATCGTTGCCTGCGGCGAGCGGGCCGGCGAGGTGGTGGAAACGATCAGGGAGTTCCCTCAGCTGGAGGACCCGAAGACCGGGAAATCCCTCATGGACCGCACCGTCATCATCTGCAACACCTCGTCCATGCCCGTGGCGGCCCGCGAGGCGTCCATCTACACGGGCATCACGCTGGGCGAGTACTACCGGCAGCTGGGCCTCAAGGTGCTGCTGCTGGCGGACAGCACCTCCCGGTGGGCCCAGGCGCTGCGGGAAACCTCGGCCAGAATGGAGGAGATCCCGGGCGAGGAGGCCTTCCCGGCCTACCTCGACTCGAGCATCAAGAACATCTACGAACGGGCCGGCGTCATCCATACCAGCGACGGCACCGACGGTTCCATGACCCTCATCGGCACCGTGTCGCCCGCCGGCGGCAACTTCGAGGAACCCGTGACGCAAGGCACGCTGAAGGTGGTCGGGGCGTTCCACGGCCTGAGCCGGGCCCGGTCCGACGCGCGGCGGTATCCTTCCATCGACCCGCTCGATTCCTGGAGCAAATACACGGGCATTATCGAACCGGAGAAGGTCACCTCCTGCCGGCAGGTGCTCCGCCGCGGCAGCGAGGTCAAGCAGATGATGACCGTCGTCGGGGAGGAAGGCACGCCGATCGACGATTTCACGATGATGCTCAAGGCGGAATTCTTCGACGACTGCTATCTCCAGCAGAATGCCTTCGACGAGGTGGACGGCGCCACCCCGAAGGAGCGGCAGCAGTTCGTCTTCGACAAGGTGCTCGCCGTCCTGACGCTCGATTTCGACTTCCCGGACAAGGCGCAGGCCCGGCAGACGTTCGTCGAGGTGGCCGACCTGTTCCGCAACTGGAACTACGCAGCCTCCGACAGCGACGAGTACAAGAAAATCCTCGCGCAAATTGACGCGTTCCTTGAGGCAAACGGCGAGGCAACAGCAACGCCGAATGACAAATCGAGAAAGCCATGAGAAAGTACTACGATCAGATCACCCGCATCGCGGGCAACGTGGTGACGGTGACTGCGTGCGGCGTGGGGTATGACGAGCTGGCGATCATCACGACGTCCGGCGGCCCGAGCCTGGCGCAGGTCATCCGTCTGGAAGGCGACCAAGTGTCGCTCCAGGTGTTCGCCGGCACGCAAGGCGTGTCCACGGGCGACCGCGTGCGGTTTCTGGGGCGCCCGATGCAGGTTCCGTTCAGCGAGGAGCTTTTCGGGCGCGTATTCGACGGTTCCGGTCGGCCCCGCGACGAACGGCCCGAGGTGCAGGGGCAGGACACCGCCATCGGAAGCCCCGCCGTCAACCCCATCAAGCGCCGCCGTCCCGACCGGATGATCAACACCGGCATCCCGATGATCGACATCTTCAACTCCCTCGTCGAGAGCCAGAAGCTGCCGATCTTCTCCGTCGCCGGCGAACCGTACAACGAGCTGCTCGCCCGCGTGGGGCTCCAGGCCGAGGCCGAAGTCATTCTCCTGGGCGGAATGGGCCTCCGCCACGACGACTACCTGACCTTCCGCCGCACCTTCGAGGAAGGCGGGGTGCTCGGGCGCACCATCATGTTCATCCACACGGCCGCCGACCCCACCGTCGAGTGCCTGCTCGTGCCGGACCTGTGCCTGGCCGTCGGGGAGCAGTTCGCGCTCCAGGGCAAACGGGTGCTCGTCCTGCTGACCGACATGACCGCCTTCGCTGACGCGCTGAAGGAAATCGCCATCACCATGGAGCAGATTCCCTCCAACCGCGGATACCCGGGCGATCTGTACACCCAGATGGCCCGGCGGTACGAGAAGGCCGTCGATTTCGACGGCGCCGGCTCGATGACCCTGCTGGCCTGCGTGACCATGCCGGGCGACGACGTCACCCACCCCGTTCCCGACAACACCGGATACATCACCGAAGGACAGTTCTACCTCCGCAACGGGCGCATCGAGCCGTTCGGGTCGCTCAGCCGCCTCAAACAGCAGGTCAACGGCGATACCCGCGACGACCACCGCGCGATCATGAACGCGTGCATCCAGCTGTACGCCGATTGCCGCGAAAGCCGCGAGAAGCGCGACATGGGATTCGAGATGTCCGACTGGGACAACAAGCTCCTGAAGTACGGGCAGCTTTTCGAGAAGGAGATCATGGATCTCGCGGTGAACATCCCCCTGTTCGACGCGCTCGACCGCTGCTGGGCCATCCTGGGCGAGTGCTTCGAGCCGGCCGAGACCGGCATCCGCCGCGCGATCATCGAGAAACACTGGCCGAAGGACCTGGCCAAGGAAAAGGCCGAGGCGGAGCCCCAGGAAGCGAACGCGTAGATTTCGGAATTCGGATTTCGGAATTCGGATTCAAAGTCATGACGCCAGCCGAAATGAAAGCCCGGACGCAGAAATTCGCACTGAGAGTCATTCGTTGCGTGGAATCCCTGCCCAAGAACCGCGCTTCCGAGATTCTGGGGCGGCAACTGTTACGGGCCTCCACCAGTGTGGGCGCTAATTATCGCGCCGCATGCCGATCCCGTTCCGATGCCGATTTTCAGGCACGAATGGGAATCGTGGAAGAAGAAGTGGATGAAACACTGTACTGGATGGAATTGTTGGTTCAGGCCAAGCTTGTGAAAATAATTCGTTTGGAAAAACTGATGCAGGAAGCGGAAGAACTCCTGCGAATTGTTGTGGCTTCCATTAAAACCGTCAAGAATCGGGTTCGGAAGCCGCGTACCGTCTGATTCATAATCCGAAATCCGAATTCCGAAATCCGAAATCGTTCCCATGGCGAGAAAGATCAAACTCACCCGCCCGGAGCTGAAACGCCGGAGAGAAGCCCTCCAGCGATTCGAGCGCTATCTGCCGATGCTGAAGCTCAAGCAGCAGCAGCTTCAGTTGACGATCCGGCAGACGCAGCAGCGGCGGCGGGAACTCCAGGCCGGCGTGGAGGAGGCGGAGCGGCAGTTCGCGCCCAGCCGGGCCGTCCTCGCCGACGTCGCGGGCGTCAACGTCGAGAAGCTCGCCGCACCTGAGCAGGTCAAGACCTCCACCCGCAACATCGCGGGAGTGAACCTGCCCGTCTTCGAGGACGCGGTCTTCCCGCAGGCGTCGTACAGCCTGTTCGCCACGCCGGCGTGGGTGGACAAGGCGCTGTCCCAGCTGCGGGATTTGAACCGCCGCCGGGCGGAGCTGGAGGTCATCGACGAGCAGTTCCGCCTGCTGCAACAGGAGCTGACGAAGATCATCCAGCGGGTGAACCTGTTCGAGAAGGTCAAGATTCCCGAATGCCGCGAGGGAATCCGCGTGATCCGCATCCGCCTGGGCGACGAGATGACGGCCGGCGTCGGGCGGGCCAAGATCGCCAAGACCAAGCTCACCGAAACCGGCGTGTCGGGCTTCGAGCAGTACTCAGGCCCGGAAGTCGCGGAGTGTGCCGCCCCATGATTGTCCCGATGAACAAGGTGCACGTCGTCTGCCGCAAGCGCGATCGCGATCGCCTGCTGGAAGCGCTGCGCTCGCTGGGCGTGGTGCACGTGGTTCCGGTGGACCCCGACCAGGCGGTCGCGGAAAAACGCACTGCCGCCGCCCTGGACCGCGTGGACCGCGCGCTCCAGGTGCTCGCGACGGTCACGCCCGAAGGCGACGCGCCGGACCTCGAGCCCGTCCAAGCCGCTGAAGAGGTGCTCACGATCCAGCGATCCGCGGCGGAGCGTCACAGCCGCCTGAACGCCCTCCACCGCCAGGTCGAGCACCTGGACCTGTGGGGCGACGTGCGGCTGGAACAGTTCGCCGCGCTGGAGAAGGCGGGCGCGATGGTGGAGTTCTTCTCCCTGCCGCGGGATTCGGCCGGGCAGGTTCGCGCCGCGTTCACCTGCGTCCTCGGCGAGCTTCCGGGCAAGCGCGTGCTCGTGGCGGCCGTCAATCGCGACAGTCAGGCCGAACTGCCCGACGACGCCGAGCCCGTCCCCCTGCCCGCGAAGGACCGCCCCGCTCTCCGCGCCGAGGCGGCGGAGATCGACGCTGCCCTCAAGATCGACCAGCGCCGGCTGGCGGAACTCGCCCATCTCCGCGCCGCGATGCAGTCGCGCCGCGAGGAGTTGCGCTCCCGCGCCGAGTTCACCCGCGCCGCCCACAGCGGACTGGCCCACGAATCGCTGTTCGCCTTGCAGGGGTGGGTCCCGGCCGAGGAAGCCGCCGCCCTCGCGGGTCGCCTGGTCGAGGCCAGCCTCGACGCCGCCGTCGAAACCAGCGAACCGACCGAAGACGACCAGCCCCCCACCCTCGTCCGCTACCCGCGATGGGTCCGCCCCATCCAGGCGCTGTTCCGGATTCTCGGAACCATCCCCGGATATCGCGAATACGACCTGGCGCCGTTCTTCATGCTGGCTATGCCGATTTTCACCGCCATGCTCGTCGGCGACGCCATGTACGGCCTGCTGTTCGTGCTGGTCGGGACGCTCGCCTATCGCAGGATCGCCGAAAAGGGCGGAAAGGCCGCGCCGCAACTGGTCCTCGTGTTCGGCTTGGCGACGGTTCTCTGGGGCGTGCTGACGGGAAACTACTTCGGCGTCTCGCCGCGGCAGATGATCGACTCGGGCGGTCTCTGGGCGCTCCTCGGGTCCGTGCTGCAACCGCCGGCGCTGTTGTGGCGGGCCAATGAGGCCGACGCCCGCCTGATCGTCATCCAGATCAGCTTCCTGCTGGGCGTCTTCCACCTGGTTGCGGCGCACCTGCGGCAGGCCGTCGGATTCTTTCCGCATCCCCGGAGCCTCGCGGAGGCCGGCTGGTGCCTGTTCCTGACGGGCATGTTCGGAATCGTCTGGGGAATGTTCTCGGAAGATCCGATTTTCCCCGTTCCGATCATCCTGGGTCTGCTGGGCCTGGGCGCGGCGCTGGTGGTGCTGTTTTCCGTGCCCCGCGGCGGGGTGGCCCGGCGGATCGGCATGGGGCTGCTGAGCAACATCATGCCGATGATCAACACATTCGGCGACACGATCAGCTACATCCGCCTGATGGCCGTCGGACTGGCGAGCTACTACATCGCGTCGGCCTTCAACGGCCTGGCCGGCGCGGTGGCGTCTAACGGCGCGCCCTTCTGGGCGCCGGCGGCGCTGATCCTGGTGCTGGCGCACGCGCTGAACATCGTGCTGTGCCTGATTGCGATCTTCGCACACGGGGTGCGATTGAACATGCTGGAATTTTCGAGCAACGCGGGCGTTCAGTGGGCGGGACACGCCTATGCCCCGTTCGCCGAATCCGTCATCGAAGGAGAACGCTGAGATGGAATGGCTGGGACAACTCGGTTTCGCATTGCCCCTCGGAATGGGAGCGATCGGCAGCGCCCTGGGGATCGGCGCGGCGGGCAGCGCCGCCGCCGGTGCCTGGGCCAAGGAAGCCCGCGAAGGCAAGCCGATGAACTTCCTCTACGTCGCGCTGACCGGAATGCCGCTGTCGCAGACGATCTACGGCTTCCTGGTCATGCTCATCATCCTCAAGACGAAGGTCTACACGCCGGAATTCATCGCCGCCAACGCGGGCGCGATCTTCAGCATCGGCCTGGCCGCCGGGTTCGGCGAGCTCTTCAGCGCGTGGATGCAGGGCGTCATCGGCGCGTCCGGCATCCGGGCCATGAGCGAATCGGAAGGCAAGCCATTCACCTTCACCATCATCGCCATGGGCATCGTCGAGACGGTGGGCATCTTCTCGTTCGTCTTCATGTTCATGATGATGCCGTCCTGACGCCGGGCTGAAGGCAAAGACCGCGGGCCGCGATCGGCCGACGGGCGAGTATTTCGCGAGCGACGGGCCGCGCGAAGCTCCCCGCCGCCGGTCGCGGCTCGTTGCATGGGTCAGTCCATGTACGAAGCCGTCCGCGCTCCGGTGGGGAACGACGGGCGCGACGGGCGGAAGTGCCGGCGGAAGAACTCGACGGCCAGGTCGGGCCGGCGCTGGTGCCCCAGGCCGGGGACCATCAGCTTCTCCACGGTGAACCCCCGGCTGGCAAGGAAGCGAATGGCGTTCTGCGACTGGTGGACGATCGCGCCGGGATCGTTCTCGCCGAACAAAACGAGCACGTTGACGGTGGTGGCCTCCGGGGGGTACCAGCCGTCGAGGTTGCCCTCGCTGAAGTTGCAGTTGCGGGCGGACACGCAGCTGAAGATGTCCGGATGCCGCAGCCCCACCCAGTAGGCAGGGAACCCCCCGCCGCTGAACCCGTCGATCATCACATTGGCGCGGTCGATGTTGTAGCGATAGCTCAGCGACGAAAGGATGCTCAGGATGTACCGCTCGTTGGCGATCATGCCGACGAGCGGCCCGTCGCCGAGGATGCCGTCGGTGGCCTCAAGCGTGGGCGCGATCACGATCATGCCGTTCTGCTCGCCGTACCACTTCCACTCGCGGATATGGTGCTCGGCCACGTCGAACGGCGGCGTGCCGTGGCAGGTGATGACCACCGGTATGGCGCGATCCTCACGGTACGTGCTCGGCACGTAGAGGAAATAGGCCCGTCCGCTGGCGGGATCCGTCTCCAGGTGGTAGGACACGGGCGTGTCCGGCGTGGGCGGGACTTCGCATCCCGCCGCCAGGCAGACCAGCACGAGAAGCAGACACACTCGACGCACGATTCACCTCGTTGAACACAGGGAAAAGGAATTCGCTTCAACCCGCCCCATGATACCAAGTTGCCCCCCGGGGTGGGAACCCGACCTCGCTTCGATTTCTCGCCGGTCTCCCCCCGCGGAACGGCGGTTTTTCGTCGGCGCCGGGCAGCCGGAGAGACGGCCGGAAATATGTATTCACGGAAATGAATGCGTATTTCCTCGCGCGACTGCAACAAAGTGTGAATGGAAAATCGAAAATGTGTCGAGAAAAAATGATGAGCCTCTTGCACCGTGCAAGCGGCACGTGTAAAAGTTGTCGTAGGTTGCTTGTTCGTAGTTGCGTGAACCCTTTAGCCACGGAAGGAGACCGGCACATGGCGAAGAAAGCAGCTAAGAAGAAGGCGAAGAAGGTAGCGAAGAAGAAAGTCGCAAAGAAGAAGGTTGCCAAGAAGAAGGTCGCCAAGAAGAAGAAGGCGAAGAAGTAGCCTTCCGGCGAGCTTCACCGCATTCGGGAAGCGGCGGGTGTCCAGCCACGGCGATACCTGCCGCTTCTTTTTTGCGCGCTTGTCTGCCGCGCGCCGCACATTATAATGCTGTCCGTGAAAACGTTCGCCGTGATCAACCAGAAGGGCGGCGTCGGAAAGACCACGACGGTCGCCAACCTCGGCGCCGCCATCGCCGCGCGAGGGCACGACATCTGCCTGGTGGACCTCGACCCCCAGGCGCATCTGACGCTGCACCTGGGAATCGAGCCCGGCCAGCCCCCCCTGAGCACCTACGACGTGCTTCTGAGCGACGCGAGCTTCGCCGCAGCCACCATGCTCGTCGCGCCGCACCTGTCCGTCGCGCCGGCCGTCATCGACCTGGCCGCCGCGGAAATCGAACTGGTCACCACCGTCGGGCGAGAACAGATTCTCCGCGACAAGATGGCGGTTCACCTGCCTTACGAATTCGCGATGATCGACTGCCCGCCGAGCCTCGGACTGCTCACGCTGAACGCGCTGGCCGCCGCGGACGAGGTGTTCATTCCCCTCCAGCCGCACTTCCTCGCCCTCCAGGGGCTCGGCAAGCTGCTGGAGACCGTCTCGCTGGTGCAGCGGCGGATCAATCCACGCCTTCGCGTCGCGGGCGTGCTGCTCTGCATGTACGAGACCTCCACGCGACTGGCTGCCGAGGTCGTCGCCGATCTCCGGGCGTTCTTTGACGCCGCGCGCGGAACTCACGTGCCCTGGGCGAACGCTCGCATCTTCGAGCACTACATCCGGCGCAACGTCAAGCTTGCCGAATGCCCCTCGTACGGAAAGACCATCTTCGACTACGAGCCGGCATCCAACGGCGCGCAGGACTACGCCATGCTGGCCGAGGAATTCCTGGCGCTGGTCGAACCCGCCGCCGCGCCCGTCGTCGAACCGAAGCCCCCCGAGGCGGACGCGCCCGCCGAA
>DNAS01000020.1:8325-8632 GCA_003485185.1 Phycisphaerales bacterium | reverse complement strand
CCCGCCGAAACCGAGACGCCCTCCCCCGCCGCTGAACAGGCAGGCGCGCCCGGACAGGCATGAACGGCCGCCACAATATCCTCCACCGTCACCGCCGGGGCGTCCTGGGCGTCCTGATCGTCCTGTGGGTGTCCGCGTTCGTCGCCACGCACATCCCCGCCGAGCGCGTGCCGCCGATCGGCCTGAAGGACACTTCGCTGCACCTGCTGGGCTTTTTGGCGCTGGCCGGCATGGGGTTGCTGACCCTGCGGGCATACCGCGTGGGGACGGGACGGCGCATCACGCTGGGAATCAGCCTGGCCGCCAT
>DNAS01000020.1:7606-8168 GCA_003485185.1 Phycisphaerales bacterium | reverse complement strand
TGGACGAACTCACCCAGCCGCTCGTGGGGCGGTCCAACAGCCTCCAGGATTGGATTGCGGACCTGACAGGGGCGATCCTGGCGGTCCTGCTGTTCGAGCTGACGCTCCTGGCGATTTCCGTGCGGCGGCGTGCCCGCGCCGCCTGAGAGCCTATCCTGACAACTCCAAGGGCCGGCGTCATTCGCCCAAGCCGGCTTCGGCCACCTCGATGGCGCGGAGCATGGCCTTGGCCTTGCTGAGCGTCTCTTCGTACTCGTTTTCGGGCACGGAATCGGCCACGACGCCCGCCCCCACCTGGAGATGCGCCTTGCCCCCGACGAACTCCATCGTCCGCAGGGCGATGCAGGTGTCCATGTTCCCGCCGAAATCCACGTATCCCACCGCGCCGGCGTAGGCGCCGCGCCGCGTCGGTTCGAACTCGTCGATGATCTGCATCGCGCGGATTTTCGGCGCGCCGGAGACGGTTCCCACCGGAAGCGTCGCCCGCAACGCGTCGAAGGAGGTCATGCCCTCCAGCAGTTCGCCGCGGACGTCGGAGGCGATGTGCATGACGTGGCTGTAG
>DNAS01000020.1:450-7433 GCA_003485185.1 Phycisphaerales bacterium | reverse complement strand
TGGCTGTAGCGCTCGACGGTCATCACGTCGGCCAGGCGGACGGATTTGGGACGGGAGACGCGCCCCACGTCGTTGCGGGCGAGGTCGATCAGCATGATGTGCTCGGCCCGTTCCTTCTCGTCGGCCAGCAGTTCTTTCTCGAGGGCCTTGTCCTCCTCGTCGGTCCTGCCGCGCCGGCGCGTGCCGGCGAGGGGACGGTTGGTGATGACTCCGTCCTCCACGCGGCAGAGGATTTCCGGCGAGCTGCCCACCAGCGTCACGTCCGGCGTGTTCAGCAGGAACATGAACGGAGAGGGGTTCACCACGCGCAGGGCACGGTAGACGTCGAACGGCGTGCTGGTCGTCTCGACCGTGAGGCGCTGCGAGGGCACGACCTGGAAGATGTCGCCCGCGCGAATGTATTCCTTGCACGCCTCGACCATGCGGCAGAACTTCTCGCGCGTGAAGTTGCTCCGGAAGGGTTTCTGCGGCAGGCCCACCAGCGTGATCTCTCGCACGGCGTGGTTGGCGCCTTCGCGCAGGCGGGTGATGGTCCGCTCGATCGACTCGATGGCTTCGGTGTAGGCCCGGCCGGGATCGTCGGTCACGTGCGCGTTGCTGACCACCTTGATGGTCTTGGAGACGTGGTCGAACAACACCATGGTTCGGTAGAGCCCGAACGAAAGTTCCGGCAGGTTCAGGTCGTCGGCCGGCCCGTCGCCGAGCTTCTCGTAGTAGCGGATCATGTCGTAGCCGGCGTATCCGACCACGCCGCCGGTGAAGCGAGGCAGCCCGGGCAGGTGGACGGCGCGGTAGTCGCCCATCAGGCGCGCCAGCTCCGCCAGGGGGTCGTTGCTGTCGAGGGTCTGCGCCTTGGCGCCGCGCCGGCGGATGGTCACCTGCCCGCGCCGGGCGGAGAAGGTCGCCTCGGGGTCGGTCGCGGCGAAGGAATACCGCGCGATCCGCTCGCCGCCGACCACGCTTTCCAGGAGGAACGCGTTGGAGGCCGGCGCGAAACCGGGGGGCATCGCCAGGCGCTGGTAGGCGGTCACGGGAGTCAGCGTGTCCGAGAGCAACTCGCGGAAGACGGGAATGGTGTTTCCCTTCTCGGACAGCTTGACGAACTCGTCGAACGTCGGATGGTAGTGCTTCATGGGAGTTTGATCCTGTCAGGCGTTCTCCGCGCGTCGGCGGAGCGGAAACTCGTTGTCGGAAGCGGCGCCGCGAGGCGCACGCACGGTCGGAGCAGGCCGCGCTATCCGCGCGGCCGACGCCAGGCCCAACCACAACGATTCTGTGCGCCCGTATTTCTCATCGTCAAACTGCCCATTCGCATTCCTGCACAACAGAAAACCATTGTACACCGGTTTACCGCTTCTGTGCAAATTTCTGCCAGGCCACGCCGGCCGCGCCGACCACGCCCGCGTCGCTTCCGAGGGCGGCGATGGCGAGGCGGGTCTTCGGCTCGGTCAGCTTCCAGTGCAGGCGGCGGAAATGGCGAGTGACGGGTTCCATCAGTTCGTCGCCCGCGCGGGCCATCCCGCCGGCCAGCACGATCTCGTCGGGATCGAAAATGCGGCAGATGTTCACGCATCCCAGCGCCAGGTAGTACGCGCCGTTGTCCCAGACGTACGCGGCCAGTTCGTCGCCGTCGCGGCAGGCGTCGGAGATGTCCTTGGCGTCGATGTCGCCCTTGGCGTCCAGGACGGACTGGAGCGAGCTCGCCCGCCCGTCCTTCTCGATCATGCGCCGCGCCAGGCGGGCGATGTAGGTCGCCGAGCAGTACCGCTCGAGGCAGCCCTGCTGCCCGCAGCCGCATTTCTCCCCGCTCGGTTCGACGATCATGTGGCCCAGTTCCGCGCCGATGCCGTGCGAGCCGTGGTGAATCCGCCCGTTCAGGACGATCCCGCTTCCAACACCGGTGCCGAGGGTGAGCATGACCATGTCGCCGCGCCCGCCGCCGACGCCGCAGAGATACTCGCCGTAGGCGGCCGCGTTGGCGTCGTTTTCGAGGACGGCCGGCAGGTGCAGCCCGTCCGAGACGAGGTTCCGCAACGGCACGTTCTCCATTCCGGGCACGTTGGGCATGGCGATGACCACGCCGTTGTCCAGGTCCAGCGGACCGGGCGCGCCGATGCCCACGCCGTGCACGTCGGCGGCGCGCAGGCCGTGATCGCCCATCAGCTTCCGCGCGCCGCGGACCATCTGCTCCACGACGCCCGCGCTGCCCCGCCCTGCGGGCGTCGGAAGCTGGAACGTCCCGCTCGCCCGCCGGTCTTCGTCCAGCAGGGCGAACTTGATGAACGTCCCGCCCAGGTCCACACCGATACAGTATTTGCTCATGACGCTCCTCGATCTCGCCGGAAACGGAAAGGGGCATTGTCCCCGCGCGAAGGACGGATTGCAATGCGGCAGTCGCGGCGGTCCGCTCAGCGCCGGCGCCGATGCTCGCGGTACCACTGGATGCGGTCGGTATTGCAGTGCGGGCAGACGTCGCGTGTGTCCGCCGGCGGCGGCTCGCCCCGCATCATCTCGCGGGCGCCCGGCGGGACGTACCATTTCCCGCAGGCGGGGCATTTGACCATCGGCAGGCCGGATTTCTTCGCGTTGCAATGGGGACAGTCGAATTCCAACTGGTCCGGGCCCATGGGGGCCGCTTCCACCATCTTCCGGTCCGGCGTGAACACCTTTTGGCATTTCTCGCACTGGAAGAACGGGCCGTTGCCCGTCAGCTCGACTTCCGCAGCCTTCAGACCCGTCAGGCGGAAGCCCGTCATCAGCTTGTCCATCGCGGTCGCGGGGCGAGAAGGGTCGTGGCCTTTCCACGTCAGCGTGACGGTGTAGAACTTCCCGTCGTGGAACACCTGCCGCCCGATCTGCACGACCTCCTGCCCGTCGGTCTTGGCCTTGGCGATGTATTCCAACCCCTCCAGCCCCCCGATGCGCGTGGCGCGGTGCGAAAGGTACGTCCAACCGATCTCCGCCATGTCCTTCTGGATTCCATCCAGCATGGTCCGGACTTTCTTGTCGTCGTTGTAGTTCATCGCCTCGGCGGCGGGAACGATGGTGACGTTGGCGTTCGGCAGATAGACGCTGGCGGTGTAGTCGGCGACGGCGATATTCAAGGCCATCGGCGACCCGTTGCGCCCCGCCTGGCGGACGAACCATCCGTGCGGCACGGCCAGGGAGAATCCGTCGTCCTTGACCTCGATTGCCTCGCCCAAAGGCGGCAGATTGGTTTCGGACGGCGAGACAGGGACAGAAAGTGCGACCGACTGGCAGACGGCCTGGGCGAGCGCCTGGGCCTTGGCGGCGTCGCCGCCGGCCACGGCGCAGAACACGACGTAATACATCCCCTTGCCGGCGGAGGCGTCGGCGTCCCACGCCGTGCTCGCCACGCCCAGGGATTGCTCGGCGCCCGTGAGCTTGCGGACGATCGACCAGCCGTCGCGCCCGGCGACCTTCGCGGCAACGGCGGAGACTTCCTCGGCCTTTTCCGCCTTGACGCTCTTCCCGAACGCGTCGAGCACCTGCGCGGCGACCGCCTTGCATCCTTCCAGCGACGTGCCCTTCGCCGCGGGCACGGCGTAGACCGTGGTGTTGCTCTGCCAGACCTTCTCGGCGCGGGCCTCCGCCACCAGGACGATCGCCGCGTTGCGCGAGGCCTGGACCTTCTGATCGGCCGGAAGGGCCAATCGCAGTCCCACGTGGGCGAATTCCATCGGCTCGCCGAGGGAAACGGGCGATTCGCCCCGTGCGACGCCCCCTGTCAGCACCGCTGCCACCGCCAACATCCACGCGATTCGGACAGACATGATGTTTCTCCTTCGACGGACGCACTGGCCGTCGCAAATTCCGGAAATGGCCGGTCCCGTCGGGGACCGGCGAAAAAGGACAGTACGCGACGCTACGGTGCGCCCTGTGCCCACTGATCGATTCGCTTGAGCCTTTCGGCCTTGTCCGCAGCCGGGTCGTACCCGGTGAGCTTGGGCGCAACGACTTTCAGCACGCCCACGATGGCCTTTTCCACCTCGGCCCGTTCCGCCGTCACGGCGGCGCGAAGCTCCACCAGCAGCGGGGCCGTCGCGCGGTCTCCCATGGCCGTCAGTTGCGCCGCGGCGGTCTTCCTGGCGGACTCGTCGGCGGCCTGGAGCTGCCCCACAAGTTTGTGGACGCGGTCGGCCTCGACCTTGGCCAGTTCAGCCCGCCCGTGGGTCAGGCGCTTGTCCAGATCGGCCCGTTGCGTCTCCGTCAGTCGCGGCGCGAGGGGTTCGGCGGCGGAATTGCTCAGCAACACAACGGTGGACCACTTGTTCTCCCGTGCCGCGGATTCGAGTTTCCCCAGGAACCGTCCGAAGGCCTTGGTGAACAGTTCGTCTTCCTGCTCGGCAAGGGCCTTGAGGGCGGCGGGGTTATCGGCCGCCAGCATGGCGTCGAACCATTCCAGCCAGGCGTCGGGCACATCCTTGCTTTCGCGGGCCTTGAGCTGCGTGACCGCTTCGGCGAGCTGGGTGGCGGCCTCGGCGGCGCGTCCGGCCTTCAGCAAGGCCGCACCGTATTGCCGCAGCCCTTCGCCCAGGCGCGGGGAGTCTTCCTGCTTCATCGCCTCCACGAGCATCTGGAGGACCTTGAGCTGCTGGGCGGCATCGCCCCGCTTGCCCAGAAGCTGCACGACGGTCCAGAGGGTGGCGGACTCGGCCCCGGACAGTACGTCCATCGCCACGTTCCACGCCTGCTGGCGAACGGCGGGATCCGGCTCGACGGCGGGATCCGTCCTCGCCAGGATCAGCGAGAGGTATTCGTCTCCGTCGAGACGGGCCAGGGCGACGATGACCGCCTGGCGCACGCCCCGGTCGCTGTCCTTGACCAGCGCCGCCAGCGCCTTGGTCGCGTCGGCCTGCCCGAGCCCGGCCAGACCGTTCACCCCCGCCAGGCGCACCGTGGCCGCCGGGTCGGACAGCGCCGCGCGGAACGCGTCGGCGCACTGCTTGTCTCCGACGGCGCCCATCGCCGTCAGCAGCGCCTCGCGGAGCGCCGCGCCGTTTCCGCGCCGGGCGGCGATGCGATACCGATCCAGCAAGGCCTTGGCCGCGGAAGACTTCTCCGCGCCGCCGAGGGGTTGCCGGCCCGCCACGCGGGCGAGTGCGGCGGCGGCTGCCGTCGCCACCTGGTCGTCGTCGGAGGCGACTTCCGCCACCAGCGCCTCCAGCGACTTCGGATCTCGCAATTGCCCCAGCGCCGTCAGCACCGCCACCCGCACGCCGGAAATGTTCTCCGCCTTCAACCGGGCCAGAAGCATCTGGAGCGTTTCGTCGTCGGCGAGGCTCGCCACCAGCAGCGCCGCCTCGCGCCGCAGACGCCAGTCGGGGTCGGTCAGCATCAGGCGGACCTGCGAACGGACCTCGGGCGAGACCTGCTGGTTGGCGGCCACCGTGTCGTTGACGATCGCCGCACCCACCAGGCGGACGTCGCTCAGTCCGTCGCGCAGGAAGCCCAGCAGCAGCGCCTCGCGCTGCACGTCGGGCGTGGTCTGGTAGAGCAGTTTCAGCGTCCTGGCCAGTCGGTCGCGAAGCTGTACGTTCTCGTTTTCCAGGCGGACCTTCTCGCGTCCGAGGTTGTCGGCCAGATCGGCCAACCATTCGGTTCGCGGTTTGTCCTTGTTGGCCCGCCACCAGGCGGTCCACTGGGCCGCGTCGCGCCCGAAGGTGCGGATGTTCGTCAGGCGGGTCAAGGCATCGGCGGAAGCGGCGCGGATGTCCGCGTCGCCGTCGCGCAGGAGGCGCACCAGGGCGTCCACGGACGACTTGTCCAGCATGCGTTCCAGGGCGGCGATCGCCGCCCGGCGGATTTCGCGGTCGTTTCCGGCGCCGGTTTTCACGATGAGTCGCTCGGTGACGGCGGGGTCCTTGTAAGTGGACAGGGCCCTGGCGGCAGGCATCCGCACCGAACCCTCGGCGCCGGTCAGCATCTTCATCAGGGGGTCCACAAAGGCGTCGTGTCCCTGGCCTCTCGCGGCGACGACTTCCGCCACGGCGATTTGCGCGGCACGGTTCGAGGGGTCCGAAAGAAAGTCCTTCAGGACGGCGACGGCTTGGGGGTAAGGACGGGACAGAAGCAGTTCGGCCGCCTCCTGCTTGGTCCGGGCGGAGCGGGCGGGGTCTTCCAACTGGGTGACATACGTCTTGAGTTCGAACTGCTGGGCGACGGACAACTGGCCGGGCTGGGGAGAAGGCGGACTACAGGCCCAAATGGCCGACAACCCGCACAGTGCCGCCGCCAGGAATGTCCGTTTCACAGTGGCCAATCTTCTAATTCCGTCTCAAAAGCCGCCGGGCGCGTTCACTGTAGTCTGAAACGCGCGCGGTGTCAATTCCGGCCGCTCCGCGAAGGGTTTTTCCGCTCCGGATTTGCCCTTGCCAAGCAACGCTCCTGCCGCTATCATGCCTCGACTCGATAGAAACAGGACAGAACAAAACAGCATTCGTGAGGTGAGTGATGCACTATCCGCACAGGATTTCGAAGCGTAAACGTACCCGCAAGATCGGCTTCCGGGCCCGCATGCGGACCAGCAACGGCCGGAAATTGATTAACCGCAAACGTCGCATGGGGCGGAAGGTTCAGGTCGTCTGACCTTTCCGTTCCGGCCGAAACCCCACGAAACTCGCCCCATTTCGTAAAGGCGGCGGGGTTCGGGGTTCCAGGCCGGAGCATTCGAGCCATTCCGAAGTGAAAATTCCCGAAGCGTCCGAGTCATTCCCGGGCGCTTCGGGTCTTTTTTGGGGTCCGCCGGGCATCGTATCCCCATGCGGTGCGGCGTCGCTCAGGCGGACACGGCCTGGGCGGAGCGCAGGCTGATGTTCGGACCCGTCTCACCGGGTTCGAACACGTGGATTCGCCGGGTGTCCAGGTGCAGTTTCGCCATCTGCCCGTCGGTCAGGTCGCGCCGGGCGTCCACGCGGGCCACGATGTGCGGGTGGCTGGCCGTCGAGGTGAAGATGTCCATC
>DNAS01000020.1:0-294 GCA_003485185.1 Phycisphaerales bacterium | reverse complement strand
AAGATGTCCATCTTCTCGCCCAGCGGTTCGACGACGCCGACCTTCACGGGCAGGACATTGCCCTCGCCCGCAAAGCGCCCTTCGCCGGTCAGGCTCATCGCCTCGGGACGGACGCCCAGGACCACGTCCTTTCCGGCCCATCCGGCCACCGCCTCGGCCTTGTCCTGCGGCAGGCGGATGCGGCACGTGCCCTCGTCGAAGAACACGTTGCCGCTATCGGTCACGAGCCTGCCGTTCAGGAAGTTCATCGGCGGGGTGCCCACGAAACCGGCGACGAACCGGTTGGCCGGGCGG
>DNAS01000051.1:9088-24072 GCA_003485185.1 Phycisphaerales bacterium | reverse complement strand
GGAGGGCTTCTCGTCCTCGTCCTCGGCGGGCGGCGCCGGCGGAAGCTTGCGCGTGCCGAGCGTTTCGCACCCGTCGGTGAACACGAACAGGTGCAGCGGCACCGACGGGTCCGCGTTGCGCGCGTCGGCGGCGCGGAGCGCGGCGGCGAGGTCGGTTCCGCCGACGGCCTTGAGCGCGCGGATCCACTGGGCGGCCTGGGCCTTGTTGGCGGCCGTCGCGGGCGCGGGCCCGTCGTCCGGCCAGACCGAAACGTCCGGCCCGAACACGATCAGCGAGAAGCGGTCCTGTTCGTCGAGTCGGTCCAGCGCGCAGAGGGCCCCGGCCTGCGCCGCTTCCAGCGACAGGCCCCGCATCGAGCCCGACGCATCCAGCAGGATCGCGCAGTTGCGCAGGCGGCGCGGCGGCTCGGCCAGTTCCCTGGGGGGCGGAAGGACCGCGGCGAAGTACGTCTCCCCCCCCGCGTCGCGCCGGCGGACCGTCCGCGGCGGGAGCTTTCGCGGGACGATCTCGAACTCGACGGGCGTTTCCAGCGAGGTGTTTTCCTTGCGGACCCCTGCCGTCAGCGGCTCGCCCGCCTGCACGCCAAGGTTGTGCGTGACCGCCCGCACGTCGCGCACGCCGCCGGGCACGCGGACCTCGGCGAGCACCTCCAGGTCCTGGACCTCGACGACGGTCGAGCCGTCCGTCCGTCCCGGCCAGCGCCACACCAGCGCGTCGCCGCGCGTCCGCAGCAGCTCGCTGTAGACGATCTGCACCTTCTGCGTGCCGTGCGGGGCGATGGGAAACACCGACAGCGCCCAGTGCCCGTTGCCCAGGCACGTCAGCAGCGCCGGGTCGCGCCGCTGGTCGCGGATTTCGCGGTAGATTCTCTCTGCCGTCACGTGCGGCACGACGGCGCCCGGGCAGCGCATGCCGTCGACCCACATCGCCAGCTCGTGGACGGCGGCGTCGGGCGAGAGGCGGAAGCGGAAAATCGCCTCCATCTGCGCGGCGGTGTAGTTGACGTAGGTCAGTTCCAGCGTGGTGGTGGCCAGCCGCCCGTCGACGCGGACGCGCATCGACGCCTGGCGGATGGCGACGGAGGTCGCGGCTTGTCCGGCAGCGGCGGCGCAGCACAGCGCGACGAACAGGGGGGAAAATCGGAGTCGCATGATCCCGTCCCTTTCTTTCTGTCCCACAGAGGCCCCACAGAAACGAACAGTTCCGGTTGATGCATGGTATGAGGACGAAGGAAATCGTACTCCCGTGCGGCGCGTCACGCCAGCGCGATTTGCCGGCGCGCGACGGCGCGAACCAGGATCTCAGCGGAATTCCGCCGATCCAGGGGATGGGACATTGGGTGCCACCCTCAAGCGCTGTGTGCTTGAGGGTGTCTCTCGCACGGCCAAGCAAACTGCGCTTGGCCGTGGCACCCAAACAGAGCGCGGGGAAATTCCCTCCGCGCTCTCTGCGTCCTCTGCGGTAATGATTTTTCAGGCGCTGAGGGCGGGTTCGAGCTTCGCGTCGGGCTGCGGGGCGGCGGGCAGGCGGTAGATGCCCCGGTGCAGGCGCTCCAGCAAGCCGCGCCGGGCCAGGTCGCTCAGCACGGCCCCGACGATCTGGCGTTTCAACCCGGTGAGTTTCCAGATCGCGCGGAAGCCCAGCGTCTTTCCGGGCGCGCCGTCCAGCAGGCTGAGGATGCGCTGGGGCATGGTGCCGCCGGGCGAGGCCTTCAGCTCCACCGCGCCGGCCTGCGGAACCTGTTCCCAGACCTTCAGGCTCTCGGGCACGGAGAGGAATTCGTAGTGCCCCATCTTGACGCGGCGGGCGTGCCCCTCGATCCGCAGACGGTAGAGAATGTATCCCACGGTGCCGGGCTTGAGCCCCAGCGCCTCGGCGATTTCCTTGTTCCGGGCAGTGCCGCGCCGGCGAAGCTCGTTCACGACGGCCAGGCGGGCGGTCTTCAGCGGTCCGGGCGCAATCAAAGTTTCCATCTGGGCTTTCGTTCCTTCCAGCAGTGAAACGGCGGATTATCCCTTCCCGCCCGCCATTGTCAAGAGCATCGAAGAAGTGGGGAGTGGATAGTGCGGAGTGGGGAGAATTTGAAATTTGGGATTTTTGATTTTGGATTGGCAGGGCGTGGGCGGATTCGTGGGGGCAATTCGAAACCCAAAATCAAAAATCCAAAATCGAAAATGAAGATCACCCTCTCCCTGCCCTCTCCCTGCCAGGGAGAGGGGTTTGCGGCGCGAGTTACGGTTCAAAGCCCAGCGTGCCCTGGCGGGCGGAGCGGGCCTTGTGTTTCGGCGCTTCGGGCAGGGTGTGCTGCGCCGCCCCGCCGGGCACGCGCACGCAGCGAGGGTTGGGCCTCTGCGGGTCGCGCAGCAGTTCGTCAATCGTCACGATCTGCACGCGCGGGTACGCCTGCCGGTCGTAGGGGGAGATGTAGCTTCCCGCGGCGGCGGCCTCGGTCCGCATCGGCTGGGTCGGGGCCTGGAGCGTCACGAAGACCGCCAGTTCCGCCTTTTCCCGCCCCATCGTGCCCGCCAGGTCGCGAATGTCCTTGGCGCCGACCTTGCCGCTCTTGACCTGCACGAGCATCGTCTTGCCCGTCCACGCGCCGCCGACCTGCTCGTCCACGAAGTAGCGCACGCCGTCGATGCCCTGGTCGGCGCCTTTTTTCTTCCGTCCCCCGGCCGGGCGCGCGCCCAGCAGGCCCAGCGCCCAGAACTGGAACTGGAACGGGTCCTGCTGCGCCAGCGCCTCGGCCCCGGAGACGCTCGCCGGCTCGCCCAGCACCTCGTAGCTTACCGGCGGGTCCTTGAACCGCGTCAGGCGGTGCTTGATCAGGTTGATCGAGAGGTGCGTGATGTCGATCCCGATCCACGTCCGGGGCGGTTCCTTCGCGTTCTCCCGGTTGAGCGTCTCGACCGCGTCGATCGTCGTTCCGCAGCCGCAGAACGGATCCAATACCACGTCCCCCGGATTGCTGCTGGCGGAAATGATCCGCTTCAACAACTCCAACGGCTTCTGCGTCGGATAACCAAGACGCTCCTTGGCAGTTTGATTGATCCGATCAATATCTATCCAAACATCTCCAACAGTGACCGTCCGGGCCTCGGGGACAAATGCTTCCTCGTCCTTTCGGCGAGGGAACCCATTGTTTTTTGGCCAATGGATAAGCCCCGCCGCATCCCATTCATCCATGGTTGAATGAGAGTTCGCCCAATGCCTTCCCATTGCGCTCGGGTCGAATCCGTGCCATGGTTTTCCACTTTCACCTTGCTGAGTCTTGCCAGGTGCAGTGAGTTCATACGTTTGATATTTCGTTCCATCAGGACCGGTTATCAAAGTATGTGGGATTTTGCGTGTGTCACCTGGGACTAGTACACCATGATAGGTGAAGGAATCTCCCTTCACATAAACTAGGAGGGTATCGTGGACACTTGGCCACTTGCCGGAGGTGCTACGCGCATTGTGACGTTTCCACACGATCTCGTTCAGGAACCTCGTCGGTCCGAAGATGGCGTCGAGGATGAGTTTGAGGTAGTGGGAGGCGGTGGGGTCGCAGTGGAGGTAGAGCGAGCCGGCGGGTTTGAGGACGCGGTGCATGTGGACGAGCCGGACAGCCATCTGGACGAGGTAGGCCATCATGGGGGTGGCCTTGAGGAACTTCATCAGGGTGTCGGACAGGTCCACCAGGGGCGCGGGCACGGACGAATCCTGGTGGAGCATCACCAGCGCGTCGTTGGCGGCGGAGTCCCAGGTCCAGGTGTCCTCGAAGGCCTTGATCTGGGCCGCGGCCGGCGTGCCCGTGGTCTCCTTGAACAGGACGTTGTAGTTCTGCTGGCTGTTGAAGGGCGGATCGAGGTAGATCAGGTCCACGCTCTCGTCGGGCAGCAGCGACGTGTCGCGGAGGAAGTCGAGGTTGTCGCCGAAGCAGAGGAGGTTTTTTCCCTGTCGGTCGGTCATGTGCGCCCTTTCGTGCCGGACCCCGTGCCGCCGGACGCGGCGGACGCAGGCGATTATGCGTTTGGAGTGCGGGGAATGCAACAGGACGCCCCGCCGACTCCTCTCCCTTCGAGGGAGAGGGGTATAAAAAAGCAAGGGCCCCGGCGGGTATTCGCCGAGGCCCTTGGGGGTGATGCGGATTGCGGCAGGGCGTCAGTCGCCGGAGGCAGCGGCCGGCGCAGCCGGGGCGGCGGTCGCGGACGACGCGGCCGTCAGGAACCGGTTCGCGGGAACCAGCCAGATCTCCACGCGACGGTTCAGGGCGTTGCCCTTGTTCCCGGGCGCGTTGGGCGCGACGGGGTGATACTCGCCGAAGCCCAGCACGCCGATGCGCGGCGCGGACAGCCCGCCCTTTTCCAGCACGTCCTTGACCGCGATGGAGCGGTGGGCCGACAGGAACCAGTTGTCCGGGTGCTTGGCGCGGGTGTCCGGTTTGCGGATGGGGATGTCGTCGGTGTGCCCGGCGATGTAGACGTTGAGCTTCAAGGCCGCGTCGGTGTTGCAGATCTCGGCGAGCTTGGCGAGGGCCTTCTGGGCTTCCGGCTGGACGTCGGTGGAGCCCTTGGCGAAGGTCAGGTCGGTCTTGATCTTCACCATGCCGTACTCGGGCAGGTACTCGATGAGGTCGGGGTAGGCCTTGGCGAGTTCCTTGAGGGCCTGGTCGACCTGGACGGGCAGGGCGATGGCGGAGATGACGGGCGCCTGCCCGCCGGCGGCCAGCTTGTCATACTCGGCCTTGAGGGCGTCGAACTTTTCCGCCCAGAGGCGGTTCTGGGATTCCAGCAGGGCGATGTCCTGCTTGAGTTTCGCGATGACGGCGTCCCGGTCGCGCAGATCGGCGTTCAGGGCGTCGATCTTGGCCTGCATCTGCTGGAGGTTGGCCATGGTCTGATCGAGCTGTGCCTGCATGCGCCGGTTGGCGGCGAGGGCCTCGTCGTACTTGCTTTTTTCCACGCATCCGCCGGTCAGCAGCATGGCGGCTGCGCCCAGGACCACGAACGGCATCGCCAGAGACGTCTTCATAGGGATCATCCTTTCCTCGGCGAGTCGGGCTCCGCCCGGTCGCCCCGTTTTTGGACCATTTGCCGCCGGCCCGACGGGGCCCGCACGCGGCAAAGGGGTTACGCGCCCATGCGGCGCAGGGCCGCCTGCCTTGCGGCTGCGGCCTTGCCCATCATCATCCCGACCCCGCCGGCTGCGCCGACGATCACCACCGCCACCACCAGCAGGATGCTCATGTTGCCCTGGAGGCTGACCAGGTACTCCGGAACGGCGCCGGTGACGTAGGCGAGCATCGCGCTGATGAACAGCAGGGCGACGATCATCGTTCCGACTTCGAAGCCGCCGAACAGCCCGCTGGAGGGGTCGATCGCCTCGACGAAGACGGGCTCGGCGACGGCTGCGACCGCCGCCGGCGCCGCCGGCGCGTACGGCGCCGCGGCGCTGCTGCTGGCCTCGGCGGCGATCTCCTCGCCGACCGCGCCGCCCATGTCGATGTTGTCCAGCACTTCGCCCAGCGACGTGTTGTCGCTCTCGCGCGTCAGGTCGAGCAGGCCGGAGCCGCTTCCGACGCCCTCGAGGGCGACCTGGTCTTCCAGCGACGGGGCGATCTGGGTCTTGGCCATCGGGTCGGCGGCCTCGATCTCCAGGTCCTCGTCGTCGAAGATGCTGATGCCTTCGGCGGTGATGACGGTGTCTTCCTTGCTGGGCGGGGCGGCGACGTCCGCGTCGGACAGTTGGGCCGTGTCGCCCGAGCTGTCCACCGGCGCCAGTTCGATTTCCGCCTCGCCCGCGCCGGCCAGCGCGTCCACGTCGGCCGTGCGGAACATCTTCCGCTCGCCGTCGCGATAGACGCGCAGCTTCTGGTCGCGCACCAGCGCGTCCAGGTCCGATACGCTCTTGCCCAGCTTGCTGGCGGCCTCTTCTTCACTGTAGTACATCTTCTTTGCCATCCTCGTGACTCCTGCAATGCGTTCGCGGAGGTTACCGGTTCGCGGCGCCGTCCAGCCGCCGCGATGTGCTGACGAGCTTCTTGATCTCGCCCGGCGACGGCGTCGTGTTGTACTCGTCCAGCTTGAGATCGAATGTATAATTGCGGGCGGACATGAGCCGCAGCTGGCGCGTCCCCGGCACCCACTCGTACAGGCACATCGTTCCGGAGGTCGTGTCCACCAGGTAACAGCCGAACGTGTCGGGCGAAATCTGCCCGGTCATCACCAGCACCTTGCCGTCGGTCGACGAGGTGGTCGCCTGCGCGCGGGCCGACGAAACCGCCTGCCCCGCCTGCATGAGCAGGCACGCGGTCAAGCCGCCCAGCAGCGCGACAATCAACCACTTCGCGGCGTCGCCCCGGCGGCCGCGGGAATTCTCAACGGTCGAATGTGCCATAACTTCCGGATGCGCACGACAACAGCGGCCCGCCGACACGACGGACCCTGCGCCGGCGCGTCGATTATAGAAGCGACGCAAGGCCTTGCAAGCGAAATCCGCCGCGTCCCGCGCCGCGGCAGCGCGGGCGCTAGTCCGCGTTCGCCCGGCGCGCCCGGTCGATCAGGTCCACCAGGGTGGCGATCTTCGACGGCGGCGGGGCCAGCGCGGCCTGGAGCTGCTCGGGCGTGAACTGCTCGCGCAGAAGCGCCTCGACGTCGAACGCGCGCCACCAGCAGTCGAGGACTTTCCGGCAGGGCAGGTCGCGCCCCGCCTGCCGGCAGTAGGCGAAGTTGACCTCATGTCCCAGCAGGGGGCAGTGCCGGGTCCGGGCGTCATTTTCGGCGGTTTTCTCGCTCATTTTTCACGTTTATTGTACCTTTTTTCGGGGGTAAACCCAAGGGTTGCGGACGGTTTCCGGAGGGTTTTCGACGCCTGGGAGAGCTTTTTCGCCCCCTGGCCGGGCGGTTTTTCGCGCCGCGGCGCGCGGGTTTTCCGCCCCCGCGCGGCTGGTCGGCCGGCGAATCGGCCGTCGCATTTCCCGCCCCCGCGCGGTAGGCTGGCCATAGAGGTGACGACATGAGCGATTACGAACTGGGCGTCATCGGCGCGGGCAACATGGCCGAGGCCCTGCTGCGCGGCGTCATCGGCGGAAACGTGCTGCACCACGGTTCGATCGTGGTGGCCGACCCCGTCCTGGAGCGCCGCCGCCTGTTGCTGGACGCGCTGCACATCGCCGTCGTCGAGGACAACGCCGTGCCGGCCGCCTGCCCGCGCGTGCTGCTGGCCGTCAAGCCCCAGGTGCTCGGGCGCGTGCTCGAGCACATCGCCCCGGTCGTCCGTCCCGACGCGATGGTCATCTCCATCGCCGCGGGCGTGCCCACGCGGCGCATCGACGCCGCGCTCGGCGGGCGCGGGCGCATCCTCCGCGTCATGCCGAACACGCCGATGCTCGTCGGCGCGGGCGCCGCCGCCGTCGCGCCAGGCCCGCGCGCCACCGACGACGATCTCCGCTGGGTCGAGCGCCTCTTCGCCGCCTGCGGATCGACCTGCGTGGTGGCCGAATCCGCCATCGACGCGGTGACGGCCGTCTCCGGCTCCGGACCCGCCTACTTCTTCTACCTCATCGAGGCGATGATCGCCGCCGCCGTGGCCGAGGGGCTCGAGTCCGACCAGGCCGCGCGGCTCGCCGCGCAGACCTGCGCCGGGGCCGCACGACTGCTGGCCGAAACCGGCGAGCGCCCCGAGGTCCTCCGCGCCCGCGTCACCAGCCCCGGCGGAACCACCCAGCGCGCCGTCGAGACGCTCGACGCCGCCGGCGTCAAGGACGCCCTCATCCGCGCCGTCCGCGCCGCCGCCGCACGAAGCCGAGAACTCGGTCAGGGGTAGGTTCGTAGTGTGCCCGTCAAGGCAGGGGGAAGAAATCATCAGAAAAAGGATATTGCACGTTCCCATGACGTGGGGTACTTTAAATTCGCAAGTCTTTCAGGGGACATTATGAGACGATTGCGGGTTTTCTTATCTGGAATATGTTTATGCCTGCAATGGGTATTGGGCTTGCTCTTGCTGCCAGCATCAGCATTGCTTAAGGCACGTCCAGAAAGTGCGGCGAAATGGGGACAGGACGTGAAGTGTGTCCTCGAAGCGTATCAAGACAACGCTTGGTTAATACTGTTTCTCTTAGCTGTTTTTGCGCCGGTATTTGGATTTCTGGCTCGAAAAGTCAAACCAGTATGGCCTTCCCCTTCGATGCGAGCACTCTTATATCAAGCGTATAAGTTTGCATTCAAGAAGGAACCGCAAGGAGAGGAACCACATCTGCACAGGGTGACTTTGTTTGAGAAGAAGAGGAAGAAACTCGTAATCCGGGAACGTTCCTGCCACCTTACCCAAGCAAGTCATACAACTTTCCGTGTCTCAGATGATCCGGAAAAATGCGAAGGGGTTGCAGGTTGGACTTATGTGCGGAACCAAATACTATTCATTGACGAACTCCCCGAACTTGGAGAAAATGCATCAAGTGAGGATTTTAATAAATACGCCGAAAAGACCTATGTGTCCCCGGAATGGCTTCGGCGTAAATTGCCATTGCCCAAGGCTAGGTCATACCTTGGGATTCCTGTAGAAGTGCGCGGCAACCTCTGGGGTGTTCTGGTGCTTGACAGCGCTGGGGTTCAAACCATCCGCTATGGCCCGTCGCTAGGGGAGCGACAAGCCTACAATTTTATAGGGATAGCTGTTGGCAAACTGTTAGAGAGGATAGTCTCATGAGCGAATGGCAACGTCTCGACGATCTCGACATGGCAGAGGAGATTCGCGACGACAAGGGGGTCAAAATACGTCTGTTTTTGTCCCCTTTCGATGTTCCAGAAGCTGTGAGGGGCTATTACGATCAGAAAAGCCAGAGATTCCGGATTGAATTCAGATATGTTTCTGAGGAAGCTGAACGCATTGTTGAATATCCCAGAGAGAAATATATATCACTGTTCGTGGGGAAGAATAGTGGACGCCTCCTGCGAATAGACGTCGACGTGAATTCGTTGAAAGCTCCAAGCGTACAAATTGAAATGGCGGTCCTGGAAAAGGTTGAAGACGCGATTGACGAGTTGAACCGCCTTGTGCCAGACGTACGAAAACACGGGAATTATGACTTGGCCAAGAAGGTCATTGCTTCAAACAAGGACGAATTGTTTGAGGAACTAGTTCCGGCGTGATGATTACAATCCTTTGCCTGTATCCGTGAATGGACCAGTTAGTTTCTCGATAAGGCGGATGAATAAAATAAAGCCCCACAGGCTACCTGTCTGCGGGGCTTGTTATTCTGCGACTTTTGTTTTTCTTCCCCGCGATCACTTCCGCAGGAATTCCTCGAACGCGCCGCCGAGGAGGTTTCGGGCGTCGCGGCGGACCTCGTCGGGCGTGGGCCTCCACCCGGCTGCGAACAGCGCCGCGTACTTGTCGGCCAGCACCTCGCCCACGGTCGCCCGCGTGTGCGACCACTTGTACAGGAGCTGGTCCAGCACGCGCGCGTCGCTGTGGTTGGCGGTGAACGTCGCGCCCAGCAGTTCCAGGCGCATCCGCGTCAGCTCGTCGATGATGCTCGGGTTGTTGCAGAACCACCAGCAGCCGAACAGGTGCAGGTTGCGGCATTTGCGGGCCGTCACGCACAGCTCGTGCTGGTTGACCCGGGAGAGCATCGTCACCAGGAACTTCACGTCCGTGAATTCCATGCACAGGTTGAGCACGGCAGAGACGTCGGCCACGCCCACCGTGTCGCCGCCGTCGCCCAGGGCGCGGTTCACGCCCTTGCGCACGCCGATCATCATGGCCACCGGAAGGTTCCGCTCGCGCGCCACGGGCACGACGACGTGGCGCACCACGTCGGCGTACAGCGCATCGGAGGGGTAGTGGAAGTCCGGCGGCAGCGACGCGGCCAGGTATACCGGGTCGAGGCGTTTCGCCCAGTCGGTCAGGAACCGCCGCGCCTCGGCGAAGCCCGCGGCCGCGAAGGTCATCTTCTCCACGTTCGGGTCGGTGTTGTATCCGGCCGCCTGCATGATCTCGGCCGCCTTCGCCCAGTTCAGGATCAGCGTGTCGATCCGCAGCGCCGCCTTGAGCTTTCCGGGCACGGGGCGCTCGGCCAACCAGTGCGGAACCTCGCCCGCCTGGAACGGGTCGTTGGTCATCACCGCGTAGTCCAGGTTCGCCAGCGAGAAGACCTGCTGGAGATACCCCTCAGCCGTCTGCTCGGAGAACCACTTGCGAATGCCCGGCAGGTCGCGCTTTCCGACGTCCAGGCCCAGGCGGTTGAACGTGGTCACCACGCCGCGGGCGGCCTCCGACAGCGCGCCGTGCTTCAGGAACACGTGCTGCCAGATCAGGTCGGCCTGGTCGCGCTTCGGCAGCTTCCAGAACTTCTCGTACGTCAGGTCGCGCGGGGCCACGGTGAACAGTTCGGCCACCAGGTAGTGGTAGGTCAGCAGTTCGTCAGCGCCCCACAGCAGCAGCTCGCCGTGCGACGGGGGGAACAGGTGCGTGTGGATGTCGGTGATGGGCGTTTCGGCGACGGCCTGCCGCACCGCGCCCTTCAGCGATTGCACGTCGTTCAAACCGGTCATGCCTCGATTCTCCATGGTTGCCGCAGGAACACGGCTTGCAAGCAAGCCGTGCCACCCCGATGTTTCCTGGTGCCCTTGCAGCGTCGGGAGCGGAGAGGATAGCACCCCTGCCCGTGGGGAGAAAGGCAAAAAGAGTGGAGAGTGGGGAGTGCAGAGTGGTGAGTGATTTTGGATTGCCCCGCCGCCAACCCGCCCCGGCCGGGGCAATCCAAAATCCAAAATCGAAAATGAAGAACACCCTCACCCGGCCCTTGCGGGCCGACCTCTCCCTTCCAGGGCGAGGAATCCCGCGCCGTTGGGGGAAAGCGTGCAGGAAAAAACGGCTTCGTCCGATGGAAGAATTGCCAGCTTGCGGCGAGTGCGGCCGGTAGGTTTTTTGTATTCGTCTTCCGAAACAAGGAACCGGATTTATGCGAACCATCCGTCGGATGTCGTCGGTCATCGTATTGTTGCTGGCAGGGGTCTGTCTGGCGCACGAGCCGGATGAGCCACGGGCAGCTGCCACCGGCCCGTGGGACTGGCTGCAAAGCAGTTCGTTGACGAACGACTGGTTCGGCCTGGGAGAAAAGGGCGAACAGCGGGGCGTGACCGTCGAGCTGACCCTCACGCAGGTCTACCAGCGCAACCTGCACGGCGGGCTGAGCACGCACCGGCACAGCGGGCGCTACACGGGCGCGTACGACCTGGAGATGACGCTGGACCTGGAGAAGCTCCTGAAGCTGCCCGGCGGAATCCTCTACGCCCACGGCGAGGGCGGATGGTCCGACGGCCTGGGCGACACGTCGGTCGGCGGATTGTTCGACGCCAACGACTCCGCCGCCGGCTATCGCAGCCTGGACCTGACCGAGCTGTACTATGAGCAGAAACTGCTGGACGGGCGGGTGCAGGTCCGCGTGGGCAAGCTGGACGTCTCCGGCGGGTTCGAGTGCCGCGGCTGCCCGGGGAGCTTCGATGGAAACGCCTACGCCAACGACGAGACCACGCAGTTCCTCAACAGCGCGCTGGTGAACAACCCGACGATTCCCTTCCCGGCCAAGGGCCTGGGCGCGGTCGTGCACGTCGAGCCGGTGGACGGGTGGTACGTTTCGGGCGGGCTGGCCGACGCGCAGGCCGACAAGCGCGAGACGGGCTTCCGCACCGCCTTCCACGGGCGCGACGAATACTTCGCCATCTTCGAGACGGGCGTGACGCCCGTTCTGCCGTCGGCGCGCGGGCCGCTCCAGGGCGCCTACCGCGCCGGCCTGTGGTACGACCCGCGCGAGAAGGAGCGCCTCGACGAAAACGGCTCGGAGCGCGACGACGCGGGCTTCTACCTCAGCTTCGACCAGAAGGTCTGGCGCGAGCGCGCCGACGAGGGCGACAGCCAGGGGCTGGGCGTTTTCGCGCGGTACGGTTGGGCCGACGACGACGTCAGCGAGATCAAGTGTTTCTGGTCGGCCGGCGCCAGCTACCAGGGCCTGCTGCCGGGGCGCGCGACGACGTGCTGGGCTTCGGCGTGGCGCAGGGCGGTCTGTCCGAACGGGCTGGGCATTCGGCCTCGCACGAGACGGCCAGGGAGATGTTCTACAATCTCCAGGTTACACCGTGGTTTCAAATCGGTCCGTCGGTGCAGTACGTATTCAATCCCGGCGGCGACCGGACGGCCGGCGACGCCGTGGTGACCGGCCTTCGGGCATTGATCCGATTCTGACAATCTGCGGAAAATTTGAACGTTCGAGCATTTGCTTTGCTATATTGACATAAGCGCCTTTATAAGCGGGAATTAAACGGGAAATTAACGCCATATCACCGGTTTTACGCACTTGGGCGTAGGTGGGTCTTTTTTGGGGGCCTACAGGGATTACCTGACTCCATTTCGCTTGCGGCGGATTTGAAAGCTGTTTTAGAATTGTGAACAGGGTCTGAAGAAATACTAATGAAGCCTGTCTGACCCGATCGCTCGCCTGACGGCCTGGGGGCCAACGGAAAACGATGACCAGTGGGCGGTTGGGGTGTCGCATCTGCCAACCGGGGAGTGCAATCGTGGCCGATCAGGGCATTAGGGTGTTTCTGGCGGACGATCACGCAATGGTGCGGGAAGGTCTTTGCGCGCTGATTTCTCGCGAGCCATCGATGCGGATCGTGGGGCAATGCGGCGACGGCTTGCAGGTTCTCCGGCAGGTCGAGGCGCTGAGTCCCGACGTGGTGGTGCTGGACATCACCATGCCCGGACTGAACGGTCTGGACGTCTGCCGGCAACTGACCCGCAAGGGGCACGAGACGGCCGTGCTGATCCTGACGATGCACGACGACGAGCAGTTCGTCATGCGGGCGATCGAGTACGGCGCGTCGGGATACGTGCTGAAAGAGGCGGCCGCCGAGCAACTCGCCGAGGCCATCCGGACGGTCTCGCGCGGCGAGTTGTATCTCGGACCGGGCATCCGACGGACCGCCCTCCAGCGCATCGGGCAGCCCGGCGGCGACCCGTATGACCGCCTGACCCTCCGCGAGAGACAGGTGCTCCAGCAGATCGCCGAGGGAAAAACCAACCGCCAGATCGCCCAGGAGCTGTCGCTGGCGGTCAAGACCGTCGACACCCACCGCAGCCGGCTCATGCGCAAGCTCAACATCCACGACCAGACCTCGCTGGTCAAGTTCGCCCTGCGCCGGGGAATCGTTCCGCTCCAGTGAGAAAATTGCCAATTGGAAATCGTCAATTGGCAATTGCTGCACTCCCCACTCTTCCTTGATTCACAGCGCGCGGGGCGGCTAAGATGGTTCGCATGGAGCCCAATGCGAAGATTCGACAGGCCGACCTGCCCTCGCTGGAGATCCTGCGGTATCCCGACCCGCGGCTGAAGGAAGTCTGCACGCCGGTGGACGCGGTGGACGAGTCGGTGCGCGCGCTGGTCGAGCGGATGTTCGAGCTGATGTTCGCGTCGCGCGGGGTGGGCCTGGCGGCGCCGCAGGTGGGGGTTTCGGTGCGCTTGTTCGTCGCGTCGCCGACGTTCGAGCCGTCCGACCGGCGCGTCTACATCAACCCGCGCCTGACGGTCCTGGAGGGCACGCAGGAGGGCGACGAGGGATGCCTGAGCTTCCCGAACATCTACTGCAAGATCAAGCGGGCCAACCTCGCCACGATCGCTGCGGTGGGTCTGGACGGCGCGGAGTTCCAGGAGACCGGCGAGGGCCTGACGGCGCGGATCTTCCAGCACGAGATGGACCACCTCGACGGCAGGCTGCTGGTGGACCGCATGGGCACGGTGGCCAAACTGGCCAACCGCCGCCTGCTCCATTCGCTCAAGGACCAGTTCGCCGCGCGGTGAACGGCGCGGGCAGGGGAGTTTGCATGAGGCGCATCGCGATTCTGCTGGGCGCGGCGGCCTGCCTGGCGGCGCCGGTCGGCGCGCCGGCGGCCGAACCGGCCTCGCAGCCTGCCACCCAGCCGGCGGCGAGCTATCCGCGCATCGCCATGTTCTGGTCCCTCGCCGACAGCCTGGACCCGCCGCTCGAAAAGCCCGACAACTACGCCCGCCACGCCATCATCGTCGAGGACCTCTACGACCTGGGCTTCCGCTGGACCTGGCACCGCTATCACGCGATGGTCGAGACGCTCAAACCTGAGAGCTTCCCCCAGGGCCGGCTGAGCCTCGCGGAAATCCGCCGGCGCAACCCCGCCGCGATTGTCCTGCTGGAGGTGTTCTTCTTCGAGGAGCATGCCAAGGGCTATCCCGAGGACCATCCCTGGTGGCTGCGGAACAAGCAGGGCAAGCGGGTGCGGTTCTGGCCGGGCACGTGGCAGTGCGACCTGACCCGCGCGGACTACATCGGGCACGTCGCCCGGCGGATCGAGGCGGTCTACCAGGCCGCGGGCGGGCAGGCGGGCATCTTCCTGGACAACCTCCGATTCGACGCGTCCTCCAAGGCCTCCTGGACCGCCCTGCTCCAGGAGGTCCGCAAGCGCTGCGGCGACGACCTGGTCATCCTCGTCAACGCCGGATGGGACAGCGACGACCTGGAGTGGATCGCCCCGCTGGTCAACGGAATCCAGTACGAAGACGCCGTCCATCACACCGGCAAGAAGGATCCGGAAGCCTTCTACACGCGGATCGCGAAGTTCGACCGCCTCTGCCGCAAACCGCGCTGCGGCGTCAACGAGGTCTACGGCAAGCGCGACGACGCGGCGACGCGGACCCGCGAACTGCTGCGCACGCTGGTCTACACCGACCTGGCGTACCTCTACGCCGATTCGACGCAGGGGCACAAGCACGCGTGGTACGAGCTGTGGAACGTCCGCCTGGGTTCGCCCGCCGGCGAGCCGCCCGCGCCGAAGCCCGCCACGCTCGCCCGGCGCGAGTTCGAGCATGGCACGGTGCTCTGGCTGCCGGGCGACGCCCAATCGCCCGCCGTCGTCGCGCTCGGCGGGCCCCGCGTCGAGGCCGTCTCCGGAAAAACCGTCCGCGAAGTCA
>DNAS01000051.1:4258-8840 GCA_003485185.1 Phycisphaerales bacterium | reverse complement strand
CGCTGACTTTGGCGAAACTCGCCTACGCCGTCGCCGGCATGGGACTGCGCTTCTGGCGATGGCGCGACAGCCCCGGCGAGGCCGACCGCGGACTGCTGGTCTTCGTCCACGGAGTCAAGTTCTTCGGCAAGCTGTGGGATTACGCCCCTGCGGCCGTCGGATTCCGCCGCGCGGGCTTTGCCGGGCGGATCGTCCTGTGGGACTGGCACTCGCGCCTCGACGGGCTGGCGATGCTCCCGCCGATCGTGGCCCGCCGGCGGATCGAGGCCGCCGCGGCGCGCCTGGCGGAGTTCCTCACCGAGCGGCGGCGCGAGCGCCCGGGAAGCCCGCTGTACGTGGCGGGCTGCTCGGCCGGGGGATACGTCGCCGCGCGGGCGCTGGAGCTGTTGCCGCCCGGCGTGACGGCCGACGGCGCGGCCCTGCTGTCGCCGGCAGTGGACCCCTGGCGCGACCTTTCCGCCGCCGCTTCCCACGTCACGCGACCGATCGTCGTGACGTCCAGCCCGCTGGACGTCGTGCTTCTGGGCGCCGGCACGCTGCTGTTCGGCACGGGCGACCGCCGGCACGCGCCGTCGATGGGAATGCTGGGGGCGCGGAACCGCGCGTCGAACCCCGCGCCGGCGCAGGTCCGCTGGCGCCCCGCGCTGGTGCGCCTGGGGTGGATGGGCGGACACTCGTCGGCCGTCATGCCCGCCTTCCTCGCCCGCCGCGTCGCCCCATTGATGGGAATCCGCCCCGTCGAACACGCCCCCCGCATCGGCAGTTGATCATCTCTGCGAGCAATGTGTCCCCAACAAGACAACATGCAGGGATGAACACGGATAAACGCAGATGAAAAATGGTCATCCAATCCAGGAATCGGCGTTCATCTGCGTTCATCCCTGCGGAGTCTTTTGTTTTCCGACAAGGCAACGGGTTCATCGGCATGGGGTTCCGCCGCCCCAAATCCCGCTTGGCAGGAGGCGGGAATCGGGGTACAATTCTCGACCTTTGAAACCGCCCGGCCGAGGCGAATCCTATCGCACGGCCAACGCAGGCGTTCCGAGGCCGCCATGACCAAAAGCTGCCAAGAAATCCGCAGGGAGTTCATCGAGTTCTTCGAGCAGCGCGGGCACACGTTCGTGCCGTCCAGCCCGCTGCTGCCCGGCGACGACCCGACGCTGCTGTTCGCCAACGCCGGGATGAACCAGTTCAAGCCGATCTTCCTGGGCCAGGAGAAGCGCCCCTACGTCCGCGCCGCCAACAGCCAGAAGTGCATCCGCGCCGGCGGAAAGCACAACGACCTGGAAGACGTCGGGCGCGACACCTACCACCACACCTTCTTCGAGATGCTGGGCAACTGGAGCTTCGGCGACTACTTCAAGAAGGAAGCCATCTCCTGGGCCTGGCAGCTGCTGACGAAGGTCTGGCGCCTGCCCGCCGACCGCCTGCACGTGACGGTCTTCGAGGGCGACGCGTCGGAAGGCCTGGCGGCGGACGACGAGGCGGCCGAACTCTGGGCCAGCGAAACCGACATCGCCCCCGCCCACATCCACCGCGGAAACAAAAAGGACAACTTCTGGGAGATGGGCGAGACCGGCCCTTGCGGGCCGTGCAGCGAGATCCACATCGACCTGACTGACGACCGCTCCGGCGGGAAGCTCGTCAACGCCGGCGACCCGCGCGTCATGGAGATATGGAACCTCGTGTTCATGCAGTTCAACCGCGGCCCGGACGGAAAGCTCGCCCCGCTGCCCGCCACCCACGTGGACACCGGAATGGGCCTGGAACGCATCGGCATGGTGCTCCAGGGCAAGAAGAGCAACTACGCCACCGACCTGTTCGTGCCCATTATCGAAAAGATCGAGACGCTGACGACGCACCGATACGGCACCGGAAAGACCGACGCGCGATTCGACGCCTGCGACGGGAAAAACCTCCGCGACGTGGCGTTTCGCGCCATCGCCGACCACGCCCGGACGCTCTCGTTCGCCATTGCCGACGGCATCGTGCCCTCCAACGAGGGGCGCGGATACGTGCTGCGGCGCATCCTCCGCCGGGCGGCGCGCTACGGTCGGCAGGAGCTGGGCATCGAAGGCCCGTTCCTCTGCAAGCTCGCGCCCGCCGTCGTCGCGCTCATGGGCGACGTCTTCGGCGAGCTGCGCCAGCGGGAGAAGGAAATCGTCCGCATCCTCCACGAGGAGGAAGAGAGCTTCGCCCGCACGCTGGACCGGGGCATCGACCTGTTCGAAAAGCAGGCCGGCCAACTCGCCAAGGGGGGCCAAAAGACCCTGTCCGGCGAGGTGGCGTTCGACCTGTACGCGACGTACGGCTTCCCGATCGACCTGACGCAGTTGATGGCGGCAGAGCGCGGAATCGCCGTGGACGTCGAGGGCTTTGACCACGCGATGGCTCGCCACCGGGAGCTGAGCGGCGCGGGCGAGGCGTTCAAGGCCTCGACGGCCATCGCCGGCCTGCCCCAGACCGACGACGCGCAGAAATATTCCACCCGCCGCCTGGACGCCAGGGTCCTCGGCTGGGTCGTGGACGGAAAGTTCGTCACCGATGGGCAGCTCAACGCGGGCGACGAGGCCGCCGTCGTCCTCGACCGCACCTGCTTCTACGCCGAGCAGGGCGGGCAGGTGGGCGACGCGGGACACCTGGAATGGACCGCCCCCGGCGGGACGGGCAAGTTCGCCGTGCGCGACACCGCGCCGGCAGGCGGATGCGTGCTGCACGTCGGCGTCGTCGAGAGCGGCGTGCTGCACCACGCGCAGGCCGTCACGGCCGAGGTCGACGCCAGCCGCCTCGACACCCGCAGGAACCACACCGCCACCCACCTGCTGAACTGCGCCCTGCGAGCCGTCCTGGGCGACCACGTGCACCAGGCGGGCAGCGTCGTCGCGCCCGACCGGCTGCGGTTCGACTTCTCCCACCCGCAGGCCGTCACGCCCGAACAGCTCGCCGAGATCGAGCGACTCGTCAACGAGAAGGTGCTCGCCGACGAGCCGGTGCGGACGGACGAGATGCCCCTGGCCGAGGCGAAAAAGATTCCCGGCGTCCGCGCGGTCTTCGGCGAGAAATACGGCGAGCGCGTCCGCGTGCTGACCATCGGCGAGGGCGGCAATGCTTCCGTCGAGTTCTGCGGCGGCACGCACCTGGACCGCACCAGCCAGGTCGGACTGTTCAAGATCGTCTCCGAGGAATCGGTCGCGCGGGGCGTGCGGCGGATCACGGCCGTCACCGGGCGCGGCGCCGTCGAGCATGTGCGGAAGCTCGAGGACTCGCTCCGGGCCGCGGCGCAGGCGCTCAAGGCGCCGCCCGAGCAGGTTCCCGAGCGGATCGCCGCGATGCAGAAGGAACTCAAGGACCTGCGCAAGCGTCCCGCCGGCGCGCCGGCAGCGGCGGCGGAAACCGGCGAAACGCTGGACACGCCCGCGGGCAAGGTCGTGCTGGTCCGCCTGCCGGGCAGCGCCGACGCGGGCGCCATGCGCCAGCTCTGCGACGTCCAGCGGCAGAAGGGCGCCGTGGCCGTCTTCGTCGCCGGCGACGAGGAGGGCAAGGTCACCCTGGTGGCCATGGTCAGCGACGAGCTGGTCCGCGCGGGCAAGCTCAAGGCGGGCGACTGGGTGAAGCACGCGGCGGCGGTCGTCGGCGGCAGCGGGGGCGGGAAGCCCACCCTCGCGCAGGCGGGGGGCAAGCAGCCCGAGAAGCTCCCCGAGGCCATGCAGTCCGCCGCCGATTTCGCCCGCAAAGCGCTCTCCTAGCGCTCTGTGAAACGCCTCACAGCCGCGAGACGAATTGTTTTTCCTTGACAAAACAGGCCTGGGTTTCTAGTTTCCGGCACGCGTTTTTCGCCGGATTGCCGGCCGGGAGGGACGACCCGGTCGGTCGAAGCGACGGAATCGTCCCGTAACATAAGGTGTGAAATATGCTTCCAGCACAAAAGCTGAGCCGGTCGCGGACACGGCTTCGCCGCAGCCATCACGCGCTGCGCGCGACCAATTACGCGGACTGTCCCCGCTGCAACTCGCCGAAGCTGCCTCACGCAGCCTGCGACAACTGCGGGTACGTTCGTCCGGGATTGAGCCTGAAGATCGACGAAAAGGAAAGCTAAACCGATGCGGATCGGCCTGGATGCCATGGGTGGTGACCGGGCCCCGGTCGCGGAAGTCCGGGGCGCCGTGGCGGCTCGCGAGCACCTGGGCGAGGGCGACCGGATTGTCCTGGTCGGTCGGCGCGACGCGATCACCGAGCAGCTTCGCGGCGCCGAAGGCTGGCAGGACTACATCGAGATTCGCCACGCCGAGCAGGTGATTCGGATGGACGATTCGCCGGTCGAGGCGCTGCGCGCCAAGCCGGACAGCTCGCTGGCGGTCGTCACGCAGCTGCACAAGGCCGGCGAGGTGGACGCCTGCATTTCCGCGGGCAACACCGGCGCGTTCGTGGCGGCGGCGCAGATGAACCTGCGGCGACTGCCCTGCGTGCACCGTCCGGGCATCGCGGTTCTCACGCCCACCTTCCACGGACCGGTGGCCATCTGCGACGTCGGCGCCAACGTCAGTTGCCGCCCCTCGCACCTGTACCAGTACGGGCTGATGGC
>DNAS01000051.1:374-4000 GCA_003485185.1 Phycisphaerales bacterium | reverse complement strand
TCAACTTCATCGGCAACGTCGAGGGGCGCGACCTGTTCAACGGCTCCTGCGACGTGATGATCTGCGACGGGTTCGTGGGGAACGTGGTGCTCAAGCTCATCGAGGGGATGGCCCAGAGCGTCATCAAGGGGCTGCTCCACGAGGTCGCCACCAAGATGCCGGCGGCGGCGAAGATGGTCGAGATGGGCGCGCGGTCGCTGGCCGAGCGGTGGGATTTCAACGAGTACGGCGGGGCGCCCTTACTGGGCGTCAACGGGATCTGCATCATCTGCCACGGCGCCAGCAGCGACGTGGGCATCAAGAATGCCGTCCGCTCCGCCAAGAATTTCGCCGCGACCCGCGTGAACGAACAAATCACAAACCTGTTGTCTCAGGCTTCCGAGGTTGCTGATGGCTAAAGGCGCACGCGCGGCGATTACCGGGCTGGGTTCGGCCCTGCCGGAAAAGGTGATGACGAACTTCGACTTCGAGAAGATCGTCGACACCTCCGACGAGTGGATTGTCCAGCGGACGGGAATCCGCCAGCGGCGCGTCGCCGGTGACGGCGAATCCACCGCCACCCTCGGGGCGCAGGCCGCCCGCGCGGCCCTTGAAGACGCGAAATGCGCCCCGACCGACCTGGACCTGATCCTCTGCTGCACCATCACCCCCGAAATGGTCTTCCCCGCCACCGCGTGCTTCATCCAGCAGTCGCTAGGCGCCACGGACGTGCCGGCGTTCGACATTTCCGCCGCGTGCAGCGGCTGGCTGTACGGTCTGGCCGTCGCCAGCCAGTTCATCGAAAACGGAATGTATCGGCGCGTCCTGGTCGTCGGGGCCGAGGCGCTCACCCGCTTCGCCGACTTCACCGACCGGGGCAGCTGCATCCTCTTCGGCGACGGCGCGGGGGCGGCCGTCCTCGAGGCCTGCGACGACGACCGCCGCGGAGTCCTCTACAACGTCCTCCACGCCGACGGCGCCGGGTGGGACTTCATCCACGTGCCCGCCGGAGGCGCCCGGACCCCCGCCTCCCACCAGACCGTCGACGACCACCAGCACTACATCCACATGCGAGGCCGCGACGTCTACAAGTTCGCGGTCGAAAAAATGCAGTGGCTCCTGGCCGACTGCATGGAACATTGCGGGCTGACCGTCGACGACGTCGACCTCGTCGTCCCCCACCAGGTCAACATCCGCATCATCAGCTCCGCCACCGAGAAGCTCAAGTTCCCGATCGACAAGGTCTACGTCAACATCGACCGGTTCGGGAACACCTCGGCCGCGTCGATCCCCATCGCCCTGACCGAGGCGCGGCAGGCCGGAAGGATCGGCACCGGCTCGCTGGTCGTCCTCGTGGCGTTCGGCGCGGGGCTGACCTGGGCGGGAACCGTCGTGCGCCTGTAATGACATCGCGGCAATTGGCAAATGCCCAATGCCAATTGCCCAGGGAAAAGCAAGGACGGAAAGACCTGGGGGTTGCATGAAAAACAAGATAAAACTGACGTTGGCGCTGTTGATCGGCGCAGTCCTCGGCGGCGTGGGGATGTTCCTGTACGGCGGCGTGGCGACGAAGAAGATCATGGCACTATATGCCCAAGCCGTCCTGACTGAGACTGCCGTGGATGCAAGGCAACTGAGGAAAGACCGCGCAGACGAGGTGTTGAAACGCAAAGAAGTTGCCCTGCCCGAAATGATTCGGACGTTTGAGAAATATCACAGGTGCGATTTGCCTGCGGAGCAGGGAAACGGCGCATTATGGGCGGTGCAGCGATACTACGCCGAAAATCCTGGGATTTCGGCGCCTTCGGACATCAAGGTGATTTTGGATGCATTGCCTCCGCGCCCCTTGACGCAATGCGAAAAAGAGGCTGCTTGCACGACGCAGAGCAATCCTGCCGGGCAATGACGATCGCGGGAAACGCTCTTTGATTTGGCAATGGGCATTGGGCAATTGGCAATACGGGCAAGCGTGAAGTTGGATCCGAGACCATGAAAACAGCTTTTATATTTCCGGGACAGGGCGCCCAAGGTGTCGGGATGGGCAAGGACCTGTACGAGGCCTTCGCCGCGGCCAGGGTCATTTTCGACCAGGCCGAGGACATCGCCCGCCTTCCGCTCAAGAAGCTCTGCTTCGAGGGCCCGGAAGACGAACTGGCCCGCACCGACGTCGCCCAGCCGGCGATCTTCACGGTCTCGGCCGCGGCGCTGGCGTGCCTGGGCAACCTGCTTGCCCCGGAAAAGGTCGCGGCGCTGCGCCCGGACTTCATGGCGGGCCTGAGCCTGGGCGAATACACGGCGCTGTACGCGGCCGACAGGATCGACTTCGCCGACGCCCTGCGCCTCGTGACGCTGCGCGGGGCTGCGATGCAGAAGGCGGCTGTGGCGGTTCCCTCGGGAATGGTCGCCGTGATGGGCCTCGACGAGGCGAAGGCCAACGAACTGTGCCAGGCCGCCGCCCAGGGCGAGCCGCTGGTGGCTGCCAACTTCAACGCGCCGGGGCAGGTGGTGGTCAGCGGGGCAGCCGACGCCTGCAAGCGGGCCGAGGCAATGGCCAAGGACTTCGGCGCCAGCGGCGCGGTGGCGCTGAAGGTGGCCGGGGCGTTCCACAGCCCGCTGATGTCGCCGGCCGCCGAGGAACTGCGGGCCGCACTGGACGCCGTGACGTTCCGCGCCCCGCGCGGCGCGGCGCCCCGCGCGGACCGGTCGGCCCCGGCCGATCCGTCCGACGGGCAGGACTTCGCGTCTGCCGGCGTGCAGGTGATCGCCAATGTGGACGCCCAGGCGTACGCATGCCCCGCCTGCATCAAGGGCAAGCTGCTGGCGCAGTTGACCGGCGCGGTCCGCTGGCAGCAGAGCATGGAGGGCCTGCTGGCCGCCGGCGTCGAGAAGTTCTACGAAATCGGTCCGGGCAGGGTGCTGGCGGGGCTGATGCGGCGGATCGATCGCAAGGCGGCGGTCGTGAGCGTCAACAGCCGCGAAACCCTCGAAAAACTGGCGGAAATCTGAAATCCAAAATCCGAAATCGAAAATTGAACGTGTTTTCGCGGCGCGGAAAAGCGCATCCAAGGAGTGATCATGGCAGAGAATGAGAAAGTGGCAATCGTGACCGGCGGCGCCCGCGGAATCGGGCGGGAGATCGTCCGCGAGCTGCTGTCGATGGGCATGACGGTGGTGGCGGTGGACCTGAAGGAAGACCTGCTGGCCGAGCTGCCGGCGGCGCTGGGCAACCCGGGCGAGAAGCTCGCGACGGCCGTCTGCGACGTCACCGACAGCGAGAAATTCACCAAGGTCATCGAGGACGCCGCCGAGAAGTACGGGCGCCTCGACGTGCTGGTCAACAACGCGGGCATCACCCGCGACAACATCGTGGTGATGATGGACGACAAGGACTGGGAGCTGGTGCTGAAGGTGAACCTGACCAGCGCGTTCATCGGCACGCGGGCGGCGTCGCGGATCATGATGCGGAAGCGCAGCGGGTCGATCGTCAACATGTCCAGCTACAGCGGGATCGAGGGCAACCGCGGGCAGGCGAACTACGCCGCCAGCAAGGCGGGCATGATCGGCATGAGCAAGTCGGCCGCCAAGGAACTCGCCAAGCGGAACGTCCGGATCAACTGCGTGGCGCCGGGCTTCATCGAGACCGACAT
>DNAS01000051.1:0-227 GCA_003485185.1 Phycisphaerales bacterium | reverse complement strand
ACTGCGTGGCGCCGGGCTTCATCCAGACGGAGATGACCGACGTGCTGCCCCAGCAGGCCAAGGACATGGCGCTGGAGCAGATCCCGATGCAGCGGTTCGGAAAGCCCCAGGACATCGCCAAGGCGGTGGGGTTCCTGGCGTCGGACGCGTCGGCCTACGTCACCGGGCAGGTGCTCAGCGTCGACGGCGGGATGCACACGTAAGGAATTCGGACAAAACCCGCCGGG
>DNAS01000080.1:12038-12200 GCA_003485185.1 Phycisphaerales bacterium | reverse complement strand
GGGTTCATTCATCCCCATCTACAATCCTCGGCCCCGCTAGGGCCGAAAGACGGCCAAGAGGAACCAATCGACCCAGTTACCGAATGACCAGTGAACCAATCCACCAGTGAACCACTCCCCCGCCGGAAAGAGGATTGCCGGACCGCCGTCGGTGCGAGTATA
>DNAS01000080.1:11182-11848 GCA_003485185.1 Phycisphaerales bacterium | reverse complement strand
CGCCGGCTGTGAGGCGTCAGGAGCCCGCCGCTCATGAGTGATTCCGTGAATGTGTCCGAACCGTCGCCGTTTTATCTGACCGACGCGGCCGCGTGGCGGCAGTGCCTCGCCGCGACGGCTGGGAACTCCGACGCGCGGGACCAGCTCGCGCGCGAGTCCGACGCCTGGCTGGCGGCCGCGCCGCCCAACATCGTCCGCAACAAGCGGCACGTCGCGCCCAGCGGCGACCCGCACGATTACCTCAGCCTGGGGCCCTACTGGTGGCCGGACGAAACCAAGCCCGACGGCCTGCCGTGGATTCGCCGCGACGGGCAGATCAACCCGCAGTTTTACGAATACGACAGCCTGGCCCTCGAGACCTTCTGCCTGTCGGTCAGCCGGCTGGTGCTCCGCGCCGCAGCCGGCAGCGACGCCCACGCGCGCCGCGCGGGAGAGTTCCTCCGCGCCTGGTTCCTGGACGCCGAGACGCGCATGAACCCCCACCTGCGCTACGCCCAGTTCATTCCGGGCATCTGCGACGGCCGGGACATCGGAATCATCGACACCTCGTCGCTGGTGTTCCTTCTGGACGCAGTGACGCATCTTCCGTCCAGCGCCGCCTGGACCGCCGCCGACCAGTCCGGCCTGCGGGAGTGGGTGTCGCGCTACCTCGACTGGCTGCTGGAC
>DNAS01000080.1:0-10947 GCA_003485185.1 Phycisphaerales bacterium | reverse complement strand
CCCGACGGGCCCCAGCCGCACGAACTCGCGAGGACCCTCTCGCTGACGTATTGCACGTACAACCTGCTCGCCCTCGCGTGCCTGGCGCAACTCGGCAAGGGCCTGGGATTCGACCTCTGGCGGCACGAGACGCCCGACGGGCGCTCGATCCTCCGGGCGTTGCACTGGATGCTCCCCTTCTACGCGGGCACGGCGCCGTGGACCGGAAAGCAGCTCCGTCCGTTCGATTTCGCGGCGTCGGCGTTGGTGCTGCAACTCGCCTGGCAAGGCACGGGCGAGGCCACCCTGGACGCGCTGGCGGCGAAAAACGCCCGGTTCCCCTGGCACCGCCTGACCTTCTCGAAGGCAGCGATGGCCGCCAGAACCCCGCCCGCCGGCGGTTGATGTTTATCCGGGTTCCTCAGTCCCCCAGTTCCGTGTTCCCTTTTCTGCCCGCAATTGACAGGCGCGGGGGTGAGGTTTATGCTGCCCCGGCCGCTCCCGGCGGAAAGGATTCTCCACGGCGTGACACTTCGCGCGGTCATCCTGGGCCTGCTCGGCGCGACGCTCCTGGCGAGCCTGGGGTATCTCAACGACATGGTGCTCCAGCTGGAGAGCGTGGTGGCTGGGCATCAGCTTCCCATCAGCGTGTTCGTCCTGGTGCTTCTGCTGGCGTGTGCGGCCTGGCCGCTGGGGCTTCTGCGCCGCTCGTGGCGACTGGCGCCGGCGGAGCTGGCCGTCGTGACGACGCTGCTGCTGGTCTCGTGCAGCATTCCTGCGCGGGGACTGATGGAGGCGTTCACCCCGACAGTGGCCATGCCCGCCCACTGGTACTCCATCCATCCGGGCTGGCGGAAGCACGCCCTGATGGACTACCTCCCGCCGGAAATGCTCGCGGGCGGCGGGCAGTACGACGACCGGGTGCTGGGCGGATTCCTCACCGGTCTGCGCAAGGGCAACGAGCCCATCGGACTGGGCGACGTGCCGTGGGCCCAGTGGGCGCCGCCGCTGAAGACGTGGCTGCCCCTGGTGTTCCTGATGACCGTGTGCATGGTCTGCCTCGGTCTGGTGGTCCATCGGCAATGGACGCACCGGGAGCGGCTGAGATATCCCATCGCGGACCTGGCGGGGTCGCTGCTGGCCGGCGGCGGGGGCGAGGAGCACCTGCTGCGCCGGCGGGCGTTCTGGATCGGCCTGGGCGCGGTGCTGTGCCTGCACCTGGTCAACGGACTGCACGTGTGGTGGCCCGACGGCATCGAGATTCCCATGACGCTGGACCTGCGCGCGATCCGGCAAAGGTACCCCGCGATCGGGCGGGCGCCCTGGGGGCCGCAGCTGCTGACGCCCACGATCTACCCGACGGTCATCGCGTTCAGCTTTTTCGTGGCCTCCGACATCTCGCTGAGCTTCGGTCTGGCGCAGCCGGTTGTGGTGGCGCTGGCGATGATCCTGACGGTGCACGGGGTGGACATCTCGTCGGACTACATATCGGGCGGGCCGACGGCCTGGCAGCGGTTCGGCAGCTACCTGGCGTTCGCGGGGATCGTCCTGTACGTCGGGCGGAGGCACTACGGGGCGGTGCTGTCGCGCGCGCTGGGGGGGGGCGCGCGGGGAGAGGTGCTCGGGTACGAGGCGTGGGCCTGCCGCATCTTCCTGCTCGCGGCCGCACTCATCGCCGCGAAGTTCATCCTGCTGGGTCTGGACTGGCCGCTGGCTGTGCTCACCGTGCTGCTGATGATTCTGACGTTCCTGATGGTCGCCCGGATCAGCGCCGAGACGGGGCTGTTCTTCATCCAGCCGCGATGGCAGCCCTTCGCCGTCCTGCTGGGACTGCTGGGCGGATACGCCATGGGCCCCAAGGCCATGATGATCGCGGCCTTCCTTTGCGCGGTGATCTCGCTGGACCCCAGCCAGTCGGTGCAGCCGTACTTCATCAACGGTCTGCGGATCTGCGACCGGTTCGAGATCCGCCCCGCGCGGGCGGCGGGTCTGTCTCTCGGCGCGTACGGGCTGGGGCTCGCGGGAGCGGTCGTGCTGGTGCTGTGGTCGAACTACGACCGGGGCGTGCCGGTGGACGCCTGGGGATACCGCCGCACTCCGAGCAGCGTCTTTGACGCCGTCACGCCGCAGGTGGACACCCTCGCGCTGTCCGGGGAACTGGACGAGTCGCGCGGGCTTTCGTCCGTGCAGCGGATCGCCCGCATGGCCCCCAGCGACCGGTTCCTCTGGTCGGTGGGCATCGGAATCGTGCTGGTGCTGGTGTTCGGGGCGCTGCGCCTTCGCCTTCCTTGGTGGCCGCTGCACCCGGTGATGTTCCTGGTGTGGGCCACCTGGCCGGCGCTGGCGTTTTCCTTCTCATTCCTGCTGGGGTGGATGGTCAAGCAACTCGTCGCCCGGCTGGGGGGCTCGCGCATGCACCACGCCGCCAAACCGCTGATGATCGGGATCATCGCCGGAGAACTGCTGGGCGGCGCCGTCTTCATGGTCGCCGGCGCGGTCTACCACGCCGTCACCGGCCTCCAGCCGGAAAAGTACATGATCTTTCCACGGTGATGGAACCCGGAACTAAGGAACCCGGAACCAGGAGGAAAAAGCTGCCGCGCGGACTGGGTTTCTGGTTCCGGATATCAAGGGACCGATCGCCCCGTTCTACTCCATCACCACCAATCCCCAGTAATCCAACGTGGGGATGTCGATGGAAATGGTGTTCTTCTCAAGCGACCAATTCAACTTCACGTCCTGCGTTTCCGGCGAGAGCAGCTTCACGCTCTTAACATTCATCCTATTGACAAGCGACGTGTCCATGCGGATCGCGAAGTTCTCCTTGACGGCCATGGATTCCGTGACTGGATCGTACTCCCGATTCAGCAGGTGAATCACCGCCTTGTTTGCTGCGCCGGAAGATTTGACGCGGGGAAGGGCCATGATCCTCGAGGCCGCATCGACGTGAATCATGCTGCTCAGTTTTGACATGACGTTGCCGATGGTTTTCCAGCGGATGATCTTTTTGCTTTCGAGGGCTTTCCTTACGCAATCCGGCACGCGACAGGTCTCGGGCAGGATGACGGCGTCGAGTGATTCGCAGTCCCGGGCGGCCTTCTCGTCGTTCTTCCCCGCAACCACGAGCCGGAAAGGGATGTTTGCCCTGCACAATTCATGGCAGAGTTCCTTGTACACATTTGCATGGTAAAAGTCGGTGACGGGGTTGAAATAGTCGTAAAGGATTCCGACCTTCGCCACGGATTCGTATCCGTCGAAATACTTCCTGTTCTTCCGGATGAATTGGTAGACCGGCGCGAACAGTTCCACCGGCCCCTCATATCCCGGAACGATTCCGTCGGGGCAATAGCACCAGAGCCGGATGGGACACAGGAACAGGTGTCCCATTGCGTAACTTTCGGCGATCCAGGTGCGCACCAGATTGTGCCTTTTTTCAACCCGGACGTGATTGTGGTTCGCCCCCGTCCCCATCGCGCAGATCCTTTTTCCCAACGCCTCGTTAATCTTGTATTCAAACGCCGCGCTGGTTGAGCATTGGTTCGTGTGAGCATCGGTCTGGATTTCAACCGAAGCGTACTCCACGGATTCACAGGCCCAGCGGTTCCCCAGGTAGCTGAATGCGGCGTTCGCGATGGTTGGAATGGATTTGCCGGCCAGCTTCCTCGCATGTTGAAAGACGGCCTGGAGGAAATCCCTCGTCGAATCCAGCATGAAGCGGTCGTAGGGTTCGACGCGCATCGGATTGCGGATCGGTCCCAGCGCCCGCCACGGGCCCGCCCCTCTCAAACCCCTGCCGCTCGGCAACTCCCCGAGGAAGAAGGAATCCATCGCCTGCCCGCTGACGAATCGCACGCCGACGAGATTCATCCCTTCCTTCAAGGGGATTTTCACCTTGTTGTGCCCGGGACTCATGAAGGTTACGGCGTTGTCCCTGCCGAGAACATGGTCTTGGACGATGTTGCCGTTGACGATCCATCGCGTGCTGCCGTTGGCTCCGTAGGACAGTTCGATTTCCCGCTTTATCCCGCTTTCGAGTTTCCGGAACAGATAGACGATCGGATATCCCTCGAAGAAGCATTTGTCCGTAAACCGTTCCCGGAATCGAAACACCCCATTCGTATCGGGAAGTTCGACAGGCGAATAGGTTTTGCCCGCAACGGCAACCGCGCGGACGGAATGCGTGAAATGGTCCGGCTCTAGAATCGCGTCTCCCAGCGGTCCCCGCCAGTCCAATCCGCTTTTCAGGCAGCCGTTGCGCAAGAGCATTTCCTTCGTCAACTCATGGATGTCGCTCACCCCTTCTTTCCCGAGCAACTTCCGGAATTCCCGGGGGTGATTCTTCTTGAGATGGTTTTTGTATTCGCCAAGGCATCGATCGCAGTAGCAGCTGGGCCCGACCAGCAGCGGATCGTCAAGATGGATCGCATCCACGCCGGCGCGGATTGCAAGTTCGACATTTCGAAATACATACTCCTTGAATGCCGACGAGTGGTGGCAGAATACGTAGGGATCGAATCCCAGGTATTTCGTCAACCAGGGGCATGTCCGCGGGTTGCCGTGAATGTCGCGGGCGACCGAATCCATGAAATTCGGATCCGAATCGATCATGCCCCTGAATTCGGTCACCAGGCCGGTTCCCCCGGAATAATGAACGCCGGCCTTTTGATGGTTCCGCACCTTTTGCGCATATTGCTCGATGGATTCGGGGTTCGGCCGGGGATGATGTCCCCAGGTCACCCAGGTCACTCCATAGGCTTTGTGAACCTCTTCGCTGCCGGCGGAAAATGTCGCCACGTCCGATTGCCTGATTTTCACGGTTCCATCCTTGCAATACTGAATGAGTTGACCCATTCATCCGTCAACCCATTAACCAATCGACTCCCGGGCGCGGGAGTCGAATTCCGGGATGCTGATCCCGGGTTCCTCAGTTCCCTGTTCCTGCTAGAGGATGGCGGTTGCGGCTGCGAGCAGCGCGACGGCGGCAGTCTCGATCCGCAGCGTGGTGGTTCCCAGGCGGATGGGTTTGAGCCCGGTTGCCAGGCAGGCGTCGCGTTCCGCGTCCGTCAGCCCGCCCTCGGGGCCCACGAGCACGACGGCCTGTCGATGCCCGTCCGCGCGGAGCGATTGGAGCGTCTCGTAAGCGTTCGGCGAATCCGGCGCGCAGTCGCCGAACAGGCCCGGCAGGCCGGCCCGGTCGCGCAGGACGTTCGCCAACCCCTCGGGCGGGAGGATTTCCGGCAGGAAGTTCAGCCCGCACTGCTTGGCCGCCGCGATGCAGTGCGTCCGCCAGCGGTCGAGCTTGCCCTTGTGCAGTTCGTCGCCCCCCGCCACCGACCGCTCGAAGACCACCGGCTGGAGCGAGGCCGCCGCCAGTTCAGTGGCCTTTTCCAGCAGCCAGTCGAGGCGCTTGCCCTTGGGCACGGCGAAGGCCAGGTGGACCGCCGGCGCCGGGCGGGTCTGGACCGGCAGCAGATGCTCGATCGTCACGGCCACCTCCGACCGCCCGGTCCGCGCGACGCGACCCGCGGCGGCGGCCCCCTGCCCGTCGAACAGCTCCACCTCCGCGCCGCGCTCCAGGCGCAGCACGTGCAGCGCATGGTGGGCCTCGCCGTCAGGCAGCACCACCTCGGACCCGTCCAGGTTTTCCGCGAAGAACCGGTGCATCGCACGCCTCTCCGCAATCAGAATACCATCCGCGCCGCCCGGCACAAGCGCCGGTTCCGTTGCCGCCGAGTCCGGCGGCGCCGGATAAAAAACGGGCGGTCTCGAAAGACCGCCCGTCGCAAGTGTCTCTTCCGTTGGGGAGCTATTGTTTCATCCGTCTCGCAAGGATGCCCAGGGCGCCAAAGGCCAACAGTCCAAGCGACGCCGGTTCGGGCACGGTGGTGGCGATGATCCGGGGCCCGCTGCCGCTCTCGGCGGTGTAGATCGAGCCCCAGGTCTCCCGCGAACCGGACATGACAAACGTCGAGAAGGCGCGCCCGGCGGCGAGGTCGGACTGGACGTAAGACAGCACGTCGAATGTCTTGCCGCCGGCAGTCCCGGGAACCGTATCGCTGTGGTAGATCGTCAGTCCGCCAGGCAGGCTCATGCTGTCGGGGCCAAGTCCGTCGGTGACCACGTCGCCCGTGAGGACCTTGGAGCCGACATCCAGCCAACCGATGCTGGCGGAACCGTAGTAATAGTTCGTGCCGAATCCAAGCGATTCGACCACCAGCGAGGCGCCGGTCACCGTCTGACCCGCAAGAGAGGAAATGGGAACCTCGAAGATCGAAACCGTGTGGTCGTTTCCGTAGGGAGCGCCGAAATAGAGGTAGATTCCGACCGAGTTCGCTCCCGTCGTATAGCCGTAAGAACCATACTTGGTGTTCCACGCATACTGGGCATCTCCGGCATTCGGCGTGTACACCGTCACAGTGCCGGCAAACAGACTCCCGCAAGTGAGCGCAAGAATCACTACGGACATTCCTGTACGCAACATGGACTCTCCTCTCTTGATTGCCTTCCTGGTTGGAAGCCTTAATCGGTGTGATGAGCGGTACTTCCAACTTGGCTTGAGCTGGCGGTATTTTATACTATCAAGGCAGTTGCGCCTAGCCGAATTGTAGGTGATATGCTGTATTTTTCCGGTGCGGACCGGCAAGAACCATTTCCATGCAGGTTGGGTTCCGATCCGGAATGGGTGTTTCTCAGGGGATGCGATACCGGGCGTGGCGGCGGTATTCGCCGGGCGTCAGGCCCGTGACGCGGCGGAACTGGCGCGAGAAGTAGTTTCCGTCGGCGAATCCCACGCGGAACGCGGTCTCGGTCACTTTCGTCCCGTCGTCGCAGAGCAGTTCGGCCGCCTTGCGGATCCGCAGGCGGATCAGGTAGTCAATCGGCGAGACGCCCATCGTCTTTCGGAACGCCCGCAGCAGGCTGCTCTCGGACATGTGCGCGCGGTCCGCCAGTTCGCCCAGGCGGATCGGGCGCGCGTAGTTGCCTTCCAGGAAGCCCAGCACGCTGCCGAGGCGCACCAGCCCGCGCCCGTCAGGCGCGTCGCCGGCCTCGTAGCAGCGGGCGAGCATCCCCACCAGTCGCATGAACTCGGCCGTCGCCAGGAACCGGTAGCCTGGCGCGCGGGCGTGAATCTCGTCCTCGATCCGCGCCACCAGCGTCTCGGCCCGCGCCAGCGATTCCATCGACAGGCGCAGTCGGCAGCGGAAGTTCCCCCGGCTGCGGAGGCGAGGCTCCAGCTCGAACATCGCGTGATAGCCGGGCATCTGCCGCACGTCGGACAGCGGGATGCCCAGCCGGCGGGCGTCGAACAGCACGTTGAACAACCTCAAGCCGTCGGTGTCCCGATAGCCGTGCGACATGGTTCCGTGAATCACGAACGTATCGCCGGCGCTGACGGGATACTCCTCGGACCGGGTGAAATGGACGCCCCGCCCTGCCCGGATCAGCACCAGTTCGGAGAACTCGTGTGTGTGCGTGTGGATGGCCTCCTGCCGCTCGATTCGCACCACGGCAAGAGGTAATCCAGTGGCGGCAAAGTAGTTGACGCTTTTCAGGCGGGACGGCATGACGCGATTTTCGCCTCCTGACAGATTGGCGATATTGTGCTACTCTTTGCGGAAATCGTCAAGGCATTCCGCCGGAAAAATTCCTATGCTGTCGACCGATCCGCTGGAAATCCAACCGCTTTCCGCTTTTTTAAGGAACACACGATGTCCCTGAAGGAGTATCTCGAGAGCTGGCAGTCGCCGTCGTCGGCGTATCGCAGCGCCCCGTTCTGGTCGTGGAACAGCAAGCTGGACCCGGAGCGTCTCTGCCGGGCCATCGAGAGCATGCACGCGGCGGGCATGGGCGGATTCTTCATGCACAGCCGGTACGGGCTGAAGACCGCCTACCTGTCCGACGAGTGGTTCCGGTGCATTTCGGCCTGCGTGGAAAAGGCCCGCGAGTTGGGCATGAAGGCGTACCTGTACGACGAGGATCGCTGGCCCAGCGGCGCCGCCGGCGGGCTGGTCACGCGTCCGCACCCGGAATTCCGCCTGCGGATCCTGACCGTGACGGAGGACAGCGCCCCGGCCGGCGAGGGCGATCCGCTCGGGCGATTCGAGGTAACGCTGGACGACGCCGGGCGGATGACGGACTACCGCCCCGCCGGGTCCGGCACGCCCCGCGCCGGCGCGAAGCTGCTCCGGTTCGCGTCGGTCGCCCAAAAGCCATACGGGTGGCACAATGACGGGACGTACCTGGACACGATGAATCCCCAGGCCGTCACCGAGTTCCTCCGCACGACGCACGACGCCTACGCGGCGCGATGCGGAAAGGACTTCGGCGGGGTGGTTCCTGCCGTCTTCACCGACGAGCCGAACATCGGCAGCGCGATGTGGGAAGGCAAGGCGGCGGAGGTCTTCACCGGCGATCGCGGACAGGCCGGGCAGTTGCGGGGGCAGAACCGCTGGACGCCCGAGCTGCCCCGCGAGTTCCTCCGCCGGCGCGGCTACGACCTGATGCCCCACTTGCCGGAGCTGATGTTCGCGTCGGCCGACGGAGAGTTCTCCCGCGTCCGCCACGATTACCACCGCACGCTCACCGAGCTGTTCGTGGAGAACTTCTCCCGCCCCATCGGCGAATGGTGCGCCAAGCACGACATCGCGCTGACCGGGCACTATCTGGCCGAGGAGACGCTCGGCTCGCAGACCGAGTACGTCGGGGCGACCATGCCGCACTACGAGCACATGCAGTGGCCGGGAATCGACATCCTGCGCGACCAGGACGACGAGCTGTCCACCGCCAAGCAGTGCGCCAGCGTGGCCGACCAGCTCGGGCGCGAGCGCGTGCTGAGCGAGCTGTACGGCGCCACCGGGTGGGACTGGCCGCTGGAGGGGCACAAGTTCGTGGGCGACTGGCAGTACGCCGCGGGCGTGAACTTCCGCTGCCCGCACCTGACGCACTACAGCCTGGCCGGCGGCGCCAAGCGCGACTACCCCGCCAGCATCTTCACCCACAGCCCGTGGTGGAAGCACTACTCGCTGGTCGAGGACTACTTCGGGCGGCTCAGCTACATGCTGACGCGCGGCACGCCCGTCCGCGACGTGCTGGTGATCCACCCCATCGCCAGCGCCTGGGGCCTGTTCACCCCGCGCCCCTGCGACAGCAAGCTGCTGGAGCGGCTTGACCACGACCTGAAGACCCTCATCTACGCGCTCAGCAACCAGCACTTCGACTGGGACTTCGGCGACGAGGCGCTGCTGGCCCGCCACGCGAAGACCTCGCGCGGGCAGGTCAAGGTCGGCCGGATGCGGTACCGCGTGGTGGTGGTTCCGTCGTGCGTGACGCTGGCGAAGTCCACGGTCCGCATGCTGCGGCGGCTGGTCGCCGGCGGCGGCACGGTGATTTTCGCGGGCCTCCGCCCCGACCGCGTGGAAGGCCTGCCCGCCAAGTCGCTCGGCGACCTGTTTGAAAAATCCCGCGCCTGCGAGGCCGACGCGGCTTCGCTGACTGCCGCCCTGGAGGCGGTCCTCCCCCGCCGCGTCTCGATCACGGAGAACGGGCGCGAGATGGACCGGACCTGGGCCATGCTTCGCGTCGTCAAGGGCGGGCGGCTGCTGTTCGTCCAGTCGCACGACCGCCAGGCGGGCCATCGCGTCCGCGTCCGCGTGGAGGGGCGCGCCCCGGCTGTCCTGTGGGACGCCCGCTCCGGGCTGCGGACGGCCCTGGACGCCCGAGCCGCCGGGGAGGGATTCGTCGAGTTCGAACTGGACCTTCCGGCGTCGGGCTCGGCGCTGGTGAGCCTGGGCCTGCCGGCGGGACGATTGGCCAAACCTGTCGCCGCGCGCGCCGTCGTCGAGAGCCGCAGCGTCGGCGGACCGTTCGCCGTCGAGCGGGCCGAGCCCAACACCCTTCCGCTGGACTACTGCCGCTTCCGCATCGGCGACGAACCGTGGTCCGACCCGCTGCCGACCCTGGCGGCCGACAAGAAAATCCGCGCCCGTTGGGGGCTGGGCACGCGGCTCGGCGGCGAGCACCAGCCGTGGTACCTCTACGCCACCGGCGCGGTGGACGTTCGCCCGCGAGGGCGCTGCGAGCTGGCCCACGACTTCCACGTGACCGTCCGCCCGGCGAAGCTGCTGCTGGCCATCGAGAGCCCGGAGGATTTCGAGATCCTCGTCAACGGTAAATCCGCCGGCGCGCCGTCCGGCTGGTGGGTGGACGAGGACATCCGCACGATCGACATCGCCCCGCTGGTGCGCGAGGGTGACAACGAGGTGCTGCTGCGGTTCGACTACCGGCCGGACATGGAGCTGGAAGACGCGTACCTGGTGGGCGAGTTCGGCGTGTCGCGTCGCGGCCAAGCCGCCACGCCGAGCGCCATGACGCTCGTGACGCCGTCGAGCCGCCTGAACCTCGGCTCGTGGGTCGGACAGGGGCTGGACTTCTACGGCGGAGCCGTCCGCTACCGCGTGCCGCTGGGCGGTCTGCGGCGAAAGCGAGGGCAGCGCGTCCGCGTCCGCCTGCCGGGCGTGCGCTGCACTGCCGCCGTCGTCCACGTCGGGACGGAATCCTTCGCCCTGCCCTGGGCGCCCTTCGAAGCCGACATCACCGATGCCCTGGGCAAGGACGCCGATGAGATCGTCGTCGAGGTCATCGGCGGGCGAAAGAACATTCTCGGCCCGCTCCACACCCCCTGGGAGAAATGGACCGGCCCGGGCCAATTCAACCCGGACAATTCCCAGTGGCGCAAGGAGTACTACCTCACCGACCACGGACTGACCGAACCGGTGGTCGTCGAGGTGCTGGGCTGATTCACCTTGTGAAACGGCCAAGCCCCACGGGCCAAACAAGTGCCAAACGAGCCCCCGCCGTGAAGCGGGGGTTCTTTTTCGCGCGATCCGTGGCAAAGGGAGAAGTATTTTGGATTTTGGATTGCGGATTTCGGATTGAAGAGCCCGAGGCTGGGTGCCATGAGACCCTCGG
>DNAS01000032.1:14081-22193 GCA_003485185.1 Phycisphaerales bacterium | reverse complement strand
TAGTGTCAATTTTTACGCTAACTTTCTTGCAGTCTTCGGTTGTTTGCCGAATCCTCCCAATTGATTGTAGACAGGCCGCCGCTCCAAGGTCTGATCGGGCGCTTTCCGCCGCCCATTTCTCCCGATTTGCTTACTCAATCTCTCTTCCCCACGGTCCGATAAGACAATCGTGGAGTGTACCGGAGACAGGGAAGTTTGCCCAAGGCGGTGGAGGATCGTACGTTACATTCCGGACAGACTATAGTTGTGGCGGAAAAAGGCAAACCAGTCGCGAGGCTGGGACGCAAAGCGTTGAATCCCAAGAGGATAGTCGCGCTGCCCGCGGAGACGGTCCGGCATGCCTCCCTGCGCCTTGCGCGCTGGTTCCCCCCTTGCGCCACTCCACAGAAACGGACGGATCATGCGTCTTAAATTGACGAAAACAAAAAATCTTCCCATCGGCGTCGACCTGGGATCCTCGTCGGTCAAGATGGCACAGATGCGAGTTGCCGACGACGGGCTGGCGATGACGGCCGCCGCCCTCTGCGAGATCCCCCGCGACCGTAGGAACAATCCGCAGGCTCGCATGGACTTCCTGGCCGGGGTGATCCGCGAAAATCTCAAGTCGCATCCGTTCGTGGGCAACGAGTGCATCCTGTCGCTCCCGGCCGAGGCCACCGTCATCCAGCACGTCAAGCTGCCGAAACTTCCTCCCCAGGAAATCGCCAAGGCGCTCCGCACGGAATTGCAGGGCAAGCTGCCGTTCGCGGGTTCCGACGCGATCATCCGCCACATCGCGGCGGGGTCCACCTACGGCGACGGGCAGGAAAAAGACGAGATCATCGCCGTCTGCTGCTCGCGGAAGACGCTCGACGGGTACCTGGAAATGGCCCAGCAGGCGCGCCTGGACGTGCTCGGAGTGAACATCGAGGCGTTCGCGGTGGTGGAATGCTTCGGTCGGCTGTTCCGCCGGGCGGCCGATGCGGCCCGGACCATCCTCTTCGTCGATCTCGGCGCCGCCAGCACGCAGGTCGTGCTGTCGCAGGGAAACCGGGTGGTCTTCGCCCGCAACCTCAAGCTCGCCGGAAACCAGTTCGACGACGTGGTGGCCAAGGGCCTGAAGATTCCCCTCGAGCAGGCCAGCGCGCTGCGGCGCGACCTGGGCAAGGCCCAAGGCAGCGACTCGGAGGAAGAGCTGTACCACCTCCTGGAGGCGCCCCTGGGCAAGCTGACCGACGAACTGACGCAGTGCCTGCAATACTACGAGTCGGTGTTCCGCAACCAGAGCATCGAGCGGACGATTTTCGTGGGCGGACAGGCGAGCGACAAGCGCCTCTGCCAGACGATCGCCCAGCGACTGAACCTGCCCGCCCAGATCGGCGACCCGCTGGTCCGGGTGCGGCGCCTCGAGGGCGCCGGAATGGTCATCGGACTGGACCGGCGCGAGCCCCAACCCGCCTGGGCGGTGGCGGTGGGATTGTCCCTGGGCGCCGACAAGGCGGCGTGAGGAAAATCCATGAGCACCATCAACCTGCTGCCGGAAGACTACATCGCCCGGAGATACCGGCGAAGGGCGAACTGGATCTGCTCGGTCCTGTTCGCCATCGTCATGACCGGCGTCATCGCCGCGATCCTGGTGTCCGGACGGAGCTACCGCCACACGCTGGAGGTCCGCGAGCGGGTCACGGCCGACTACGCCGAGGCCGCCAAGCTCATCCACCAGATGCAGCAACTCGACGCCAAGAAACGCCTCCTGCTGCGCAAGGCGATGCTCAGCGCCTCGCTGATGGAGCGCGTGCCTCGGAGCTATCTGCTGGGAATCCTCACCAACGCCCTTCCGGAGAACGCCTCGCTGGTGTCGTTCGACCTGGACATCAAGCGGATCGTCCAGCTCGCGGCGCCCCAGACCGGAAAGAAGGGCGCCAAGGGGGCACAGGCAGCCGCCAAGGCGTCCGAACCCATCGTCACGATGACGGTCGTCGGGCTGGCCGCCACCGACGTGGAAGTGGCCCGCCTGATTGCCACCCTCGCCCGAAACCCCCTGCTGAACTCGGTGGACCTCGTCTACAGCCAGGAAAAAACCATCGACCAGGCCACCGTCCGCGAGTTCCGGATCGTCCTGGAACTCAAACCGAACGTCGACGTGCTGGACGTGGCGCGGGAGGCGAATCCGTCCGCCCCGCCCGCCCCCGAACCGCTGGCACGCGCCGACGCGGGAGCCAACACATGAAATTCGGCCTTCGGGAAATCGTGTTCGTCCTGCTGCTGATGGGCATCCCGCTCGCGGCGTGGTGGCTGGACTTCCGCCCCACCAACAAGCTCAACGCGGAGATCATGGCCGAAATCGAGACACGCCAGGAGAAGCTTCGCCAGTTGAACCGCGCCACCGGGACCATCGGCGACCTGGAACGGGAGATCTCCTCCCTCCAGAACGCGATCAAGTTCTTCCAGTCCAAGCTTCCCAATGAGAAGGAAGTGGACAAGATCCTCCAGGAAATCTGGAAACTGGCCGAGCAGAACAAGCTCGCCACCAAGAGCATCCGGACGCAGCAGCGCCGCTTGGACACCGCCGACGCCGCCGGACCCCACGCCGAGCAGCCCATCACCGTCCAGCTGGAAGGCGACTTCCAGGGGTTCTACGCGTTCCTGCTGGCACTGGAGAACCAGCCGCGGATCATGCGGATCAGCCAGATGAGGCTCAAGAAGCTCCAGAAGGCTTCCGAGGGGCAGATCCAGGCGACCTTCGAGATGTCGATCTTCTTCGAGAAGAGCGGGAAGGACTAGGATGCCGAACGAAATCACCAACATGACACCGGCGGACGACCTGGCTGGAACGTACGAGAACGCGGAGTTCGAGGCGGCCGGCGGGGACCACGCCGCCAAAACCGCCCACCCCCGCCATGCCGTCAGCAAGGGCAACCTGATGCTGCTGGGGCTGTTCATCTCGGGGCTGGTGGCGGTGTACCTGATGAGCCTGCGCACGGGCCCGCAGGAAGCGACGGCCGAGCAGCAGACCGCCCAGAAGCAGGTGGACCTGGCGCTGGCGCAATTCCTGGCGACCCCCGCGTCGAACGCGCAGCGGAACCTGGCGGCTTCGGTCGTGGACAATTTCTACTCCGACACGCGCCAGCGGCAGATTCCGCGGGACCAGTTGCGGTCCAATCCGTTCGAGTACCGCGCGCCGGCCAGCCGGCAGGTCGCCGTCGCGGCGACTGCCGACGACGCGCCCCCGCCCGAGCCCAAGGACCTGGCCCAGGAGCAGGCGATGGAGGCGGTGCGACAACTGACGCTCCAGAGCGTGCTCGTCGGCTCGCACGGCGCGACGGCGATGGTGTCCAACAACCTGCTGACCGAGGGACAGACCATCAGCGGATGGAAGGTCGAAAAGATCCGTCCCGACGAGGTCGTCCTGACGTGGAAGAACCAGAAGCACGTGTTGCGGATTTCGCAGTAGGCGACAACGGAGGCAGTACGAGGTGGCCCAGAAGCACACGGCAGTGAAGCAGCCCCCGGGTGGCGCGAAAGGCGCCTCCGAACCGGTGGAATTCGCCGAGTTGTGGCGCCCCGCCGAGGGGCAGGTTGCGCGCCGCGGGCCCGAGCGCATCCTCCTGGAGCGGGGAGAGGTCTCCGTCGCCCAGGTGGAAGCGGCGCTGGCGGTCCAGAAGGACAACCCGCGACTGACCGTCCTAGACGCGTTGGTGGGCGCCCAGGCGGTCGAACCGCTGGCTGCCTGCCGCGCCGTGGCGGAGTACTTCAAGCTGCCGTTCATGCGACTCGCCGCCGCCGACGTCGATCGAGAAGTCTTCGCCCTGCTCCCGCCCGAGTATCTCCAGGCCAAGCAGGTCATCCCCATCCGCCGCGACGACGAGGACAACGTCCTGGTGGGCATCGCGGATCCGGCCGACATCTTCCTCATCGACGACCTGCGGCGCAGGCTCCGCGGGCGGATGCGACTGGTGGTCTGCCCGCGCGGGGACATCCGACAGACCATCGAGGAGATCGCCGCCGGACCGGCCGAAAAGGTCGACGAGATCATCAAGGACATCGCCGAGGACGCCGTCGAGGTCGTCGACCGCAAGGTCGAGGACGTCACCGACCTGGAGAAGATCGCCGGCGAAAGTCCCGTCATCCGCTATGTCAATTACCTCATCGCCCAGGCGGTCAAGGACAACGCCAGCGACATCCACATCGAGCCGGGCGAGGACCGCCTGCGCGTCCGCTACCGGATCGACGGCATCCTGTTCGCCCAGCCCGCCCCGCCGATGCAGATGCACGCGGCCATCATCTCGCGACTGAAGATCATGGCCAACCTCGACATCTCCGAGCGCCGCCTGCCGCAGGATGGGCGCATCCGCGCCACGGTGCATCACCGGACCGTCGATCTGCGCGTCAGTACCCTGCCCATCACCCACGGCGAGAAGTGCGTCATCCGAATCCTCGACAACCGCAGCATCCTCGTGGGTCTGGAGCATCTCGGCCTGTTGCCCGACGTGCTCGAGAAATACCGCGCGCAGGTGCTCAAACCGCACGGCATCGTGCTGGTGACCGGCCCGACCGGCAGCGGAAAGAGCACCACGCTGTACTCCTCGCTGCGGATCATGGACGGCGACACGCTCAATATCGCAACGGTCGAGGATCCGGTCGAATACGAGTTGGACTTCGCCAACCAGGTGAACGTGCACGAGAGCATCGGGCTGACCTTTTCCGCGGCGCTGCGGAGCCTGCTGCGCCAGGACCCCGACGTCATCATGGTCGGCGAAATCCGCGACGAGGAGACCGCCCGCATCGCCATCCAGGCGTCGCTGACGGGCCACCTCGTGCTCAGCACGCTGCACACCAACGACGCCCCGTCGAGCATCACGCGCTTGATCAACATCGGCATCGAGCCGTACCTGATCAGCGCGTCGGTCAACGGCGTGCTGGCCCAGCGCCTCGTGCGAAAGATCTGCCCCCACTGCCGCGCCAAGGTCACCGCCCTGCGGGAGACCGAACGGGTGTACCTGGAAAAATACGGCTGGAAGGGCGGCGATCTGTTCCAGGGCGCCGGGTGCGACAAGTGCCGCCAGACCGGATACAAGGGCCGGATCGGCCTGTACGAGCTGATGGAACTGGACGACGAATTGCGCGACCTGATCTCGCGGAACCCCCCGCTGACGGAGCTTCGCCGCGCCGCCTGCGACAAGGGGATGCGCACGCTGCGGTCGGACGGGCTGGAGAAGATCTCGGCCGGAATGACCACCGTCGACGAGATCATGCGGGTCACGGAAACCTAACGGAAAGGAAACACCCGTGGAGTTTCTTCAGGAATTGCTGAGCCAGGCACTCAAGAGCGGCGCGAGCGACGTGCACCTCGTGGTGGGTCTGCCGCCGCTGTTCCGCATCCACACCGTACTGGAGCCCGCGGGCGACCTGTCGCCCGTCACGGCGGAGCAGACGGTCAACTACGTCAAGGGCCTCGTCGGGGACGAGCGATACGCCAGGCTGGTGGCCAACCGCGATCTGGACTTCTCGACCGAGGTGCCGAACCTCGGGCGATTCCGCGTCAACGCGCACTGGCAGCGGGACACGATCGCCGTTGCCTTCCGCGCCATCTCCGACACGGTGCCGAACCTGTCCACCTTGAACCTCCCGCCCGTGGTCGAGAAGTTCGTCGACCTGCCGCGCGGGCTGATTCTCGTCACCGGGCAGACCGGCAGCGGAAAGAGCACCACGCTGGCGGCCATGATCGAGTCGATGAACCACAAGTACGCCCACCACGTCATCACGATCGAGGACCCCGTGGAGTACGAGCTGCGCAGCAAGAAGTGCGTCATCGAACAGCGCGAGCTGGGCAGCGACGTGCCGACGTTCGCCAGCGGTCTGCGCCACGCCCTGCGCCAGGACCCGGACATCATCCTGGTGGGCGAAATGCGCGACCTGGAGACGACCTCGGCCGCCATCACCGCAGCCGAAACCGGCCACCTGGTGCTCAGCACCCTTCACACGCAGAACGCCTCGCAGACCATCGAGCGAATCATCGACATCTACCCGGGCGAGCAACAGAACCAGATCCGCTCGATGCTCGCCAATACGCTCCAGGCGGTCGTCTCGATGACGCTGTTCAAGCGGGCGGACGTGGCGGGGATGGTCCCCGCGTGCGAGATGATGATCTGCACGCCGGCGGTCCGCGCCTGCATCCGCGAGAACCGCATCCACGAGATTCCCAATATCATCGCGACCAACCGCGGCATCGGAATGTGCACGCTGGACGATTCGATCAAGGCGCTGCTGCTGAACGGGAAGATCACGCGCCAGCAGGCGATTTCCCGCGCGGTGCATCCCGAATCGCTCCTGCGGGCAATGAGCGCGTGAGGACGACAGGACGAAGGACATGACGAGCTTCAAATACGAAATGCAGACGCCGGGCGGGCAGATTACCGCAGGCACGGTCCAGGCCGAGTCCGTCATGGACGCCACCAGCCAGCTCCGCGCCCGGGGGGGGTACGTCCTCCGGGTGGTCCCGTCCGTCCTCGGGCCCCAGGACATCCTGGCCAAGCTCCGCAGCGTCAGCTTCGAGTTCGGACCGAACCTCAAGGACATCCACTCGTTCACCAACCAGCTCGCCGTGATGATCAAGGCGGGCATCAACGTGCGAACCGCCATCGCGGGGATCGCCGACCAGGTGGACAACCTGAAGTTCAAACGCATCATCCAGCAGATCAAGGACGACGTGGAATCGGGACACCCCTTCTCCGAGGCGCTGGCCAAGTATCCCAAGGTGTTCAGCCCCCTGTATGTGAACATGGTGCGCGCGTCGGAGTTGTCGGGCTCGTTCGGGCACATGCTCGACCGGATTGCCACGTACCTGGCCCAGCAGCTCGAGACCCGCAGCATGATCCGCGGCGCGATGGTCTACCCGGTCATCATCGGCGTGATGGCCATCGCGACGACGATCTTCCTGCTGACGTTCGTGCTGCCGAAGTTCACCGCCCTGTTCGCCGGCAAGGAAGACCTGCTGCCCAAGCCCACGCTGATCCTGATCGGGCTGTCGGCGGCGATGCGCAAATTCTGGTACCTGTTCCTGGGCGGCGTGGGCGGGTTGGTCGGTGGGTTCCTCTGGTGGATCCGCACCCCCTTCGGGCGGCTCTGCTGGGACCGCTTCAAGCTCCGCGCCCCGCTGCTCAAGCGGATGTTCCGCGCCCTGTGCATCACGCGCGGAATGCACACCATGGGCGAGCTGGTCAACGCGGGCGTGCCGATGCTCGAAACGCTCGCCATCACCGCTGACGTGTCCGGAAACTCGCTCTACGAGGCCATGTGGCGCGACGTCCACGGCGCGGTCCAGCAGGGAAAGAAGATCGCCCAGCCGCTCGCGCGCTACACGCTGCTGCCCGCCAACGTCGTGCAGATGGTCACCGCGGGCGAGGAGTCCGGAAAGCTCGGCGAGGTGCTCCGCGACATCGCCGAGTATTACGCCAAGGAACTCCGCGCCACGATCAAGTCGGTGACCGCCATGATCGAGCCGCTGATGATCGTCGTGATGGGCCTGATCGTCGGGTTCATCGCCATGAGCATCATCCTGCCGATCTTCAAGATGTCCAGCCTAGTCAAATGACGGAGGTCAACGAGGTGACATGATGGTTCACAAAACGGATGGAGTTGCACGCGGCGTCCCCACGGGAGAGGGGTTCACCCTGATCGAGGTCGCGATCGCAACCGCCATCATCGCCATCGGGGTGGTTGCCCTGGTGGTGTCTGTCGGAAGCGGCACCCGCGCCAACCAGGCGGGAACCGAACTGACGCAGGCCGTCTTCCTGGCCCAGGAAATCCGCGAGTGGACCCTCCGCCTGCCGTACATCGACCCCGACGTCGCCGATCAGTCCAACCCCCCGGGCCCCGACGGCTCCGACCCGCAGGTTTTCGTGGACGACCTGGACGACCTGCTGAACGTCACCTACAGCCCGCCGCGCGACGGGCGGGGCATCGCCATCGCCGACATGCCCGGCTGGAGCGAAACCATCACCCTGACCTACCGCAACCCCGACAACCTCTCGCAAATCGTCAGCGGAAGGACCGACGTGGTCCGCGTCGGGGTCGAGGTGTTCCACAATTCCCGGCCGGTCTTCTCGACCGGCTGGATCGTAGCGAGGAGAT
>DNAS01000032.1:9121-13958 GCA_003485185.1 Phycisphaerales bacterium | reverse complement strand
TGGATCGTAGCGAGGAGATGACGTCATGAAACGCAACACGAGCATCCGACGGAGGCCGGCGCGAGGGAACGCCTACATCCTGGCCATGATCCTCCTGTGCGTGTTCGCCGCGGTGGCGGCGGCCTACACGTCGTTCACCAGCCTGAACGTCCGCAAGAGCGACAACCTACGGGCCGCCACCGGCGCGAGAATGGCCGCCGAAGGCGGAATGGATTTCATGCTCCAGCGCCTCAGCCTGGTCCGCCTGCCGGGAAACACCACGCAGTCGAACTTCGCAACGAACCTGGCGACCGCCCTCAACCAGGCAATGGGCGGCACGGCAAACCTCGCCGGGCAGAGCGTGACGGTCGTTTCCGGCGAGGTGGTCGTCCCCACCATCACCGTGCCGGATGGCGTCTTCGCCAGCCGGCTGGTCTGGATCGATGCCAACCGCTGCGGACTGGTGGTCACGGGATCGACCGGCGGCGTGTCGCGCTCGCTGTCGATGGAGCTGACCTTCACCCCGCGCCGCTCGGCGGCATTCGACTATGGTTTGGCGTCGCGCGGACCGATTTCCCTCGGCGGAAACGCCCGCCTGATCGGCGTCAACGCGCCGGGCGAGGCGAGCGTCCTGTCGGCCACCACCGCCACCACGCAGGCGATCTCGGTCGAAGGCAACGTGCAGGTCAGCGGCGACCTCTATGCCGCCGGCGCCGACAACCAGGTCGTCGTCTCCGGAAATCCCACCATTGCCGGATCGAAAGACCCCGCCGTCTACGCCGAGCACATCCATCTCGGCGCGCCGGTGCCCGATTTCCCGTCCATCGACGTGCCGCCGCTGGCGGCCTTGGCGACCTACACCCTCCAGCCGGGCGACCCCACCAACAAAGGCACGTACAGCAACCTGCGCATCCCGGCCGGAACAAATCCCGTCTTCTCCCGTGACATCGTCCTGAACGGAGTGGTCTACGTCGAGGCGCCCAACGTCGTGCAGTTCGAGGGAAAGACGACCCTCAACGGGTTCATCGTCACGCAGGAATCCACCCAGCCGCTGTCGAACTGCCAGTTGCGCTTCGCGGGGAATGTGGTGGCCAACGGCGTCGAGGCGCTTCCGGATTTGCCCGAATATTCCACCGTCAAGAGCAAGCCCGGAACCTTTGTCCTGGCGCCGGGATTCGGCGTGGTGTTCTCGGGCAACTTCAGCGCGGTCAACGGATCGATTGCCGCCGACCAGCTCACGTTCACCGGCACGGCCGAGGGCGTGGTCAAGGGCTCCGTCATCGGGCTCAAGGACCTGCCCGCCCAGATCGGCGGGACGGTGGACATCTTCGTCGACCGCAACAACGCGGTGCAGGATCCCGCGGGCTTCGTGCCGTCGATGGCGCTGGAGCCCCAGGGAACGACCTATACCGAGTTGACCGGAGGAAGCTGATCCCATGCGCCGAACGCGAAAACAACCCGCTCTGAGGGACGAATGAGGAGTATGGACGTGAAACGCGGAAAAATCAGTGCGTTCTCGCTCATCGAGCTTCTGATCGCCATCGCACTGCTGGCGACGCTGCTGGCGGCGGTGGCGGTGGCGGTGAATTCGTCGGTGTCCAGCTACACCGTCAACGAGCGGATGGCGGAAGTGACGCAGACCGCGCGGTCGGTCCTGGAGCGGATGGCGCGGGAGATTCGGACGGCCTCCGCGGCCGACGGAACGACCACGCGCCTGGTCCTGACCGCGCCGGCAGACGGCAGCGGCCTGACCCAGGCCGAATACGAGCTGGTCAGCGGGACGCTCTATTATCGCCGCACGACCGGAAGCGGAACGACGGAGCATCCCCTGATCGCCTCGACTGATACGGTGCGCGTCAGCTCGTTCACCGTCCAGCGGACGCAGGCCCAGCGGCCCACCGGCGAGTGGTACACCACCAGCGTGACGGTCACGCTGACGCTCTCGGTCGGTGGGGAGACCTTCCCCCTGACCTCGACGGCGACGCTCCGCCGCAACCAGACCTACTGAGCGGAGTGCGTCGCAGATTCGTCGGCCAGCAGTTCCGCCAGTCTGCGCGCATCCAGCACGGCCATCCGGCCGGAACCTTCCGGCAGCTTCATGGCGATCCGAGCGCTCTCGAACCGCCCTTCCCGCAATCCCTGCCACAGCGCCGGACACCAACGGTGGTCGGGATTCTCCTGCTGGTGGCGGACGTCGACGACGAGCAGGTCGGCGCGGCTTTCGCCGAGAAGGTCGCGCAGCTGCCCGGCCGTCAGGACGGTTTTTCGCCACTCGGGGATGGGGATCATCTTTCCGCGCGCGTAGTAGACGGTGTCCGGCGCTTTGGAGACGATGCGCCGGTCTGGTCCGAGTGTGCGGAGGATGAACTCGCCGGCGTAACGGCGGTCCACCCGCGTGGCCTGTGCCCGGCGGACGGCAAAGCCCGCGCAGACGGCCAGCAGCCCCGCCAGCAGTAACATCTGCGCCCAGCCCAGACGGCAGGTCCAGGCATCGTGCCAAGTGGATTTGCCCCGCAGGACCGCGCCGGCGCGGAGTTGCTCCACGACGGCCACCAGCCCCACCGCCCCCTCGATCGTCACCAGCGGCGCCACCACGGCCAGGTATCGCGCCTGCCAGTCGTGCGCCAATCCGGTCGCCAGCAGTTGCATCGCGATCAGCAGCCCCAGGCACGTCTCGGCGCGCCCGCGCCGCGCAAGCGGCCGTCGCCGCCACAGCCCCACGCACGCCAACACGACCACCAGCGGGTTCCACGCTTCCAGCAGCGACTGGGCGTTGTTCAGCGCCCACTCCACCGGCGTGTCGTCGGGGCGCCGCCAGGTCTCGCGCGGAATCGACTCGATGGTTGAACCCAGGCCCTCGGCCTGGATGGGCACGGACCGCCAGACTTCCTGCGGGACGCGTTGCTCGGCGCCCAGGAGCGAGGCCGCCCGGACGTCCAGCAGCCAGAGGCCCGTGACGTCATGGACGCGCAGCAATTGCGGCGTCCAGACGGCCGCTGTCACCGCCGCGCCCAGTACGCACGCACCCGCCCAGACCGCCACGCTGCGGAACGACCGCCGCAGATGGCAGACCGCCAGGCAAGCGACCGCCACCGGCGGCGCCAGGATGCCCTCGGCGCGGATCAGCGGCGCCGCGGCCGCACAGGCCGCCACCAGCACCACCGCCCACCATCGCAGGCGATCGCGCGAAAGCACCAGCAACAGCGCTAGCAGCGCCAAATCGGCGGCGAACAGTGGTTCCAGCCAGACGTTCGTGCTCAGCTGCGCCAAGCGCGGGTTGAGCCCCGTCAGGGCCACCGCCACCAGCGCTACCCGCCGCGACCAGAGCTTCAGGCAGATTGCCAGCACGCAGAGCAGCACGACGTGCAGCGCCGCGGCGCTGACCAGCGCCCCGCCCAGTTCCGCCGGGTAGGCCGCGCCGTCGAACAGCCGCGCCGCGAGGCCCGCGAGGAACGGGTAGGCCGGGGGAAACTTGGGACTCCAGGCGTTCGCCCAGTCGCCCCGGGCGGCCGCGTCCGCCAGCGGCAAGTACGCCCCGCAGGCGTCCTGCACGGAAATCTTCGAGCGGACGAATACCGTCGCCTGCGTCGCCAGCACCGCCAGCCAGACGCACGCCAGCGCGACGCGGAACTGCCGCGGTGTGAAATCCAATGGCGTCAGGGCCGACGCTGCTGTATGTTCCTCGCTCATCGTGAGACGGATTATCCGGACGCCCCGAACGGAAGTCAACGAACCGGCCCCGGCAGGCCCCGCGAGCAGCGCATGAAAATCTCGGTCATTCTCCCGGCGTACAACGAGCAGGACAACCTCGCGCCGACCGTCGAGCGGTCGATCGAGGCCCTGCGCGAGCGGTTCGAGGACTTCGAGCTGATCGTCCTCGACGACGCCAGCACCGACCGCACGCTCCAGGTCGCCCGCGAGCTGGCGGCGCGGCATCCGCAGATGCGAGTGCTGCCCAACGAGCGGAACCTCGGGCAGGGGCTCAGCCAGCTGCGGGGCTTCCGCGAGGCGCGATTCGAACTGGTGATCCACAACGGCGTGGACTACCCGTTCGACTTCCGCGACCTGGACAAGATGCTCCCGCTGCTGGACGAGGCGGACATCGTGGTGGCCGCCCGCACCAGCCGCCCGGGATACACCGTCTACCGGCGGATCCTCTCGTGGGTGAACCGCATGCTGCTGCGGGCGCTGTTCCCCCTGCGCCTGAGCGATTACAACTTCGTGCAGCTCTATCGCCGCGAGACGCTCCAGGTCGTCGGCGACGTGATGGCGACCAGCGCCGGATTCGTGGTGCCGGAAATTCTCTTCCGCGCCCGCGACCTGGGCTACCGCATCCGCCAGACGCCGATCGAGTATCACCGGCGGCAGCGCGGCGTGGCGACGGTGGGTAACCCGCGCGTGGTCTGGCGGTCGTTCTGCGACCTGTTCGCCTTCTGGTGGGCGCGGGCCCGCGGACGGACCGCTCGTCGCCCGCGCGATTCCGCATCCCGGCGTTGAACGGCGTGGCCGTTTCTGTTATCCTCCCCGAATTCCGGCTCGGGCCGGAACGTACCCTCAACCTGGAGAGAACATGGCTGCCAATCCCGTCATCACGATGGAAACGAGCATGGGCACGATCACGGCCGAGCTCTGGCCCGACAAGGCCCCGAAGACCGTCGAGAACTTCCTGGCCTACGTGGACGAAAAATTCTACGACGGGCTGATCTTCCACCGCGTCATCGACGGATTCATGATCCAGGGCGGCGGATTCGCGCCCGACATGAGCCAAAAACGCGACCACGCCCCGATCGCCAACGAGGCTCGCGCCGACGCCGCCAACGACCGCGGCACGCTGGCCATGGCACGAACCAGCGACAGG
>DNAS01000032.1:5245-8988 GCA_003485185.1 Phycisphaerales bacterium | reverse complement strand
AACCAGCGACATCCACAGCGCCACCTGCCAGTTCTTCATCAACCTAGTGGACAACGATTTCCTCAATCACGCCAACAAGACCCCGCAAGGCTTCGGATACTGCGTGTTCGGCAAGGTGACGGACGGCCTGGACGTCATCGACAAGATCGCCAAGGTCCGCACGACCACCCGCGGAATGCACGAGAACGTGCCCGCCCAGCCGGTCAAGATTGTCAGTGTCCGCAAGGCAAAGTAACCTCGAAGGAAACCCTATCCATGACGGGAACCAATCAGATTCTGGGCGGAGGCGGATTCCATCACGTGGCTGTCCGCGTGAAGGATTTCGACGCTGCCGTGCGTTTTTATACCGAGGTGCTGGGCCTGCGGGCGACGCGCGGCTGGGGCGAAGGCGACTCTCGCGCGGTGCTGATGGACACGGGCGACGGAAGCTTTCTGGAAGTTTTCGCCGACGGGAAAAGCACCGACGGCTCCGAGGCACCGCTGATGCACATCGCCCTGAACTGCAAGGACGTGGACGGCGTGACGGAGAACGCCCGCCGCGCCGGTTCACAAGTCACGGTAGAGCCGAAAGATGCAGAAATACCAAGTGACCCGCCCCTCCCGGTGCGGATCTCGTTTTTCCGGGATCCCGGCGGCGAGTTGATCGAACTGTTCTGCCAGCGCAAAGCGTAGCGCGGCAATGGAGAAGTCGTGCCACCCCCCACACAAATCGCGCGCGAAGTACTTGACAATCTAAGCATTAGCATGCATAATGCTGCCTGAAAGCCGGTGGGCTGTATCGAGGAAGAGGTTCCCGTCCCACTGGTGACGCCCGGATGGCAGCCGGGCGCGTTTGCAGGATGCATTGCAGTGACACATCTTTCGAGAGTCGTTTGCCCGACGGGGGTTACCCGAATTGCGGACACTGTCTCTCAGTGCCTGCGCATCTGTCGCAAATCCTGATCTGCCAATTTGCATGAAGGAGCCTATGTATGGCTACCGGTACGGTGAAGTGGTTCAACAATTCCAAGGGCTATGGGTTCATCACCTCCGAGGACGGGACGGATTGCTTCGTCCACCACGGCGACATCCTCGGCGACGGGTTCAAGACCCTCGACGAAGGGGAGAAGGTCGATTTCGAGATGACCCAGGGGCCGAAGGGTCCCAAGGCCGTCAACGTGAAGCGCGGCAACTAGCCGGCTGCTCTCCGGAATCAGGTTTCAGGCGCCGCCTTCGGGCGGCGCTTTTTATGCGCAGACGGCGCGTGTCGGGGCGTTGCATTCACCCCCGGCGGTGCGTATAATCCCCGGTCTTTCGACAAGCGAAAGGAACGTCATGGGACAGCGCAGAGACCGATTGGACAAGCGACTCCGCCGGCAGAAGGCGACCCGCGAACGCAACTGCATCCGCAAGGAAAAGGAACGCACCCGCCGCGCCACGCGCACCAAGAGCTGATTTCCGCAGAGTGCATTCTCCTGTGCAACTGGCCCTCCCCGCCGGCGGCGCGTAGAATCCTGATGTGCGATCCCGGCGGACCATCCCTTGGCTTCGTGTCTCCGGCGGCGTGATGCTGCTGGCGGCAGCGCAGTTCCTCGTGCTCGTTGCGGCCGCCATGGCCTGCTACGGCGGCGGAACCGTGTTTGATCCTTCCGCCGAAGGATACAGCTTCTGGAACAACTCGCTGAGCGACCTGGGGCGGACGGTCTCGCCCTCGGGGCGCCCCAGCGAAACCTCGGCCGTTCTGTACCACACCGCCCTGTTCGGCCTGATCTGCTCGTTCGTGCCGATGTTCCTCGCCCTGCCCGCCCTGATGCCCAACTGTCCGCGAACCGGACGCTTGGCCCGCAGCGCGGGGCTGGTCTCCCTGGCGGGAATGATCGGGGTGGTCGTGACGCCCACCGACGTCTACCCCGTTGCCCACATGGTGACGATCGGACTGGCCGCGATCCCCGCGCTGGCGGCGGCCACCCTCTGCCTGACGGGCATGTGGCGTGACCGGGCGTGCCCGCGGTTCCTCGCGCTCGCCACCACGATCATGCTGGCCTCGGCGGTCGTGCATTTCGCGCAATATGTGCATCACTTCTGGCTGGGAGGCGACTGGACGCCTGCGTGCACCGCAGCCCAGAAGGTCCTGGCCATCTGCGTGCTGGGGTGGGTGGCGCTGGTGGGTGCGGTGCTGTTGGGCCGCCCCCTTCCACGCACCGCGGACTGAGGTCTGGAAGCGTCGCCCCGAGAAGGTATAATGTGCCCGGCCGGTTTCGACCGAAGTTCAGGAGTCAGCAATGCCGAAGATTCATCCCACCGCCATCGTGCACCCCGAGGCCCAGCTTGCCGACGACGTGGAAGTCGGGCCGTACTGCATCGTCGAGCAGGACGTGACGATCGGTTCGGGCACGGTCCTGAGGCAGCACGCGATCGTCCGTCGCTACACCACGATGGGCAGCGGGAACTTCGTCGATTCCTTCGTCGTGCTGGGGGGCGAGCCGCAGGACTTCGGCTTCGACGCCGCCAGCAGGACATTCCTCCGCATCGGCGACGAAAACATCTTCCGCGAAGGCGTGACCGTCTCGCGCGCCACCGGCGAGGGCAAGAGCACCACCATCGGCAGCCGGACGTACTGGATGACCCATTCCCACGCGGGGCACAACGCGACCATTGAAGACGGGGTGATTCTCGGCAACGGCGCCGCCACCGCCGGCCATGCCGTCATCGGGCGCAAGGCGATCCTTTCCGGGGGCGTGATGGTGCACCAGTTCTGCTGGGTCGGGGAGATGGTCATGACCCAGGGACACGCGGGCGCCAGCATGCACATTCCGCCCTTCTGCCTGCTGGCGAACATCAACAACGTCGTCGCTCTCAACACCGTCGGGCTGCGGCGGGCGAAGGACTTCACCGAGGAGGACCGCCGCCAGATCCACGAGGCGTTTTACCTGCTTTATCGCAGTGGCCTGCCCACGTCCAAGGCGCTGGAGAAGATGGACGAGCATGCCGACTGGGGCCCGGCTGCGGGCCGGTTCCGCGAATTCATCCGCAAGGCGCTGACGGCGGAAAAACCTTTCCGGCGCGGCATCTGCCCCATGGTCCGGCGCGATCGGGAACGGGGCTAGAAAACACGGCAGACAAGACACCGGTCGTACAACAAAAAGAGTCAACCACTCAGACGATTTGCAGGGGGTCGCGGTCGCGCCGCGAAAGAACGACTCGCAGGCCCGGCAATTCCGCCCGCAGGCGATGGGCCAGTCCGACCAGGGCGGGGCGCTCGGAGTTGCCGTGCCCCAGGCAGACAACGGTCATTCCCGCCCCGGCGGCCGCCAGGGCGTCATGGTGGCGCATCTCACCAGTCAGGTAGAACGTGGCGCCGGCCTGGAGTGCCTTGCGCCACAGGTCGCCGCAGGAGCCTGCGGCACAGGCGGCGCGCTTGACGCGGGGGGGAGTTTTCGTCCGCCGGGCGGGGGCAGGTTCCGCCACCCAGACCCGCGAGACACCAGCGGCACGCTTGACCCGTCGCACCAGTCCGGCGGCGCTGAGGGGCCGGGCTACGGTTCCCACGCGCCCCATTCCGCTGCCGGGGGGGTAACGGCGCATAGGATACACGTCCACTACCGGTTCCTCGTAACTGTGGGCGGCGCGAATCGCATTGCAGACCTCGGCGGCGCGCCAGGCCGGGGCCACCACCTCCAGGCGCATTTCCTCGACAGCTTCGTGCCTGCCCGCCCTTCCGATGGCAGGATGGGTTCCCTCCCCGCCGCAGAACGTCCCCACGC
>DNAS01000032.1:0-5084 GCA_003485185.1 Phycisphaerales bacterium | reverse complement strand
GCAATCAAAATAGTTCCCGATCCGTCCCGCGCCGGCGCAAAACGCCGCTTCCGCCACACGAGACAACTCCCGCGGCGGGACAAACGTCACGATCTTGCACTCGTCATCAGCGCCGGCTGGCTCTAGGGGGCGCATGTCGCGCAGACCGAGCATCCCCGCCAGCACGTCGTTGGTTCCCCCGGGCACGGCGTCCAGCGCGGTGTGAACGGAACAGACGGACAGTCCGCGGCGGACGGCTTCGAACACAACCGGCGCCTCGCCCGCCGTCACGCGCCGCAATGCCTTGAAGATCGGCGGATGATACGCCAGGACGACTTGCGCCTTGGCGACAAGGGCCTCGGAAAGAACTTCCGCGGTCAGATCGATGCAGAGTAGACACTTGCGGGCCTCTGCCTGGGCGTCGCCGGCCAGCAGCCCTACGTTGTCCCATTCCGCCGCCAGCGCCGACGGAGCGATTCGCTCCAGCGCCGCGGCAACATCTTGAACCTGCATCAGGCGCCCCTTGTCCAACGCCGCGCGCCGATCCGGCGCGCCGCAGGAAATGAGCCCGACGACTCCGAGGCACAGACCGCGGAACCGTTCAGGCAGGACAGACCCTTCGCTTCACTCCACGCGAACCACGGAGTTCATCGTGCCGAAGGGGTTTGCGGACCAGTCGCTGTGGTCGGGATCGACGGACCACTGTCCATCGACGACGAACTTGTACTCGTAGACGCCGGCAGGCAGGTCGACAGTCGCCGAGAAGGATCCGTCCTTTCCCTTGCGCATCGCCTGGGGTTGCCATTCGTTGAACGACCCGACGAGAGAGACTTTCGCCGTCCCTTTGGCCGGCTGGACCGAGAAACGAATGTTGCCCTTCTTGCGTCCCTTGGTAATCATGTTCGGTTCCTTAACCCGGAAAGTGCGACCCGCTTGCTACCATCCACATGCTCGTATTGTATGCCCCCCAAAGGGTCGTGTTGCAATCCCGCGTCAAAAAATCCGCAAGTCTCTTTTTTGAAACCGATTACGCGACAGAATCAATGGATTTCGATCTCTTGGACGCCGGGAAGTTCTTGCAGGATGCTCATCAGATCGCCCGGATCTTTTCGGGTGGAAAACGACACCCGGACCGTGATCCGATCCGTACCGCGATGGATGTCGCGGCGGAGATCGGTCTCGCGGACGTTGATTCCCCGCTGGGTGAAGGTCTCGGTGAGGCGGGCGGAATTCTTCCCGTCACCCGTCGGCAACAGGACGCAGACGCTCTTGTAGACCCGAGAAGGCATCCACTCCTCGAATTTGTGCAGGATGACAAGGGCGAAGATCATGATCGCCGTGGTCGCAACGGCCAGGAGATACATCCCGAACCCGCACGCCAGACCGATGGCGGCGTTGCACCACAGGCTCGCGGCGGTCGTCAATCCGCGGACGCCGATCTCGTGGCGGATGATCGCGCCGGCCCCCAGGAATCCGACGCCCGCCATCACACCGTACGCCACGCGGGCAGGGTCCACGCGAAGGGCGCCGCCCATGGCCCCGAAGACCCGTTCGAAGTGCAGGCTCACCAGCATCGCCATGGCCGAACCCAACGTCACCAGCAGTTGGGTGCGGAACCCGGCGCTGCGCCCGCGATGTTCGCGTTCCGCGCCGACGATGGCGCCCAGCAGCGCCGCCAGACCGAGCCGGCCCAGACCTTCCAGGTTCCACGCCCAATCGTTCAGGAACTGACTCGCATCCGCCAGCACCGCCATCATGATGCACCTCGGCTTTCCCGTTCTGAAGGCGTTTGCCTCGTGGGTATTATCTGCGCGCGACACGACCAGTGCAACGCTTTGCGCGGCGTGCCGCACTTTCTTCGTCCCGCTCGCGCAGGGGTTTGCATTTGCCGACGGAGCGGGGGTATCATCTGCACGCATGACCCGAGTGCTTCACATGGTCGATCGCGACGTGCCGGCGGACTGCCTGGCCCAGCTGGCGCTGCTGGCCGACAAAGGAGACGAGGTAGTCTCCGTGGGAGCGCCGCCCGCGGACCTGAACGCCGCCATTCGCGTCGAACACGCGCCGCTGGGACTGGCATCTTTGGCCGGGCGGAGGATGCCGCGCCGCGTCGGCGAGTTCGGGATCGTTCACGCCTGGTCGCCCCGGGCCGCGCAGGCAGGGGCGGTCCTGGCCCGACTGGCAGGGCGCGAGCTGCTGCTGACGCTGCCCGCCCTGCCCCGCGGCAACGCCCTGGACGAACTGCTGGCGCGACTGCGCGATGATGCGTGGACCGTCACCGTGCCCACTCGCGCCGCGCGCGACGCGCTGGTCGCGCGCCAGGCGCCCGAGGGGCGGGTGCGCGTGCTGCCTCCCCCGGCCGCCACCATCGATCCGCCGGAGCAGCGCCGAATGCGAGTGCGCGAGCAACTGGGCGTCGGCGAATCGGAGTTCCTGCTGGCAGCGCCGGCCCCGCTGGTCCGCGGCGCGGGACACGAGATGGTCGCATGGGCGCACGCGATCGTGCGAGAGATCGGCCCGCGAGCGAAGGTGGTCGCGCCGGACGGTCTGCGGGCCGGCGAACTGCGAACGTTCGCCGACAGTACGGGGTTTGGCGCGGATGTGCGCATCGCGCCGCTGGACGCCCGCGACCTGATCGCGGCAGGTGACGCAACCGCATTCCTCTGCAAGTTCGACTGTGGCGTGCAGGCATTGGCCACGGCGCTGGCTGCGGGAAAACCGATCGTTGCGTCTTCCACGCCCGACATTCGCGAGCTGACCGGCGACGGAGAGGGAGCGATGCTCTGCGCCCCCGGAAAGGCGCGGGAGGCGGCAGCGGCGATTCTCAAGCTCGTCGAGGAGCCCGACACGTCGGCGGCGCTGGCGGTGCGAGCCCTGGAACGGGGCGCCCGACTGACCGTCGCGAGCGCTCGCAAGACCCTGACGGAAATCTACACCTCGCTGGGCGCGGACAGCCCGGCTTGATGCTCCCCTCCGCAGGGCAGTATAATCCCTCGATGCGCCGCCCCCGGCGGCCCGAGAGGTCCGATGAATCCGCACGCTGAGTCCGGCCAACCGCTCCTGAAGGGAGCGAAAGCAGACTACACCGACGAGTCGGCCCGCGCCCTGCTGGCCGGGCAGATCGATTCGTTGCGCGCCCCGCGCGCCAACGCCTGGACGCTGGTCAAGCAAAACGATTCCCGCAGCGTCTACCGCGGACAAATCGACGGGCAGGAACTCTACCTCAAGCATTATCATCCGCGGTCGCTCGCGCGCCGCCTGGCCAGGGCCATGGGCTTTTCCGACGCCCGCCGGGAACTGACGTTCTCCCGCTATCTCTCCTCGCGCGGCGTGGAAACGACGCCCGCCCTTGCCGCATACTGCAATGGGACGGTGGAGTTTCTCGTTTCCCGCGCGGTCGCCCCTGCCGAGCCCGCCGACGCCTGGCACCTCCGCCAACTCGCCGCCGGTGCGGACGGACGGAAGGCGATCCAACGGGCGATCCGTCAACTGGCGGGCATGATCGGACGCATGCACGCGGCCGGGGTAATCCATCGCGACCTGCACTGCGGAAACTTACTCGTCCGCACCGACGGGGCCGCTCCGAGGCTGGTGCTGACCGACCTGCACCGCATGACACGCCGACGCCGCCTGGGCAGACGGGCGCGAGCGGCGAACCTGGCGCAGCTGCTTCACGACCGCTTCGAGACGACCACGCGGACCGAGCGACTGCGATTCCTGACCCATTACCTGCGTGCCAGCGGCGCCGACGGGACGCTGCGAGGCTGGCAAATCCTCGTCGAGGAATTCGCCCGCCGGCACCGTCACAGGCAATACGCCCAACGGGATCACCGGATCCTCGGGCGGAACCGCTACTTCGCCCCGCTGAACCTGTCCGGCGGGTGGCGAGGGCATGTGGTTCTGGCAAGCAAGCGGCGGATGGCGGGGTCGCAGGCCGCCGAAGTGGTCCTCGACCTGCCGGCGTGGAAAGAGGCGTTGAAGAACCCCGACGCGCTCTTTTCCGGCGAGGGCGTCGAGGTCATCAAGGATTCCCCCTCCAGCCTGGTGGTGCGCCGGACGCTCCGCATCGGCGAGCATTCGGTGCCGGTCTTCCTCAAACGCCCGCGCCGCAAGTATGCGTGGAAGCTCCTGATCGACTGCTGCCGGGCCGCCCGCCCCCTGCGGGCGTTCCGCCTCGGGCACATGCTCCTGGCCAGGAGGATCCCTACCGCGCTGCCCCTGGCGGCGATCCAGCGGCGAGTCGGACCGATCCTGCTGGACAGCATCCTCGTCACCGAGGCGGTCGACGCCCCCCACCTGCACCGGTTCCTGAATACCTGGCTGTCGAACCCGCCACGGGGCGACGCCGTACTCACCGCCCCCCAGCAGCGGATGCTCGCGCAGGACGTCCTTTGGCAACTGGGACGCACCGTGCAGCGACTCCACGACAACAATTTTGCCCATCGCGATCTCAAGGCCACCAATCTCCTGGTCCGTTGGTCGACCGGCGAACCGCCCGAACTGGTGCTGGTGGATCTGGACGGGCTCAGTCGCAAACGCTTCATGACCCTACGCCGGCGGTTCCAGGGGCTCATGCGCCTCAACGTTTCGCTTCTGAAATGCCCCGTCGTGAACCACGCCGGGCGCCTGCGGATGCTGCTGGGGTACCTGCGCCGCCCCGGGTGCGGGCGCATCAACTTCAAGCCTTACTGGCGCGTGCTGGAACAGTGGTCGGCCGACAAGATCAACCGGCAGATTCATTCCCGTCGCAAAAGGCAGAAGGCGGTGCGGAGGCCCGGCGCATGACCATCCCGTTCGTCCAGCCCGAGTGCCCGCAGCGGGTGCTGCTCATCAAGCCCAGCTCCCTGGGCGACCTGGTGACCGCGATGCCCGTCCTGCGGGGACTGCGCCGCAGCTTTCCCCAAGCCCGCATCAGTTGGCTGGTCAGCCGCTCGTTGGCGGAACTGATCGCGCACGATCGCGACCTGGACGAGACGATTCTCTTCGACCGCCAGGGGCTGGCGAACTGGTGGCGGTCGCCGCGGGCGGGGTGGGCGCTGTGGGCCCTGAGGCGGCGGCTGCGGACGGGGCGGTTCGATTGGGTAATCGACTTGCAGGGACTGTTC
>DNAS01000082.1:12888-13021 GCA_003485185.1 Phycisphaerales bacterium | reverse complement strand
AGCCCCCGCCGTCAGGCGGGGGTTCTTTTTTCCCATCAGCGAAGAACGAAACGGAATGGAGCCTGCCATGCTGCTGCGGGATCGAACGGTGCGGGAGATTCTGAATTGCCACGGCGGGACGGGCAAACTGGCC
>DNAS01000082.1:12458-12700 GCA_003485185.1 Phycisphaerales bacterium | reverse complement strand
GCACGGAAGTGCTGGCCGATTACCGAAAGGCCGGCTGCGGCATCAAGTTCATCCATGACGATCTCGTGGAACCCGGCGCCACCATCGGCGAGCACGAGCACCGCGGGGACGAAGAAATCTACATCATCGTCAGCGGGCACGGCACGATGCGGATCGACGGGCAGGAGCATCGCGTCTCGGCCGGCGACGTGTGCCTGACGCGAAGCGGGCACACGCATTCGCTGGAAAACTCCCGCGATTGT
>DNAS01000082.1:8535-12290 GCA_003485185.1 Phycisphaerales bacterium | reverse complement strand
ACCCGATGCGCCTTCTGGTCGTCGGCGTGTCGGTGGAGCCAGCCCAAAAGGAGTGATGCGCCGCCGGCGCGGCAGCGAAGTCAGGTTCCGCGTCGCGGAGGCGCATAGCGACAGGCGGGTTCGGCGGCGAGATAGTCTCCCGTAGCCGCCAGCGCGCGGGCGCGGCACCCGCCGCAGAGCGCGCGGTACCCGCACGCGCCGCACTTGCCCCCCAGGCGCGACGGGTCGCGCAACTCCGCCAGGACCGGCGACGTCCGCCAGATTTCTCCCAACTCGCCCTCGCGGACCGACCCGCATGTAACGGGAAGGTATCCGCATGGAAATACTTCGCCGCGATGGCTGACGAACACCACGCCCGTTCCCGCCAGACAGCCGCGGGCGCGGGGCGAGACCGCCAGCCCGCGCTGAGCGGCCACACGGTAGTAGTGCGGCGCGCAGGTGGCGCGAATCTCGACGGCGCCTTCGGCCTGGCGCTCGCACACCCACTCCAGCACGCGCTCGATCGTCTCGGGCGCGATCCGGTGCGACTCGTCCAACTGCACCCCGCACCCGACCGGCACGAGCAGGAACAGGTGCAGCGCCGTCGCGCCGATCGACCGTGCCAGGGCGTAGAACTGCGGCAACTGGTCCACATTGTGCGCGGCGATGGTGGAGTTGATCTGCACGGCGACGCCCTCGCAGCGGAGGTTGGCGATTCCGTCCATCGCGGCGTCGAACGCGCCGGACGAGGCGCGGAACTCGTCGTGCGTTCCCGCGTCGGCGCCGTCGAGGCTGACCGAGACGCGGTGGAAGCCCGCCCGGGCGATGCGCCCGGCCATGGGCTTGTCCACCAGCGTGCCGTTGGTGGCCAGCGCGGCAACGAGCCCCAGCCCGCGCACGTGCCCGGCGAGCGTTTCCCAGTCGTCGCGGAGCAGCGGCTCGCCGCCGGAGAAGACCACAACGGGTCGGCCCAGCGTCGCGGCCGAGTCCAGCATCCGCCGGGCCTCATCGGTCGAAAGGTCCTCACGGGCGGACGGGTCGTCGGTGTCCAACCGGCGGCAGTGGCGGCACGAGAGGTTGCAGCGGGAGGTCGTCTCCCAGAACAGCATCCGCAATGGCGGGGCGGTCATGGGGCGATCTCCTCGTCGGTCAGGTAGCAGGCCGGGTCGTCGCCCCACAGGTCGCCGGTGGCGGCCTGCGCCCGCGCCCGCAGATTGCCGTTGCAGATGTCCAAAAACCGGCAGCGCGGGCAACGACCGCCCAGGCGCGCGGATCGCTCGCGGAGCATCGCCAGCAGCGACCCCGGCGGGGGGGAAGCCCAGAGTTTGCTGAACGCCTGCCGTCGGACGTTGCCCACGACCTGCGTGCGCCAGAACTGGTCGGGATGCACGTCGCCGTTCCAGCTGACGGCCGCGATGCCCGATCCCGAACTGTTGCCCCCGTTGCGGCGCAGCAGGCGCAGGCACTGCTCGGCCCGGGCCGGATCCTCGCGCAGGAGGCGCAGGTAGAGATACGCGCCGTCGGCGTGGTTGTCCACGGTGAGCACCTCGATGGGGTTGCCCTCGCGGTGCAGCGAGGCGGCGTGGTCGAGGATCGAGTCCAGCGCGGCGCGGGTGCGGTCGTGGGACAGGGCGGCCTGGGCGAGCGAGTCGCCGCGCCCCGCGGGCACGAGGTGGTAGAAGCAGACTCGCGGAATCCGCTCGCTCCGCAGCAGGTCGAACAGGGCGGGCACCTGGGCGACGTTGCCCTGGTGGAGCGTCACGCGGAGTCCGACCTTCACGCCGGCGTCGCGGCAGTGGCGGATGCCCGCCAAGGCCGCCTCGAACGCGCCGGCTTGGCCGCGGAAGGCGTCATTGCACTCGCCCAGTCCATCCAGACTCACACCCACGTAGCCGACGCCCAGCCGGGCCAACTCGCCCGCGACGGCGGTCGTGATGCGCGTGCCGTTGGTGCTGAGCACGACGCGCAGCCCGGCCTGCCGGGCGTGGGCGATCAACTCGGGCAGGTCCTCTCGCAGCAGCGGCTCGCCGCCGGAAAACAACACCACCGGAACGCCGAAGGCGGCCAGGTCGTCCAGCAGCGCGCGGGCCTCGGTGCCGGTCAGCGCGCCGTCGTCGGCGCGGGCGTCGCTGGCGGAGTAGCAGTGGGCACAGCGGAGGTTGCACCGGCGGGTGCAGTTGAACACCACCACGGGCTTGCGCGTCGTCTCCGCCCCCGGCGCGGGGCGCCAGTCGTATCGCAGGGCGTCGGAAGGCTCGGCCACGCCGCAGTAGAGCTTGGAAATCCCGATCACGTCAGACTCCGCACAGGCAGTGGATGTTCCCCCATTCTAGCCAATTGCCTTGACCATTCGAGGGCAATTACAGCTGGGGGCCCTGGTACTTGGGCGTGTATTTCTCGACGAACCGCACCAGGTCCTGCTGGTCGGGCTGGAGCTCCAGCGAACGGTTCCAATGGGCCAGGGCTTTGTCGCGCAGATCGATCTTCTGGTGGTCCAGAACGAAGCGGCTCATGTAGATCACGCCGACGCCGCGGTGAGCGGCAGGGCTGTCGGGGTTCAAGTCCAGCGCCTTTTCGTAGGCCTTCATCGCGTCGTCGAATTGCCGCAACTGCACGTGGCAGGCGCCGATCTGCTCCCACGCGGCGGCGGTTCCGGGGGAATATTCCGCCGCCTTCTCGAACGCCCGCAGCGCCGCCTTGACGCGGTTCTGCTTGAGGTAGGTCGAGCCGAGGTTCAGCCAGAGCCCGGGCTGCTTGTTGTCCACCTCGAGCGAGGCCTTGTAGGCGCTGATGGCCTCGTAGAGCCTGCCCTGGCTGTCGTAGATGACGCCCAGGTTGCTGTGCGCCCCGGCGTGGTTGGGGTTGATGCGGATCGCCGCGAGGCAGTATTGCTCGGCCTGGTCGTACTTGCCCAGTTGGAAGTAACAGGCGGAGAGGTTGAGGTTGGCGTCGAAGTCGTCGGGTTTGATGGTGATGGCCCGCAGGTAGATGCTGATGGCTTGGGAAAGCTCGTATTGCAGGCGTTCGACGGTCCGGGCGACCTCGGCCAGGAGCTGATGCGTCACGCCGAGGTTGTAGTGGGAGCGGAACTCGTAAGGGTTGGCCCGGCAGGCGGCTTCGTAGGACAGGACGGCCGCCGAGTAGTCGCCCCGCTTGCGGTGGATGTCTCCGGCGGCGGTGTAGGCGATGGACAGCGAGGCATCCGACCGGGCGGCCTGCGCCAGCTCCGCCAGCGCCGCGTCGTAGAGGCCCTGTTCGGCCAGCAGTTTTCCGCGGACGTAATGGTCGATGGCCGCCTCGGTGTCCGGCGCGGCAGTCAGGTTGCACCCGGCGACGGCGGCAAGGGCCAGCGCCGCGCCGAGACCGATCATCCGTTGGAATCTCGCCATACGCTTGGTCATGTACTGATCTTGTAATGAACGGTACACTGTGGGTCAAGACGCAGTTGACAATCCTTCCGCCGCGCGGCGGGAGACGGACAGGCAATGGACCATCGGGCCGGGAAAAATTTTCGCGTCACGCGGCGGGGCGACATACAGCGCGTCTTCGACCTCGGTCGCCGCGCCTGGGATGGAAATCTCACGCTTTGCGCCGCGCGGCGCGAGGAGGACGGTCCCAGCCGGCTGGGCGTGGCGGTTTCGTTCCGGCACGGAAAGGCCGTCCGGCGCAACCGCGTCAAGCGACTTTGCCGCGAGGCGTTCCGCCTGTTACGCGGCGAGTTGCCGGACGGATACGATTACATCATGATCCCCCGCGCCGGACGGCCTTTCCGTGCC
>DNAS01000082.1:7879-8480 GCA_003485185.1 Phycisphaerales bacterium | reverse complement strand
TCATGATCCCCCGCGCCGGACGGGAGCTGACGCTGGATGCCTTGCAGCGGTCGTTGCGGGCGCTGGCGCCGCGCGTCACGGGCGACACGCCGCCGGAGACGCCCCAATGACCGCCCGGACCGTCCTCCGCGCGATCCGCCTCCTGCCCCGACGGACGCTCATCGTCCTGGCGCGGGCCTACCAGGAGACGCTCTCGCCGATCCTCGGACGCCAGTGCCGCTTCGTCCCGACGTGCAGCCGCTACTTCATCGAGGCCGTGGAAAAATACGGGGCGGTCCGCGGCGGGGCCCTGGGCGTCTGGCGAATCCTGCGATGCCACCCGTTCAGCCGCGGGGGGTACGATCCGGTTCCGTAGCGCCGGCCGACCGGCGGGAGGCGAACGCCGCCTGCTCGTCGGCGACGAACCGGGCGAACTGTTCCCGAAAGCGGGGCACGTCGAACCGCAGGGCGTTTTCACGGCAGCGGCGCGGGTCGAACGACCCGGCCGACTCGAACATCCGCACGGCGTCGAGCAGGCACTCGACCGTCTGCTCGTCGAACAGCAGGCCGGTCTGCCCCGGAAGAACCGTCTCGGTAACGCCGCCGCGCCCCAGCGCCACCA
>DNAS01000082.1:4792-7754 GCA_003485185.1 Phycisphaerales bacterium | reverse complement strand
CGCCTGCGCCTCGACCGGCACGATGCCGAAGTCCTCCACGCCCGCGAACACCAGCGCCCGCGCCCGCCGCAGGTGGTCGGCCAGCGAGGCGTCGTCCTGGTAGTCCAGGAGGGTCACGTTGTCGCCGGCCCGCGCGCGAAGGGCGCCGAGTTGCGGGCCGTCGCCGATGACCACCAGTCGGCGGTCGCCCAGGCGGCCGAACGCCTCGACGAGCAGGTCCACGCGCTTGTACGGCACGAGGCGCGAGACGCTCAGGTAGAAGTCCTCCTTGCGCTCGCAGAGGGCGAAGCGCCCGACGTCCACCGGCGGGTGGATGACGCGCGCCTCGCGCCCGTAGGCTTGGCGGATCCGCTCGGCGACGAACCGCGAGTTGGCGGCGAAGGCGGTCACGCGCGACGCGGCGCGAAGGTCCCATCGGCGCAGGCGCTTCAGCAGCGCCCGGGCAGCCAGTCCTCGCAGGCCCCGCGCCAGCCCGGCTGCGCCGAGATACTCCTCCGGCATGGCCCAGGCGTAGCGCATCGGCGTGTGGCAATAGCACAGGTGCAACTGGTCGGGCCGCGTCCGCACGCCCTTGGCGACGGCGTGCGAGTTGGAAACCACCAGGTCGTAATCGGACACGTCAAGGCGCTCGACGGCGCGGGGCATCAACGGCAGATACTTGCGGAAGTGCCTGCGGGCGAGGGGAAGTTTCTGGATGAAGCTGGTGCGGACGGTCCGCCCGCCGAGGAACCCCCGGCGCTCGGGCGGAAGGAAGTCCACGACGGCCAGCAGGTCCGCATCGGGAAGCACCTGAAGCATCTGCTCCAGCACCTTCTCCGAACCGGCGTAGGATTCCAACCACTCGTGGACGACGGCGATGCGGAGGTCGGAATGGGAATCGCCACTCATGCGGGGGATTCTACCGGATCGGCAAGGCCCGGGAAAACCGGTAACTCGGAATCAGGAACAGGGAACCCGGAATCCCGGCTCCGGCCTGCCAGTCCTCCAATCCAAAATCTCAAATTTCAGATTTCAAATCCTTCCACTCTCCACTATGCACTCTCCACCATGCACTTCTTCCATAAATTCTTTTTCGAAAGAACGTTGATTGCCCGATATAAGAGACGCTAGAATGGCTACTAATACCCCGACGGGTTTCCGGGCAAGGATGCGGCAGTGAGGACGGGAACCGCCCGGGGATTGCTGGATCTGCTCGTAGTGCCGCTCGTTGCGAACGCTTGCCGTTACAGCTCAGCTCCCTTCAGAAAGCGAGGCAGTCATGTTCAAGCCACTCGGTTTTTTGTGCATTTTTACGGTGGTTACGTTCTGCGCCGCGGTGACGACGGCCAGCCCGATCGTGGACGGTTCGCTGGATGCGGCGAACTATGATTGGTCCCTGAGCGATGCGCCCGGCGAGACGGCCTACACGGCGGGCCTGGACATCGACAAGGTATATTTCGCGCAGACGGACAGCCTGGACCCTTCCGGCGCGTCGCGGTACGTCTGCCTGGACGTGGTCGGATCGCTGTTCGACACCAATGGCACGAGCCTCCGCCAGAAGCGCACGGGCGTCGTCCTGAGCTTCTACGACAGCGCGACGGACTACGACGCCAACGTCGAGATCGTCCTGACGATCACCGACCTCGGGCTGCTGACAAATTACAGCTTCCTCACCGAGTGGGACCCGAGCGCAAACGGCGGGCTGGGCGGGTACGTCGAGCAGGGCTTCGACGGCTTCACGGCTGGCAATGAGTATGATTATGCCGTCGGCGAGGCCATGGAGTTGCGGCTGTCTCTCAGCGCGTTCCAGGTCTACAACAGCGGCGGCTTTCCCGGCTACGTGGTCGTGCACCTGGACGACGCGGGCATGGACCCGGACGACGAACTGGAGGGACATGTCCCCGAGCCGGTGACGCTGTCGCTGCTGCTGGCGGGGGCGCCGCTGCTGCTGCGTCGCAGGGGGCAGGGACGTCACTTCCTGCCGTTGGGACGGAAGTAAACTCGCGCGGGGAGTCCCGGGAGGGTTCCCTCGGCCGTGGGCTTCATGCTGTCCGGGCAGGGGCCGCCCGCCTGTCGGCACTCGCGGGCCCGTTCGAGGATGTCCACCGTCTCGCGCAGGCTGTCGGTCACGTGGAACAGGCCCATGTCCCGGGGGTCGATCTTGCGGTAGCTGTTGTGGAGCATCTTGCGGTCCATCCAGTCGGACAAACCCCTCCAGTAGCTCCGCCCGAAGAGAATGACGGGAAACTGCTGCGCCTTTCCGGTCTGGATGAGCGTCATGGAGTTGAAGAACTCGTGCAGGGTGCCGAACCCGCCGGGGAAGCAGACGAACCCCCAGGCGTACTTGACGAACATCACCAGGCGGACGAAGAAGTAGCGGAAGTCCATCTGGATGTCGGCGTAGGGGTTGGCCTTCTGCTCGTGGGGCAGGGAGATGTTCAGCCCGACGCCGGTCCCGCCGACGTCGTGGGCGCCACGGTTGGCGGCCTCCATGATGCCCGGCCCGCCGCCGGTGATGATTGCGAAGTTCCGCTCGCACAGCATCCGCGCGAGCTGGCGCGCCTTGCGGTAGTACGGGTCGTTGCGGGGCGTCCGCGCCGAGCCGAAGATGCTGACGCCAGGGCCCAGGCGGCTCATCGTCTCGAACCCCTCGACGAACTCGCTCATGATGCGGAAGACCCGCCAGGTGTCCTCGTTGAACTGCTCTTCGCTTCTCTTGGCCATGTCGACTCCTGAACCGTCCTTGGGACTGTCCTATGGATGTTATCGGAAAATGCGAGGTCAAAGAAGAACGGTTTTGTCGGCGGCGCGTCGGCAAAAGTTTGACAACCGCGCCCCGGTCAGGCCTAATCTGGAGTCCTGCGGAGGTGCGACATGGTTCGATGGATCGCATGCGGCATGCTGGCGGCGGTGGCCGGCGGGTGCGGCGGGCAGTACATCCTGACGGTGCCCGACCAGGTGGCGCCGGCGGGGGGGGGGGGGG
>DNAS01000082.1:4325-4655 GCA_003485185.1 Phycisphaerales bacterium | reverse complement strand
CCCGACCAGGTGGCGCCGGCGGGCGGAGAGACGGCCTGCGTCGTGCGCCTGCAACGGAACGACTTTTTCGTGCTCTCGCTGGCGGTCAAAAAGGCGGCGCTGCGCTTCCAGGCCGGCGGCGGGTCCGAGCGGGGCGCTTACACCGACGAGCTGGGATATGCCGGGGCGGCCGTCCCCGTTCCCGCCGCCGAAGGGCGGTACGCCATGCGCGTCTCGCACATGGACTCCGAGGGCGAGGAGATCGTCGTCGAGGCGCCGGCGTACGTCTGGCCGGCGGAGGCGTCCGTCGTGGTGGTGGACCTGGACTTCCTTCCGCACCACAAGGGCCGA
>DNAS01000082.1:1819-4179 GCA_003485185.1 Phycisphaerales bacterium | reverse complement strand
GCACCACAAGGGCCGAGTCGCAGAGCAGACCGTCGCCGCGCTCGGGCAACTCGCCCAGGGAAACCGCATCCTCTACTTCACGCGGCAGTCTGTCCGCCGGCATGCCGCGCTGCACAAGAAGCTGGGCGAGTTGGGATATCCCCACGGCCCGATTTTGCTCTGGCAACGGGAGCACTGGCACATCGTCCGCGAGGGCAAGTACAGGATTCCGCGCATGGTGGTGGAGTCGCGCCTGGTCAGTCAGCTGGCGTCGCTGAAGCGCCAGTTCCCGACTCTCCGCGCGGGCGTCTGCGGGACGGAACTGGCGGCGCGGGCCTTCGCGGCCGAGGGCCTGAACGTCGTGGTGGTGGGTTCGGAAAAGGTGACGCTGCCGACCTCCAGCGGAAACCCGCCGGTGCTTATCCGCCGCGCGTCGTGGGCCGAGCTGGAGAAGAAGGGCCTGGACCACTGACGCGGCGCTGGGACTATCAGCCGACGACGCCTCCCGCTACAATGCCTCCATGCCGGAACCGGCGGACATCGCGATTTTCCTTCCCAACCCCGTGGGCGACGTGGTGATGGCCACCCCTGCGCTGCGGGCGGCGCGCGAGCATTTCGCCTCGGCGCGGATCACCTACGTCGGGCGGGCTTCCGCACTGGCTGTGCTGGAAGGCACGAACTGGGCCGACGAGATGATTCTCTCGCGCCCCGACGGCCTGCGCGGCGCGCTGGCGACCGCCCGGATTCTGCGGAAACGCCGGCGCGACCTGGGCATCCTCCTGCCGAACAGCTTCCGCTGCGCCGCGATGTGCGCCCTGGCGCGGATCCGCCGCCGCGCGGGCTACGTCCGAGACGGGCGCGGCTGGCTTCTGACCGACCGCCTGCGCCCGGAGCGCCTGGCCGACGGGCGATGCAAGCCCGTTCCGCAGATCGACTATTACGCCCGGCTGGCCGAGTTCGTCGGCGCGCCCGTCCGGTCGCGCCGCATGGAGCTTCCGGTGACGGAGACGGACGAGCGGGCGGCGGAGACTCTGCTTTCCGAGGCGGGAATCAACCGGGCGCGGCCCGTCGTGATGCTCAATCCCGGCGCGGCGTTCGGTGTCAGCAAGATGTGGGAGCCAGAGCGGTTTGCGGCGGTGGCCGACGCGCTCGTCGAGTCGCGCGGGGCGCAGATTCTCCTCAACGCCGCGCCGATGGACTTCGAACGCCGCGTCGCCGAGCGCGTGCAGAAGGCCATGAGGCACGCGCCGCTGCTGAACTTCGCCCGGCGCGACAACACGCTCGGGCTGCTCAAGAGCCTCGTGCGCCGCTGCGACCTGATGATCACCAACGACACGGGCCCGCGGCACTTCGCGGCCGCGTTCGGCATCGGCCTGGTGACGATCTTCGGCAGCACCGATCCCGTCTGGGCGCAGATCGACTGCCCGAGCGAGCGGACGATCCGCGTGGACCTGCCATGTTCGCCGTGCCAGCGGAAGCTCTGCCCCCAGCCGCCGGGCCCGCAGTACCACCAGTGCATGAGCGCCATCCCGCCGGAGAGTGTTCTGCACGCCGCTTGCGAACTGCTGGACGAACGGGCGAAGGGGGGCGGCGCATGACCTTCACGTGCGACGAGGCGTGGCGGGAACCGCTGCGGCGGACCGGGCTGGACAGCGTGGAGGGCGTCTTCGCCTTCGCCGGCGGGACGGACCTGGACAAGCCCGGGCTGGGCAACCGGCGGCGCACCCGCCTGGAACTGGCCGACGGCCAGGGCCGCCGCCGGGAATTGATCCTCAAGCGATATGGCCCTGAGTCCCTGCGCGCCCGCTTGCGACGTCTCTGGGCGCAGGGCCTGTGCAGTCCCTCCGAGATCGAGTATCGCAACATCCGCCTCGTCGAGGCGCTGGGCATCGACACGATGCAGGCCGTCGCCTGGGGCGGTGAGGGCTGCCGCGGCGGGGGGCGGAGCTTCCTGCTGGCGACCGTCGTGCCCGGCGAGGCCATGGAACGCTGCGGGCGGGAATTCCTCGCCGCCTGCCCCGAGCGTGCGGAAGAACTGACGACGAAACTAGCGGCGCTGGTCGCCCGCCTGCACGGCGCGGGGTATGTCCACCGCGACCTGAGCGCCTGCCACGTGTTCCTCCACACCGGCGAGGGGGGGCTGGAACTGAACCTGATCGACCTGGCCCGCGTGTTCGCGCCGTCGTCGTGGCGGGCTTTCCGCTGGCGTGTCAAGGACCTGGCGCAGCTTCTGCACTCGATGCCGGATGAGTGGGTCGAGGCCCACTGGGAGTCGTTCCTGCGGCAGTACCTGGCGCTGGCGGGCGGCAGGTCGCCTCGCCGCTACGCGCGAGCCGCGGCGCGCAAGGCCGCGTGGATCGCCCGGCACGAGGCCCGCAGGA
>DNAS01000082.1:376-1713 GCA_003485185.1 Phycisphaerales bacterium | reverse complement strand
ACCGCAGGAAACGAAGACGGGAAGGACGGAGCGCGAACGAATGAGAATCGCCCTGGTCATCGAACGGTTCGATCCCTCTCGCGGCGGGCGGGAGAAGTCCACCGCCCAGATCGCTTCGCGCTTGGCTGCACGCGGGTGCGAAGTGACGGTCCTCTGCCAGGACGGACGGGCGATGGACGGCGTGTCCGTCCGAACGCTGGGGCGATCCGGACTGCTGCGGTCCAGCCGGCTGGACGCGTTCGTCCGTGCCGCGCAGCGGGAAATCGCCGGCGGGCAGTTTCCCGTCGCCCACGCCATGCTGCCCGTTCCGGGGGCGAACGTCTACCAGCCGCGCGGGGGCACCGTGCCGGCACAGATCGCCGCGAGCGTCCGCCGGCGGGGGGCCCTGGGCGGCGCGCTGGTGACGCTGACCGAACCGTTCAACCTCCACCGCCGGCGGATGGGCGAACTGGAGCGGACCGTCATGGCCGACCCGCAAACGCTCTGCCTGGCCGTCAGCCAGATGGTCGCGAGGGAGTTCGAGGAATACTATGGCCGGACCGCCAACGTCCGTGTCATCTACAACGCCGCCGACGTGCCCGACCCCGATTCGCCCGACCGCGCCGACTGGCGCCAGAAGCGCCGCTTCCAACTCGGGATCGGCGCGGGCGATCCGGTGTTCCTGATCGTCGCGCAGAACTTCGCCCTCAAGGGCGTGCTGGAGGCGATTGCCGCCTTCGCTGAATTTTACCACGCGCATTTCGGGCAGACCAACGCCCGCCTGGTGGTCGTGGGACGCGACCTCGCCGAGGGATACCAGCGCGTCGCGGGCCTGCGCGACGTGGGGCAGCAGGTGGTCTTCGTGCCGCAGACCGACGAGGTGTTCCAGTGGTACGCAGCCGCCGACGCGGTGGTCCTGCCGACATGGTACGACCCGTGCAGCCGCGTGATCCTGGAGGCCGTGCGCTGGGGAATCCCCGCCGTGACGACGATCTTCAACGGGGCGGCCGAGGTCCTCGCCGACGGCGCGGGCATCGTCATCAGCTCGCCGGACGACCGCAAGGCGCTCGTGGCGGCCCTGAACGAACTGGTCGACCCGCGCCGACGCGCGGAGCGGTCGGCCCGCTGCCTGCGTGCGGCGGACGGACTGGGCGTGGACCGTCACGTGGACGAGCTGCTGTCGGCATACGAGGAGGTCGCGAGAGCGAGATGATCGACAATCCCTGGATCCTGCTGGGGGCGTTTCCGCTGGCGGCGTACGGGATCGGTTCGACGCCGTTCGGGGTGATTCTGTCTCGCGCCCGCGGGGTGGACATCCGCAAGGTCGGCAGCGGGAACGTCGGCGCGACGAACGTCAC
>DNAS01000082.1:0-234 GCA_003485185.1 Phycisphaerales bacterium | reverse complement strand
GCGACGAACGTCGGGCGCGTGCTGGGGCGGCGGTGGGGCTGGCTGTGCTTCGCGCTGGACGTGGCCAAGGGGTTCGCGCCGGCGCTGGCGGTCTCATGTCTGACCGGATGCGACGCCGACGGGCCGACGACGCTCCAGCAGACGGCTTGGCTGGTAGTGGGGGCGGGGGCGATTCTCGGGCACGTGCTGAGCTTCTGGCTGGGATTCCGCGGGGGCAAGGGGGTGGCGACGGGC
>DNAS01000053.1:19389-23173 GCA_003485185.1 Phycisphaerales bacterium | reverse complement strand
CTTCCTGGCCCGCGCGGCGAGGGGTTGTTGAGGAACGAAGAACTTTCCGCCCTGCTGGGAGACAAGCCGTGACTGACGGCCCGGACATGCTGATCGTCGCCGACGCAACCAAGGGCAAGCAACTTGCCTCCGCCCTCGGCGTGGAAAAAACCGCCTGCGTGTCCGACCCGTATGACGCGCTGTCGGAACTGGGCCGGCGGTGCTGGTCGGCGGTGGTGCTCTCGGCGCCCCGGGCGGACCTGGGCGGGTTGGCGCGAGCGGCGCGGCGGCTCCAGAAGCGGGCCCGGCTGGTGGCTGCCTGCGAGCCCGCCACCGAACCGGAGGTCCGCGCGATGGTCGGGCGGTGCCTGGACGATTACTTCATCCACCCGCCCAGCCGGGAGGACGTCGCGCACCTGCGCCAGGCGGTGGCGGTCGATTCGCCTGACGGCGCCTCGCGCCTGGGCCCGCGCCGGACGGCTAGGCTGGTGGAGGCGGCCCGCGACGTGACGACGCTCGAGGCCTGCGCCGCGCAGATCGTCACGGAGCAGTTCGGCGTGCCTTGCGCCTGGCATAACGCGGGGGAGGTACCGTCAGGGATGCGGGCGGTTCTGATGTCGGCCGGCGCCGCCCCTCGCGTGCTGGCCTGGACGCCCCCAGCCGGCGCTGTCGACGAGTCCGGACTGCTGGAAGAGCTTCGCCAACTCCTGCCCCCGCTGGAGGAGTCGGCCCGGCGGGCGGAATCGCTGCACAAACTCGCCATCACCGACCACCTCACCGGGGCGTACAACCGGCGGTACTTCTACGCCGTCACCGACCAGATTCTCCAGTGCGCCCCGCGCGGTGACTCGCGCATCGCGATGCTGCTGTTCGACATCGACGACTTCAAGCACTACAACGACACGTACAGCTACGCCGTGGGCGACGAGATCCTCCGCGAGATCGCCCGTCTGGTGCGGAAGGTGACGCGCTCGCACGACCTCGTGGCGCGGATCGGGGGCGACGAATTCGCCGTGCTGTTCCAGTCGGCCGAGGCCCCCCGCGCCGCGGGCAGCCGCCCCCTCGACGACGCCTACGTGCTGGCCGACCGCTTCCGCCGCGCGGTCGCCACGCACGAGTTCCCCTCGCTGGGCCCGCGCGCGGTGGGGCGTCTGAGCGTCTCGGGCGGACTGGCGCGGTTCCCCGCCGACGGCGTCACCTGCCGCGAACTGCTCCGCGCCGCCGACCGCGCCATCAAGCGCGCCAAGCAGGCGGGAAAGAACGCCATCGAACTGATCTCCCGGGCGTGACGGCGCGCGAAACCTCAGCGTGGAAAATCCAGGCGGTTCAGAATCCACTCCGCCACGGTCTGCGTCGCAGGGCGGTACAGCCGGCGGGCGCAGTCGGACATCCGCGCCATCGCCTCCGGGTCGTCCAGCAGTGTAGTGGCGGCGCGGACGATTCCGCCGACGCCTTTCGCCACGACGGCAGTCCCGGCGCGGCGGAAGTATTCGGCGTTGGCGCCTTCCTGCCCGGGCACGGGGTTCATCAGGACCATTGGCAGGCCCTTGGACAGGCATTCGGACGTCGTGACGCCGCCGGGCTTGGTCAGCATCAGCGACGCGACCTCGGCCAGCTCGTTCAGGCGGTCGGTGAAGCCCTGCGGGACGATCCGCCCGTCGCGGGCCTCGGCCGTCGCCGCCAGGCGCGCCAGCAGCTTCTTGTTCCGCCCGGCCAGCACCACCACGCACACATCCGCGCGGGCCGCGACGATCCGCCGGGCGATCTTCACCACCGGACCGCAGGTGAATTCCGTTCCGCCCGACAGCAGGACGATCTTCCGGTCGGCAGGCAGGCGCCAGTCGGCCAGCACCTTCGCGCGGTCCACCGGCGCGATCCACTTGGGGTGGATCGGGATCCCGCAGACGGTGACGCGCTCCGCCGCGACGCCCCAGCGGTCGAGGGTGGCGCGGGCGTCGTCGTTGGGCAGGAACCAGTGCTCCACGCCCTCGGAGTACCACCAGCGGTGGACGTCGTTGTCGGTCACGACGACGGCCTGCGGCACATGGGTCCGCTCGTCGGCGGCGAGGCGCGCCACGATAGGCGGCGCGAGAAAATGCGTGTGCACGATCAGCGCCGGCCCGTCGCGGAGCAGCTCGCGCGCGAACCGCCGCGTGTTCCACCGCTCCCACGCCAGGCGCAGCCGCTCCCCGAACGACCGGCGCGGGCGGTGCGGGCGGTTGGTCAGACGGAAGCCCAGGCCGTAAGCCCACGGAAAGCGGGTCATCGCCAGGGCGAACCCGCCCGCGTAGTACGCACGGAACGCCCCGGGAACCAGCGACATCATGTCGATCAGCTCACAACGGACGTGCGGCGCTTCCCGCGCGAGCTGTTCCATGAGGGCGCGGGCGGCGGAGTTGTGCCCGCCCCCCACGGCCGCGGAGACAAACCATACCCGCGGGCCCTCGGCGGATGAATTCGGATTGCTCATGGCCGGCTAGTCTGATTGTCGTGCGGGCGTTTGGCAAGGGCCAACCCCCGGCGACTGGGGATTCTCCGCCTTGCGTTTGCCCGCGCGGGGACGGTACATTGCGTCCACCGGCGACAAATCCCCGCCGGCTGCGAGGAAAGGAATTGCATGCGCGTCGCGTTGATCGGACCGGTCCAATCGGGCAAGAGCACGCTGTTCGCCGCCGTTGCGGCCGCGGGAGGGTCGCACGTGGACCTGTCGCGCCCGGATCAGCCTCACCTGGCCGTCGTGAAAGTGCCCGACGAGCGCCTGGTCTGGCTGACCGAGCAGTACCACCCCCAAAAGACCACCCCGGCCGAGTTGGAGTTCCTCGACCTGCCGGGCTTCGACCTGTCCGACGAGGCCGGACGAAACCGCGCCAAGACCCACTGGCCCGCCATGCGCAACAGCGACATGCTGGTGTTGGTCGTCCGCGCGTTCGAAGGGGCGGCGGTGGCCGCCTACCGCGGGCGCGTAGACCCGCAGGCCGACGTGCAGGAACTGCTGGCCGAACTGCTCTTCGCCGACCTGGACCAGGTGACCGGGCGGATCGCCAAGCTGGAGGCGTCGATCAAGAAGCCCACTGCCAAGCGCGACGAGTACCTGCGCGAGCTGGAGCTGATGAAGCGCCTCGAAGCCGCCCTGGAGGCGGAAAAACCCATCTCCGAGGCCATTCATTCCGATGCCGAGGGCAAGCTCGTGCGGAGCTTTGCGTTCCTGTCGCAGAAGCCGCTGCTGGTGGTGAAGAACCTCTCGGAGGGCGCCGTCCGCGGCGCGAGCGAGGAGGCAGTCGGCGGCGTGGAGTGCCTTCCGCTATCGGCGAAGATCGAGGAGGAGATCGCCGAGTTGCCGTCCGAGGAGCGCGGCGTGTTCCTGGCGGACCTGGGCGTGAGCGAATCGGCGCGGGACCGCCTGATCCGCGCGTGCTACCGCAAGCTGAACCTGGTGAGCTTCCTGACGACCGGCGAGGACGAGGTGCGGGCGTGGACGATTCCGGCCGGGGCCGACGCGGTGACCGCCGCCGGCGAAATCCACTCGGACATCGCCAGAGGATTCATCCGCGCCGAGACCGTCTCCTACGACGACCTTCGCGCCGCCGGTGACATGAAGGCGGCCAAGGCGGCCGGTAAAATCCGCCTGGAAGGCAAGACCTACGTCGTCCGCGACGGGGACATCATCAACTTCCGGTTCAACGTGTAGTCGCGGCCTCGCGCCGACGCCAAGGTTCCGCGCGCCGCCCGTCGGAAGGCTGGGATGAAGGGCGAATCGAAAAAGCCGAAACGCCGCTGGTGGCAGCGGGTGTACCGGGCGGCGTCG
>DNAS01000053.1:8548-19278 GCA_003485185.1 Phycisphaerales bacterium | reverse complement strand
GGCGGCCGTGCTGCTCCTGGCCGCCTATGTCACGCTGCCATGGTGGCTGCCCGCGAACCTTGTCCGCGACTGGCTGGCACGCGAGCTGTCGCACCAGGCGGGCGTGCCCGTGACGATCGGGCGCATGGCGGTGAGCTGGCACGACGGCGTGGAGATTCGCGACCTGCGCATCGCCTCGCCGGAGGGGTTCGCCACGCCCATCGTCCTGGACGCACCCCTGGTCCGGGCCGAGTTCTCTCCCCTCAACTTTCTCGTCCATCGGCGCATGTCGTGGCTGGCCGTCGAGGGGCCCAAGGTCTTCGCCGAGTTCGACCGTGAAGGCAATGCCAATGTGGAAGTCCTTCAACGGATGGACAGCGACGTCCAGCCGGAGCAGGTGTCGGTGCGGTCGGCCGTCGTGCTGGTGCGCCTGGCGGGGCAGGACCGCCCCCTGCGGCTGGACGTCGGCGATCTCCAGATGCTTTCCGGGCGGGCGAAATCGCTGGAGCGCCTGTCGCTCTCGGCACGCCTGGCGCAGGCGGGCGCGGTCGCGCCGGTCTCGCTGACGATGTCGGCCGGAAAGCCCGAGGCGGAAGTCGCCGCGACTGCCACGTTGCAATTCGCGAACCTTGACCTGTCGCAGCTTCCGCTGATTGCACTGTTGAACCTGCCGCTGGAACACCTCCAGGGGCGGTGCAGCGGGTCGATTGACCTCCAACTCAACCGCAGGGCGGTGGTGGACCGCTTCAGTGTGAACCTGCGGATGCGCGGTCTGGATGTCCAGCCGGTCGACGGGCCCAGGCTCCCGGTCATCGACGAGGCGGGGGTGCGGATTTCCGCCTCGTTCGATCCGCTGGCGGCGGGGGGCGGCGAACTGTCGGTCCAGTCGGCCAGCGTCCGCGTGCCGGGCCTGGACCTGGCGGGGCAGGCGCGGCTGAGCCTTTCGGCGTTCAGCGGGCAGTGGGAATCGATCCAGCTGCTGAGCCTCAAGGGGGTCGTTCAGCCGACGCGCCTGGCGGCGCTGCTGACGGGGCGGGGCGAGTTGCCGATGGGCATGGCGATGGACGGGCTGGTTCGCGCCGAGTGCGAACTGTCGCGAGACGGACCCATCGCCGGGTTCGTACTCTCCGCCGACGCCACCGACGCAGCCGTCCGCCGCGACGGCGACGTGCTCAAGCCCCTTGGGCGCGCTTTGACCGTTCGTCTGGCCGGCACGTTCGACCGGCGCGAGTGGAAGCTCGTCACCGATCACAGCGACGTCGTGCTGGGGGGCAATCGCCTGCAAGGGCGGGGCACGCTGCACAATTTCCGCGAGATGGTCTCGCATTGGCGCAAAGCCCACACCGGCATGTCGCCCGGCGATCTGCTGGCGGACCTGGCACGCCTCGATTGGCGCGGCGAATGGGAACTGGCCGACCTGGACGCCCTGCGCGACTTGCTGGGCCCGGCGGCCGCGCCCCTGCGCGACGTGAATCTGAAGGGGCGCGCCAACGGGCGGATTTTCCTGGAGCGCCAGGCCGGCGCGCACCTGCACGTGATGGTCAACATGCCCGCCGAGGCGGAACTGTCCGTCGGCGCGACCTTCCGCAAACCGCCCGGCATGCCCGCCGGGGCGCGCCTGGACTGCGCGATCGACGTGGACCGCCGCCTGCTGACCGACATGGACATGGACCTCGCCGTCGGAGAGGGGCGCTTGTCCATCGATCGCGCGGAGGTGCGGTTCGAGCCCGGCAATGGGCAGGAGGGTTCCGAGCCGGTGGTCCACGCGGGGGGGCTGTTCGGCATCGACCGCGTGGAGGACCTGCTGCGCTGCCTGCCGGGCGAGACGATGCGAAACGCAGCCGCCCGCGGCGCCGTCGAGGGGCGGTGGAAACTCGCGCTGGGATCCCGGCAGGGGCGGGCGGACGTCTCGGCCGAATTCCGGGAGGCCCGCCTGGTCTGGTCCGACTGGCTGGACAAGCCCACGGGCCAGCCCGCCGCCGTCGCCTGCGAAGCGGCCTGGGGAGGCGCGCAGCGCAGGCTGCGAATCGCCGGCGAATGGAAGTGCCCCGCCGCGCGGGCGACGGGCGAGGCGGTCTTTGCGGGCCCAACGGTCTCGGCGAACCTGGAAGCCGTCGTGACGCGCGCCGTCTGGTTGGCGGAGGTCAGCCCCGCGCTGGCAAAACTCCTGGGCGACGGCAATATCGCCGGTGCGATGCGCCTCCGCGGGAGCGGGCAGTGGGACGGTCGCGCCGCATGGTTCGACGTGGCCTGCGACGCCGATGCGCTGGAGTATGCGTCCGCGCGCCCGGTGCACCGCGTCAAGGCCGCTGGCGTGCCGATGGGCGCCAGCGCCACGGGGCGGATCGTTCCGGGCGAGGGGCGCGCCTGCCGGATCGAACTGGACCGCGCGGACCTTCGCCTGGCGGAGAGCAAGGTCTCACTCGCCGGCGCGGCGGAGCTTGACCTTGCCCGACGGCGGCCTGTCGATCAGCCCTGGGCGCCGGCCGGCATCGAACGTCTCGAGGCGACGATCGACGCGCGACTGGCCTTCGGACGCGACCTGCCGGAACTCGTTCCGGAACTGGAGGACGCGATGGCCCGCTACGGTCTGAGCGGGGCGGCGACGCTGAAGGCGATCGTCCGCGCCGATCGCGAGCGGATCGCGGTGGAAGGACAGGCGGCCTCGGACGGACTGGCCGTGACGCTGGGGCGCGGCGCGTGCGTGCCGGCGGACCTGCCGGTACGGGTCGAGTTCGAGCTGACCGCGCCGGCCGACCTGCGCAGCACGCAACTCAACCACCTGCACGCGACCGCGGGCGACGCGGGCGTGCTGGCCGACGGAAAGGCGACGTTCCGCGCCGGCGACAACGGCCTGCCAGCGGCCCTGACCGCCACCGAGTCACACCTGTACGCCTGGACGACCGACGCCTCGACGCTCTGCCGGCTGGCGCCCGAATTGGAGCGCTACGCGCCGGCGGGCAGGGCGAGCATCGAGCTGGAATGGGCCGGCGGCGAGTCGGGCGAGATCAAGTACATGGAGTTCCGCGCCGAGGACCTGCGGGGGCGGTATCGCGGCAAGAACGTCGCCATCCGCGGCACGGTGCTGGCAGAGCGCGTGCGCCTGGAGGATGATCGCCTGTCGGCCGGGCGCGTGGTCACGGACAGCCTGGACCTGCGGGCGGGCGACAATCGCGTCCGCCTGGTCGCCGACGTGTCCGACGTGCCGGCCCGCACGCGGGGCGCCGCCTGGCTGCTGGGCGAATTCGTGGACAACAAGGACCTGGGCGATTGGCTGATGCCCCCGCCCGCCGCGAAGAGCCGCCCCGCCAAACTTACCGACACCGACTCCGACGCGATGCGAAAGACCGCCGACGCCTGGATCGCCCAGGCCAACGAATTTCTCGTCGCCGCCGAACTGGACCTGCGCTTCCGCCTGGACCGCGTGAATGCCTACGACGCGACCGTCGCGCAGACTTACGACGTCCGCCGCGTCGTCGGGCAGCTCGACGTCCGCCAGGGCGCGGCCAAATTGCGCTACGTCGGGGCGGTCTGCGGCGGAATCGCCCGCAGCGACATCGCCGTCAACCTCAAGGACGCCACGCCGATGGTGGCCATCACCGGTTCGCTGTCCGACCTGATCGCCACGGAGAGCATCCAGCCGCAGATCGCGCAGTTCTTCCCCGGAAACACCGTGCAGGGATACTTCAACCGTCGCGAACAGGTGCAGTATCCGTTGCGAGACGCCCTCTGCCGGGCGCTGGACCCTCGCTGGCCGCTCCGCCCGGCGGGCGAGGCGAAAACCGTCACGATCGACGGGTTGCTCCGGGGACGGGCCGCGCCACGCTTCGTCGCGAACCTCTTTCCCGGGCTCAACCTCGCCGAGTATCCCTACCAGCGCATGACCGGGTTCACGGAGTTCCGCGCGGACGGGACGGCCGAGAACGACATGATCTTCAGCGGAAAGACGTATGACATCTACATCGAGGGCACCACCGACGCCGACAGCATCGGGCGGTACGAGATCGGGCTGATCCTGCTCGGTTCGCCGCAGACGCCGGAGATGAACCACCTGTACCGCCCGGGGCGGATTCCGATCCTCAAGTGGAAAGCGCGGATCGAGGGAGGCCGCCTCTACGACGAGGAAGTCTCCTACCCCTGGCCGAACGAAACGCTGGGCGTGGTGTTCCTGAAGAACAACCTGTTCTATCGCATTTGGTTGAACGCGAAGAGGCCGTAGAATTGCCCGCCGGGTGCGAATGGCGTACGATGCCCGGCGAGAGGCGCCGCCATGGCCGAGACAAGCACGCGGGACTATGACCACCACCGGGGCAGTGCCCCGCTGCTGCGCCCCACCAACTGGTGGCGCCTCGGCGGGTTCATGCTGCTGAACGTCGCCGGGTTCCTGGCGGTCAACGCCTTCTGGCAGTACCTGTTCCGCGGCGAATGGCTGGACTTCTCCGTCCAGGCGTACCGTCACGACCTGGTCACGCCCCTGGGGGCGGTGCTGGTCAGCCCGTTAAGCATTTTCACGCATCCCTGGATGATCCTGGTGACGGGTCTGCTGCTGGCGACGGTCATCTTCGTTCCGATCCTCGTCGCCGTGCTCTACCGCGCGGGCTTCGCGGCGATCTTCGTGGTCATCGTCATCGCGGTGGGGCACGCGCCGTTGCTGGGCCTGACGCTCGCGCTGGGCTGTGCGCTGGCGGTGCGAACCCGCCTGCGCAGTGACATGCCTTTTGTCGCCGCGCTGCTGGGCCTGGCGCCGGTGGCGGCGTACCTGGGCCTGTCGGCGTATGCGGGGGTGGATGCCGCCGTCGTGCCGCTCCAGCGATGGTTGCTGCTGGTTCCGTTCCTGGTGGCGATGGTCACCGCGATCGTCGCCGCGACGCTGGTCCTGTCGCTGGCGCGCCTGACGCGGTTCCGTCCGGGCGTCGTCTGGCCGGTGCTGACGGTGATGCTCGCCGCTCCGACGACCGTGTTCTACACCCGGGTCGGACCGCGCGAGCTGGGCTATGCCCGCATCACCACACTCAAGCTGTCGGAGTTGCTCGAAGGCGCGGGGGAGTTCCGATCGCCCCTCTCGGCGAACGACGCGATCTTTCCCGCCGTCGCGCGCGAGGAATGGGCGCGGCAGGTCGGCGCCCTGGGCGTCACCGAACCGCAGCTTCTGGAGCATGCCCGCGACCTGCTGACCAAACGGAAGGGGCAACTGATCGAGCAATGTGAGCGGTTCCTCCGGCGATATCCGCTCGGGCTCCGCAGCGCCGAGGTCGCATGGATCCGCGCGCAGTGCCTGTCGCTCCAGCTGGACCGCCGCGCATTTGACGAGGGACTCATCCGCTACAGCGCCCGCTACGCGCTGCCCGCCTCCCGACCTGCCTGGGAGGCGCTGGCGAAGGACTTCCCCGGCACGTCGCAGGCGGCCTTCGCCGAGTTCCGGATCGCCGAGTTCCTGGTGCGAAGCCTGGCCCACCCGCGGGAGAAACTCCCCGACGAGGAGATGTCCCGACGGATTACCCTGGCCGACGAGACGCTCGAAAAAAGCGAAAGCCGTCTTGCGAGCTACGCCAGCGAAACGCCGAAGTCCGACGGGTACACCCGCGCCGGGGAGGTGTTTGAGAAGCCCCCGGCTGTCCCCCTGCGGGAATATGCCGCCGAGGTGCGCCTGGCAGCGGCCAAGCTGCTCTGGCTGATCCGCGAAAACCAGGTCGCGGACGATCCGGCGACCGCAGCGGTGCTCGCGGAGTACCTTCAGGCTAATCCCCTGGCGGACAACTATTACGGGCAACTGCTGGCAATCATGCAGGCCCCGTCGCTCCAGGCCGAAAAGACGCGGATGGAGGACAACCTCAGGCTGGCGCTGGCGATGACCGCCCCCAACGAGCGGGATCGCGTCGAGGCGCTGATCGCGCTGTCCCGCGAATTGAATGACGCCGCCATCGAGGCCAATTACGAGCTGGGCAGGCTCGTGCTCCAGAAGCCCCAGTTGCGGAAGCGTCCGGACGTTTCGCCGGCGGAAACGTACTTCAAGCGTGTCACCGGCGCTCCGGTCAGCCCGTTCATTGAGCCCGCAGCGGATCGGTTGAAGTGGTTGGGAACCCACCCCGCCAGGTAATCAGGCGCAGACGGGGGCGGTCTGCTCGGCGAGGCGGCGCAGGATGCCGTCCACCTGGCGGTCCACGCGGCGGATTTCCTCCTCCTCGGCGCGATGCCGGCCCCACCGCAGGCGGTAGTAGAACGCCACGATTTCCTCCAAGGTCGCAGCGGGCAGGTTCAGCGTTCGGGCCGCGGCGCGGGCAGCGGCCAGCGGTGTCTGTTCGACCCGCAACGGAACCCCCTGACGCTCCAAGGCGTCAAAGAGCCGTTGGATGAACTTCAGGTGCGACAGCGGAACCGCGTAACGGTTCTGCGCCAGGCGGCGCCGGCGGCGCCACCCGAACACGTGACGGAATACGAGGAACGCCTCGATGCCCACTGTGGCGAGGGCCAGCACGGTGACCAGCCAGATCACCGGCGTGTCCAGCCGACCGTTGACCAGCAGGTTCCACAGGGCGCTGCCCAGCGCGGCGCAGGCGGCGACAACCGCGCGCCACGCGTCGGCGAGGCGTTTGCCAATTGCCTGCCAGAGGTTGCGACGGGCGAAACTGTCGAATCCGAGCACCCATTCGCGCCAGCTGAACGCCAAACCCTCCCAGAAGTCGCTGACGGACTGCCACCAGGAGGAAGCCGGTTCGCTCGCGGAGGGGGTTGGGTCGAACAGGACCCAGTCGGTGGTGGGCGTGAAGACCTCGACCCAGGCATGCGCGTCGCGCTCACGGACGAGCAGCAGGTCTCCGCTGAGTCCCGTGGGGGCTATGTGGAACCCGCTGACCAGGCGAGCCCGCACGTCCAGCGCGTTGCACATGACCGCCATCGCCGAGGCGAAATACTCGCAGTGCCCGCGCTTCATGTGGAACAGGAAGTCCTCCACGCCGTCGCGGGAGTAGTCGGCCTTGCTTAGGTCCAGCGTGTAGCGGAACGAGCTCTTAAGCCTCCCGGCCAGCCGCGAGGCGATCGCCAGATCAAGCTGGTCGCGCGATTCCCCCCCTTGCTCTCGCTTTTGGAGCAAATCGTCGCACCATTTTCTCGCCAGCTCGCTCACGCGCGGGTGAACGTACGCGCCGGTTCTCGGCGAGCCGAGGCCGAAATCCTTCCGCAGTCCGGCCAGGTATTCCCGTTGTGCGGGGCTCAGGGGGCCCAACCAGGACCAGACGCGGTAGCGGATCATGGTCGCCGTATGCGCGTGGGGCATCAGGGTGATGTCCAACTGGGGCGAGATGCGGATTTTTGCGTCGTCGCTTTCGACCTTGACTGGCGCGTACGCGGCGAATCCGCCCGGCGTCAGCCAGGAAACCGTCGTCACCTCCTGGAGCAACGTGCCTTCCAGCAGCGCATCGGGCGGGGGGGGCGGAGTCCAGGGGGTTTGGGCGCCGTAGAATCCCAGCGAGGGACCGGAGGGCCACTGCGAGTTCTCATAGAAGGGGTAGGCCCGCAGTCGCAGGTAATAGGCGGTGGGGGGGAGGGCCCGGCCGGGCTCGTCGGCCCCCAGACGGACTTTCATGACGACGCGATCGGACTGGTACACCTGCCGCGCCTGCCCGAGGTGAATAGCGTCGGGAAATCCAGTGATCGCTTTGGAATCCTGGTGTCCGATCTCTTCGGCCGTCAGGGAACCATGCGGCGCCGCCAAAAACACCAGCACACCGGTCGCCAGCGCCCCGGACATCACCAGCACCACCCGCCTTCGCAACGCCCGCGCCGGCCAGTGCCGACCGACGTTCCACGCCAGGCGCCGCGCCTCCAGCGGGGCGCGCTCGTTCGACAGGCGCTCGGTCGCCACGGCGTCCAGGCCCCGCTTGAGCGTGAAGATCATGGCCGTGTAGCAGGACACCAGCAGATAGACAACCAGCAGGATCGCGTACCCCAGCGCGCCAGTCTGCAACGTGGCGCCCAGCACCAGCAGCAGGCTCAGCAGGAGCATCTGCACGTAGTCGCGGTTGGTTTTCCGCTCGAACAGCTTGCACAACTGGATCAGGATCATGAAATGTCCGAGGGCTTCGAGAGTCTCGGTGTTTCTAAACAGCTCGACGATCAAGGCTGCGGCGGCCATCAACACGCCCGTGTTGACGAACACGCGATGGACGTAGACTTCGTGCCCCCGCTGGCTCGCCAGGTAATTGACTCCGATGGCGAGGGTGGCTATTACAAGGAAGAACAGGTTCCCGGCGGGATCACGAAAGCTGAACAGGAGGATCCCCAGCCAGATCATCAGCAGCAGGGGCCTCTCGAACCTTTTGCGTTCGGTAACGAGGAGTTCCGCCTGGGTGAAGCTTCGGAGCGGCATCAGGAGGCCTCCTCTTTGGAGGGATGGACGTCGTCCTCGAAGATCCGGTCCAGTTGCTCCGAGTCCAGGACGGTCAGGTGTCGGCAGGCGCGGCGGACGGCGAGGAGGGAATCGTCGGGGATCTTGCGGTCGTCGGGGGCGACGAGCACCACCTGCGCCTGGTGGAACCTTCCGCGGGGCAGCAGGGAGATCGCCCGGTCCAGGGGCAGATCCTGCTGCGTCTCGACGTCCGCCAGCGCGTCGAGCAGGTCACGCCGGTGTCCGCGCCCCATTTCCGCCGGATAGACGGCGGCGTCGCGTCGCCGGGCGAACGCCAGGCCCACCTTGTATCCCCGGACGAACGCCCGGTCGATCAGCGTGGCGGCGAAACGGATCATGCGCTCCCGGCGCGCCTGTCCCAGTTCGGAAAGGTCCCGTGCGTGGGTGTCCAGCACCACGTAGAGCATTTCGGGCAGCGGCTTGGCCATCTCGCGAACGACAGGCGTACGGCGGGTGGCGGAGCGTCGCCAGTGGATCCACCGCGGGTTGTCATCGGGGCGATACTCGCGCAGTCCAAAGAACTCATCCTGCCCGCCGGTGGCGGGGCTGGGGGCGAAAGACGATGTCTCCACCGCGCCGCGGAGAAGCAGTTCGCGCCGGATGCGCCCTTTCGCCGGCCAGATGACCAGCGACGCGCTGCGCGGCAGACGGATGAACGCGTCCACCAGCCCGAAGGGAAACCGCGTGCCCAGTTGCACCTCGTGCAGGCGGATGCGCCCCCGCCGGTGCGCGGTGAAGCGGGCGCCCGCCCGGAACATGCTGCGCGGGGGCAGGTGGACGCAATACCCCGCCGCCTTCTCGATGCCCTCGGGCGCGAGTTCCTCGACCTTCAGGCCCAGGCAGGGGGTGCGCCGGCGAATGTTTCGCAGGAAGTACCCGAAATGCACCGTCTGGTTCTGCCAGGCGCGGTCGGGAACCTCGCGATGGATCTCCACCGCAAGGACCGACCGGCGCGCGATGACCGCGGACATGTGCAGGCAGCCCATCATCACGCCGAACAGGATATACATCATCGCGTTGGGGTTGCGGACGGCCACCACGCCCACCAGCAGGCTGATGCCGAGGAACGCCCATCCCGCGCCGGTCAGGCGGAAGCGCGTCGGAACAGCCCTGGGACGGCGCTGGGGCATGGGGCATCTCCGCGATCACTGGGGAACGGGAATGGTCTCGAGGATTTTCTCGAAGATGGCTTCGGCGGCTGCGGCGGATCCGTCGTGCGTGAACGCGCGGGTCAGCAGGCGATGGGCGCAGACGGGCGTGGCGAGCGCCTTGATGTCGTCCGGCACCACGTAGTCGCGCCCGTCCAGCAGCGCCGACGCCCGCGCCGCCTGCGTCAGCGCCAGCGAACCGCGCGGCGAGACGCCGATGGTCAGCTCGTCGCTGCGGCGGGTCGCCTCGGCGATGGCCAGGATATAGTCCAGGATCGCGTCGTCCACGCGCACCGTCAGCACCTTCTCCTGCAGCGCGATCACGTCGCCCACGCCCATAACCGGGCGCAGCGCCCCCAGGCGCGTCCGCGCCGGCTGGGTCTTGAGAATCTCCCGCTCGGTCTCCTTGTCCGGGTAGCCCACCCGCACGCGGATCATGAACCGGTCAAGCTGGTTCTCCGGCAGGAAGTACGTTCCCTCGAACTCGTAGGGGTTCTGCGTCGCCAGCACCATGAACGGCGGGCCCAGGGGGTAGGTCTTCCCGTCGGTGGAGACCTGCGACTCGTTCATCGCCTCCAGCAGCGCGCTTTGCGTGCGCGGGGTGGTGCGGTTGATCTCGTCGGCCAGCAGGATGTGCGCGAAGATCGGCCCGCGCTTGAAGGTGAACTCCCCTGTCGCCGAGTCGTATACGCTGACGCCCAGGATGTCGCTGGGCAGCAGGTCGGGGGTGAGCTGGATGCGGCTGAACTGGCAGTCGATGGACCGGGCGATGGCGCGGGTCAGGACGGTCTTGCCCACGCCGGGGACGTCTTCCAGCAGGACGTGCCCCCTGGCCAGCAGCGCCACGAGAACCTGGCGGACCGCTTCGTGCTTTCCCATGAGGACTGTTTCGATGTTGTTCCGGAGGGCGGCAAGTTTTTCAAGTTCCGTCATCTCAGTACCTTCGCTTACAATACACTAACGCGGCCCGGGGCTGGATATTATAACATTTTCATCCTGGGGCGAGTGGGTTTTTGCCTTGGCCGGAACCGAGGCAGGCGACGTGAGGATGCCATGTTTACCGGAATCGTGCGACATGTCGGAAAGGTGCTCTCGGCGGCTGCCAGCCCGGCGGGTCGGCGACTGCGCATCGACCTGGGCCCGCTGGCGGGAGGGCTGGCGTTGGGCGACAGCGTGGCCGTCAACGGCGCGTGCCTGAC
>DNAS01000053.1:7752-8423 GCA_003485185.1 Phycisphaerales bacterium | reverse complement strand
CGTCAACGGCGCGTGCCTGACCGCCTGCGCCATCGAGGGCGCCGCGGCCGAGTTTGACGTCGTGTCCGAAACCCTCGCCCGCACCACGCTGGGCGAACTGGGCGTTGGGGCGGGCGTGAACTTGGAGCGGTCGCTCCGCGCGGGCGACGCGCTGGACGGGCATATCGTGCAGGGGCACGTGGACGGGCAGGCGGAACTTCGCGCTGTCCGCCGCGGCGGGCAGTGGGTGCTGGAATTCGCCGCCCCGCGCGACCTGACCGCCCAGATGGTGCCCAAGGGCTCGGTGGCGCTGGACGGCGTGTCGCTGACGCTCGTGGACGTGACGGACGAGCGGTTCAGCGTGGCGCTGATCCCGACGACGCTGGCGGAAACGACCCTCGGCCGGCTGAAGGTCGGCGGACGCGTGAACGTCGAGACCGACGTCATCGGCAAGTATGTGCTGAAGTGCCTGGGGCGCCTCGGCGCGCCGGGAGGCGGGCTGACGCTCGAAAAGCTCCGCCAGGCCGGCTTCGATTGAGAAAAGGCAGGGGGCAGAGGCGAGAGAGACGACGTGACGGAGAATCGTCCGACAATCGGAATCACGATGGGCGACCCCTGCGGGATCGGGGCCGAGATCATCGTCAAGGCGCTGGCCGACGCCGACCTGCGCCGCCGGGCGAGCTTCGTCGTCT
>DNAS01000053.1:7130-7608 GCA_003485185.1 Phycisphaerales bacterium | reverse complement strand
GGCTTCGTCGTCTTCGGGCTCAGCGAGCAACTCGCCTACACGGCCGACCAGCTCGAAATCTCCCTGCCGTTCTTCCGCGATCACCACGAGGATATCCGCCGGTATGTCAGCGACCTGGTGGTGCTGGACTATGACGAGATCACCCAGCCGGCGACGATGCCCCGCGGGCCCAGCAAGATCGGCGGAAAATCCTCGATGGCGTTCTGCGAGGACGCCATCTCCGCCGCACAGAACGGGCTGATCGACGCGATCGTCACCGCGCCGATCTCCAAGGCGTCGTGGCACCTGGCCGGGCATCGCAAGTATCCCGGGCACACCGAGCTGCTCGCCGAAAAATGCAAGTCCCGCAACGTGGCGATGATGTTCGTCTCGCCCCGGCTGCGGGTGGTCCTGGCGACCATCCACACCTCCCTGATGGGCATTCGCGACCTGCTGACCATCGGCTGCGTGTTCAACCCGATCGACTTGGCCGACCGCG
>DNAS01000053.1:467-6963 GCA_003485185.1 Phycisphaerales bacterium | reverse complement strand
GCTGCGGGAGTGGTTCGCGGTCGAGAGCCCGCGGATCGCCGTCTGCGGGCTCAACCCGCACGCGGGCGAGGACGGCGCCTTCGGCGACGAAGAGCAGCGGGTCATCGCCCCGGCCGTCCTCATGGCGTCCGAGGCGGGCATCCACGTCAGCGGGCCGTTCCCGGCCGACACCGTCTTCCTCAAGGCCATCGAGGGGAAATTCGACTGCGTCGTGGCGATGTATCATGACCAGGGGCTGATCCCCGTCAAGCTGCTGGGCTGGCGCGACGCGGTCAACGTCACGCTGGGCCTGCCGATCATCCGCACGAGCCCGGACCACGGGACGGCCTTCGACATCGCCGGGAAGGGCAAGGCCGATCCGGCCAGCATGAAGGCGGCCATCCATCTGGCCATCGATCTGACCGCCAACCGCGCCGCCCGCGCCGAGCAGCGGGCGCGCCAGCCCGCGCCCGGGGGTTGAAGCCGTCTGGGAAAAACGCCTTTTACCGGCGATCTGCTCACAACGAAACGACGTGGGAAACAGGGGAGTCAATACCATGTGCGAGTCATGCGAGATCAAAACTTGGGCAGACTTCGAGAAATTCCGGGATGATTTCCTTGAAGAAACCGGGGAAAAAGAGCCCAACGTCGCTTTCCGGGGGCAGGAAGATGCAGATTGGAAAATCGAGTCCAGCATGCGAAGGCAGCTGAAGGCGCTCAAGGTTATTCCGGACGACGACACTGAATTGCCCGAAACCGAGTTGGAGAAAGCTCGTCAGAGGGCCTTGAAGTTGGAACTCGAGAGCATGCAGTGTTTTCAGACGGTGTCTGGCCATCTCAACAAGGCACATCCCCACGAGTGGATCGCCTGGTATGCAGTCATGCAGCACTACGGCGGCGTGTCCCGCTCCATCGACTGGTCACGCAACCCGAAAGTGGGGCTGTATTTCGCCGTCAGGGGCGCTCCGGACAAGGATGGAAAACTCTTCGCCCTCAACCTGAACAGTCTTGAGAATCCCGTGAAAGCGGAGCACTCTAAAGACCCCGACAAATGGTTCCCTGACTACAGACGCAAGGATGGAAAACTTGACTTCTCTGCATACCACAAAGCCCTCCAGGGAAATGACAAGAGGATTCACTGGTGCACCATGCGGGATAACTGGATCAGGATACGAACGCAGCACGGCTGGCTGCTGACCTGCATGGATATCCTCCTGCCATTCGAGAAAGGGATGGGAAACGATGGCCAGCCGGTCGCATTCAAAGAGGCCGTCATCCCAGCCGAGGCCAAGCCCAAGCTCTTGGCGGAACTCGCCATCCGAGGCATCGATGGTAGTTCTCTGTTTTCAGATACACCTGAACGCGCGGGTTATCGACAGAAGGAGTTGGTGACTATTCTGGAGAGCTTGCAGCGGGAGGCGGAGGAAAAGAAGGCAGACACTTCCTGCTGATGGCTGGTCCAACGGTGTGCTGATCGGATTCAGGCATCCGGCAAATCGCCTTGACTTGCCGGGGGGGCATTCGTACCCTTATCAGGCTCGCGACCCGCCAAGGGCGGGTACTCGCTGTCTCAAGGCAACGCCCGACGTTGTAAGACCCGGAGCACGGGCGTGTAAGGACTATTTGGGAGTCGAACGTGGGATACAACTGCGTGGTTTGCGTCAAGCAGGTGCCGGACACCAAGAAGATCACCGGCGAGGCGATGAAGGAAGACGGAACGGTCAACCGGGCGGCATTGCCGGCCGTGTTCAACCCCGAAGACCTCAATGCCCTCGAGGCGGCGATGGCTGTCCGCGACCAGTACGGCGGGACCGTCACCGTGGTGACGATGGGACTGCCCGCTGCCTGCGCGGTCCTCCGCGAGAGCCTCTTCCGCGGGGCCGACCGGGCCGTGCTCATCACCGACCGCCGGGCGGCCGCCTCCGACACCCTCGCCACCAGCTACATCCTCTCCTGCGCCGTCAAGAAGCTCGGCGCCGACCTGGTGTTCTGCGGGCGGCAGGCGATCGACGGCGACACCGCGCAGGTCGGTCCGCAGCTGGCGGAGAAGCTGGGCTATCACCTGGTGACGTACATGGAGGAGTTCCTCGGCTGCCGCGAGCGGACGATCCGCCTGAAGCGCAACGTCGGAAACGGCTGGGAGGTCGTCTCCTGCCCGATGCCCGCGCTGGTGACGGTGATGGAGAGCGCCAACACCCCGCGTCCCCAGGCGGCCAAGAGGCTGATGAAGTACAAGAAGGCCCTGTCCAAGGCCGAGGTGCAGGCCAAGGCCGAGCATATTCTCGAAGGTGATTTCGAGAACTACACGGCCGAACTGAAGGCCGCCGAGGTCGAAAAGCACTGCGCGAAGCTCGCCGGTCGCGGCCTGCTGGTCGAGCAGTGGAACCTGGACGAGTTGGGCGCGGACCTGGCCTGGTGCGGCATGAGCGGCAGCCCGACCAAGGTGCACCGCATCCAGTCGGTGGTGCTGACCGGCGGGGAATACAAGGAATTCCCGCCGAACGACGAGGGAATCGCCCGCCTGATCGGCGAGTTGATCGAGGAACACACGATCGGGTAAGCGGTTGATTGACCAATCAACCAGTTAACCAGTTAACGAGTTAACCAAGGAAACACGATGATCGAAGTCAACCGGAAAGGCGAAGTCTGGATCTTCGCCGAGCAGGAAGACGGCAAGCTGTCGGACGTTCCGCTGGAACTGATGAGCAAGGGACAGGAACTGGCCTGCACGCTGGGCGTTCCGCTGGCGGCCGTCCTGCTGGGCAGGAACGTCGCGCCGCTGGCGAGCAAGCTGATCGCCCACGGCGCCGACAAGGTCTATCTTGTCGAGGACGATCGCCTGGGGCACTACCAGGCGAGAGGCTACTGCCACCTCATCTGCCGTCTGATCGAGCAGTACAAGCCGCAGGTGTGCCTGTACGGAGCGACCCCGATCGGGCGCGATTTGGCGCCCACCGTGGCGTCGGCGATGAAGTGCGGGCTGACGGCCGACTGCACCGACCTCCAGATCGGCGGCCACGGCGACCCGGTGACCAAGGTCGAGCACAAGAACCTGCTGTTCCAGATCCGCCCGGCGTTCGGCGGAAACATCATTGCGACGATCGTCAACCCCAGCCGCTGGCCGCAGATGGCGACGGTGCGCGAGGGCGTGATGCACATGCCCGCCGCCGACGCGTCGCGCAAGGGCGAGATCATCCGCGTCAAAGCCGACCTGGACGGCGTGACGCTTCCGCTGACGATCGAGGAAAGCCATCGGCGAGAGAAGAAGGTGAACCTCAAAGCCGCCCGGATCATCGTCGCGGGCGGAGCGGGCGTGGGCAGCCGCGAGAACTTCCGCCCCCTGTGGGACCTGGCCAACGCGCTCGGCGGGGCGGTGGGCGGATCCCGCGCCGCCGTGGACCTCGGGTTCATCGACCACGACCACCAGGTCGGGCAGACCGGAACCACGGTGCGCCCGGCGCTGTATATCGCCGTGGGCATCAGCGGCGCGGTCCAGCACCGCGCGGGAATGCAGGAAGCCGCCAAGATCCTCGCGATCAACAACGACCCCGACGCGCCGATCTTCTCCATCGCCCACTTCGGCATCGTGGGCGACCTGAACGTCGTGGTTCCCAAGATCATCAAGGCCGTCCGCGGCGGCGTGAAGATCGAATCGCTGGCGGAAAAGTGCAAGTAGCCCCGAAGGGCCCGAACTGCCGGAATCCCGCAGGGATGAACGTACAGGCAGGGATGAACGCAGATGAACACGGATAGAGAAAAAGCACAAGAATATCCTTCAATAGCCAAATCTTGGGCACAGGAGATTGTTTTCTTTGTATCCGGAAAACCTATGCCGTGGGGTGACAATGAATGGAAATGGAGAGAGGCGGTAGTTACTGCTGCTAAGGAAGCAAGAAAAACAATTAGTTGGCGGGCTGCGGAAAAGATCGCGAACAGTTGGTTTGAAGTGGAAATAACATTCTGGATGCGACAGCGCCAATTGAAACATGGTGGCGATCTTGACAATCTGGTTAAACCTGTTCTGGATGCACTGTTTGTGTCTCCCAACACGCAGGTGAAAGACAGCGAAAGTTTCAAAAAAAGCGGGATTGGCTGTGTTTGCAAAGTCCAAGGCGCACTGGCGAAGTGCGACGATGACCGTGTTGTGAAACTGGTGTTGGAAAAGAGATGTGTAGGCCAACAAGAAAAATGCCAGTGTGGTGAGGTTCACGAACAAGGCGCTTGCGTGCGAGTTTCGATGTTGGAATAAGGTGAGAACAAATTTCTGATCGGTATCTGCGTGCATCCGCGTTAATCCCTGCAAAAAGGCAAAAAAGAGAAAGAAGCGATGGCCAATTTCTACCGAGACAATGAGGACATTCAATTCCTCTTTCATCACATGGACCTCAAGCGAATCGCGGCGATCCAGGAAGAGGGATTCTGCTTCGCGAAGGAATACGACTTCGCGCCCGCCGACGCGTCCGACGCGGTGGACAACTATGAGCGGATCCTCGATTCCCTCGGCGAGATCACCGGCTCGCACATCGCCCCGACCGCCGGAGACACCGACCTGACGGGCAACAAGCTCAATGAGGACGGAACGGTCACCCGCGCGCCGGGCATCGCCCAGGCGATCCGCCTGCTGGCGAAGGCCGACCTGATGGGCTTCACCCTGCCGTACCGCTTCGGCGGCATCAACTGCCCCCAGGTGCTGTTCACCATGACCAACGACATGGTCTCCCGCGCCGACGCCTCGCTGATGAACATCTACGGGCTCCAGGGCAACGCCGACACGATCAACGCCTTCGCGTCCGAGGAGATCAAGCAGGAGTACCTGCCGAAGATGGCCAGCGGCGAGTGGACCGGCGCCATGGTGCTCACCGAGCCCGACGCGGGCAGCGACCTGCAGGCCGTCAAGACCCGCGCCTACCAGGACGACCAGGGCAACTGGTTCCTCCACGGCGTCAAGCGGTTCATCACCAACGGCTGCGGCGAGGTGCTGCTCGTGCTGTCCCGCACCGAGCCGGAAATTTCCGACGGGCGAGGCCTGAGCCTGCTGGTATGCCGGCGTGACGCGACCGTCAAGATCCGCCGCCTGGAGAACAAGCTGGGCATCCACGGAAGCCCGACGTGCGAAATCTTCTTCGACCACACGCCCGCCAAGCTCATCGGCGAGCGCCAGCGCGGACTGATTACCTACGTCATGAGCCTGATGAACGGGGCGCGCGTGGGCATCGCCGCGCAGAGCCTGGGCATCGGCGAGGCAGCCTACCGCGTCGCCCGCGACTACGCCCACAGCCGCAAGCAGTTCGACACCGCCATCGAGAACTTCCCCGCCGTCCGCGAACTGCTGGTCAAGAGCCGCGTGGACCTGCTGGCGGCCCGGGCGCTGACCTACCACGGCGCGTACTGCGTGGACCTGGAGAACGGCGCACTGCGGAAGCTCGAGTTCGGGAACATCACCGATCCGACCGAGAAGAAGGACCTCCGCACCGAGGCCCGCAAGTACGGACGCGCCAACAAGGTGCTCACGCCGATGAGCAAGTACTACGCGTCGGAAATGTCCATGCGGGTGTCCAACGACGCCATCGCGGTGCTCGGCGGCAGCGGGTACATGAAAGATTACTCCGTCGAGCGGCACCTGCGCGACAGCCGCATCACCACCATTTACGAGGGTACCAGCCAGCTTCAGGTAGTCGCCGGCGTCGCCGGCGTGGTGAGCGGGACGTGCCACACGATCGTCGAGGAGTTGATCGCCCGCGACTGGCCGGAAGAGGTCGCCCCGCTCGTTGAGGAAATCCGCGTTGGACTGGCGCTGCTGGACGAGGCGGTGGAGTTCGTCAAGGCCCAGCCGGGAACGGCCTACCGCGACCTGCACGCCCGCCGGCTGGTGGACATCGGCGTGTACCTGGTGGTGGCGTCGCTGTTCTGCGATCATGCAGCCGCCGCCCCCGAGCGCCTGCCGCTGGCGAAGTACTGGCTCGCCTGGCGCATGCCGGAAATCCGCATGCTGAAGGAGCAGGCCTGCTCCGGGAACCTCGCGCCGGTGGACGAGTTCGAGGTACTCGCGGGTCCGGTGCCCGTGGTGGACTGAGTCTGCGTCGCATTTTCCGTGTCACAAATCGCCCCCGGCGGCTTTCGCTGCCGGGGGCTTTCTTGTATACCGAAGCCAGCCTCGCGGGTGGAGATCGACCCGGTGGGAGGAATTCTTGCCCTGGATGGAAGACAAGCTGGCCCCAGCCGACCTGGTTCGCCCCTGGGCGCGGGACCTGGCGTGCATCGCGCTGCTGGCGGCGCTGTCGGCGGTGCTGCTGCCGACGTGGCAGGCCGACGGCGACTTCTACCGCAGCAATGTGGTGGGCGTGATGCTCTCTCCCTGCCTGCCGGCGGCGCTGGGCATGCTGCTGGCGCTGCGCTGCGGGGCGATCGACCTGAGCGTCTGGGGTGTGATGGGCGTCGGCGGGTTGGTGGCGGCGGGACTGATCCGCGCGGGAGTTCCCGCGGCGATGGCGTTTGCCGCCGCAGGCGGCGCGGGGCT
>DNAS01000053.1:0-368 GCA_003485185.1 Phycisphaerales bacterium | reverse complement strand
CCGCCGCAGGCGGCGCGGGGCTGGTTCTCGGCGCGATCAACGGCGCGCTGACGGCGGGGTTGAAACTGCCGAGCGTGATCGTCACCGCGCTGATGGGCGGGGCGATCGTCTTGCTGGCGGCGCGAGCGGTCCCCGCGCGGTCGCTGGACGTTCCGGAAGACGCCTTCGACGCGTGGCGCCTTCCGCTGCACGCTGCCGTCGAGGAGGGCACGCCGTCCGAGGGCGGCGCGACCGGAACTCTCGATGCCCGACCGCTGCTCATCACCCGCATGATGGTCGTGCTGGGCATCTACGCGGCGACGATGGGGGTGTTGTTCGGTCACGACCTTACGTCCAAGTCCGTCCGCCCGGGGCATCCGGCCGGGTTG
>DNAS01000017.1:5870-18626 GCA_003485185.1 Phycisphaerales bacterium | reverse complement strand
TCCGAACGTGAAATGCTCTAGCGATCCGACGCGCCCCATCACGCGGTAGAGCAGGTGGGAGTAATTCAGGATCAGGATGACGAACACGAAGGCTGCCAGGCAGGCCAGCACCGCGAAGATTCGCCCGTTGTGCTGCGAGATGAGCATGACGTTGACGATGCTTCCGGGCCCGACCAGCAACGGCATGGCGATGGGCGAGACGGCCAGCGAGATCTCCTCGTCCCTGCGGGTGGCGGGGTCGCTCGTTTGCGCCCGCCGGGCGAACCCCCGCCCACCATCGCGCGGATGCCCGTGATCATCAGCACCAGTCCGCCGGCGAAGGCGAACTGGTCGATCGTGATGCGAAAGACCTTGTCGATGAGCACCTGCCCCACCAGCGCCATGGCGACGATGACGCCCAAGGCCGTCACGCCCGCGATCCGCAGCAGTTTGCGGCGATGCGCGACGTCCATATCCTCCGTCAGCCCCACCAGCGCCGGCAAGCCGCCGATCGGGTTGATCAGCGCGAAGATGCTGATGGCGGCCTCGGAGAATTGTAGGATCGTGTTCCAGTCCATGCCCTGTTGATCTTACCGGCTTTCTCGCCAGCGCTCAAGGCCGGGCCGTCCGCGCTCGCGCTACAGGTATTTCTCCACGAGCACGCCGTAGTGGGCCTTCGCAGCCGGGGGCAGCAGGTCTCGCGCGGACCAGATGGCCAGTTCCATCGCGCTGTGGGCGGGGCTGGCGACGGAGGCGATTTCGCCGAAACGGCGGACCGCCTCGCGGATCAGCTCGATGGCGTTGCGCGTCGCCTCGTGCAGATTTCCGATGATCTCCTTGAGCAACTCGTGCTTGTCCAGTTCGTGCGGGGCGGGTCGCCAGCAGTCGTAATCGCTGGGCAGGCAGACGAGAGCGTAGGCCAGTTCCGCCTCACGGGCGAGCTTGGCCTCGGGCATGCAGGTCATTCCGATCAGGTCGCCGCCCCAGAGACGGTGCATCTCGCTTTCGGCGCGGGTGCTGAAGGCCGGGCCCTCCATGCAGACATACGTTCCGCCGTCATGCACCTGGGTCTGGACCGCGCCGGCGCAGTTCAGCAGGTGCTTGCGCAGCACCGGGCAGAACGGCGAGGCAAACTCCACGTGGGCGGCCAGGTATTCGTCGTAGAACGTCGGCGCGCGACGGCAGGTCTTGTCGATGACCTGGTGAGGGATCACCAGGTGCTTGGGGGCGATATGCTCCCGCAGCGAGCCGACCGCGCCGGAGGCGATGACGTGCGTGCAGCCCAGCGCCTTCAGCGCATAGACGTTCGCGCGGTAGTTGATCTGCGACGGAGGGATGAGATGCCCCGGCCCGTGGCGGTTGAGGATGGCGATTTCCGTCTCGCCCCATCGCGCCTGGAGGACGGCGTCGGAGGGAGCGCCGAAGGGCGTGTCCACCCGCACCGCTTCGCCCTTGGTGTGCTCGCAGAGGGCATCGCCCAGTCCGCTGCCGCCGATGATTCCGACCTTCGCCTTGGCCATGAGTTCGCGTCTCCTTTCGCTCGATATCCGGCGCGAGAGTATACCGCATGCGCCGCCGGTATCGCGAGTTGTGAATCGCGATTCGCAATTCGAGATTCGCGATTCCCCTCACGGTTCGGGGGGCGGGGGGCTGAGCAGGCGGCGGATGGCCTCGTCGAAGCCGCGCAGCGAGACCGTCCGCGTCTGCGGTTTGCTGAGCGTGCCCGTGACGCGGATTTCCACGATCTCCCGCGCCAGGCCCGTCAGGAACTCGTCGGCAATCTGGTCGAGGCGCGGCATCTTTCCGGGCGGGCCGGTAAGAAAGTTCAACCGCAGCTTCTCGGTCTTCATGTCCATCGAGCCCGACCCGACGATCGACAGCGCCGAACCGGTCAGGTGGATCTCGCGGAACATCAGGACGTCGTCGCGCAGGTGGTAGGAGATGAACCCGTCGGTGAAGGCCGAGTCGCCCGGCACGGACAGGTACATCACGTGGAGGAATCCCAGGAGGATGGGGAGCTTGTAGAGCTTTCCCCGGCTGATGCGGAGCACGCCGACGGCCTGCCGCGTGGCGCTCTTTCCGGCGGTTCCCTTCAGTTGGAGCGTGCCGTCCAGGGCGCCCTTGACGTCGGCGCGTTTTTTCGGGTCGGTGACGCCCGCGTTGAACAGCTCGCCGAGGTCGGCGCTGGCGACGGTGAGGCTCAGGCCGTACTCCAGCGGATCCGTCAGGCGGAACTCCGCGCGTCCGGTGACCTTTCCGCCGTGGGCGCCGGCAGAGAGGTCCTTCAGCACGATCAGCGAGCCGGAGGGATGCTTCAGCAGCGTGCCGGTCAGGTCGGTGATTTCGCGCTTGCCGACCTGGAGACGGTCGATCGCGACATGGGCATCGAGCGAGACGCCCTTCGCCGTGCGCCCGCCGACGCCCTTGACGACGCCGGTGAGGGTCTCGGCGCCGAGCCCGAAGTCGATGACCGCCTCGCGGAAGGCGACGGACCCGTCCAGGCTCCACGCGCCGCCGGGGCGCGGCGCGGTGGCGGGCGCGGTGTCCGTGGCGGGCTGGGTCTCGGCCGGCTGGGTCGCCGCCGCGCCGACCGGGCGCACCACTTCCAGTTCCTTGAGGTCCAGGCTGCATGTGCCGCCAGCGCGAATCCGCTGGACCAGCGGCGCGAGTTCCTCCGGCAGCGCGCCCAGCAACTCGGCGTCGATGGGCACGTTGTCGGCCCGCACCCGCAGCCGGGCCGTCTCCGTTTCGTCGTCCGTCCGCACGGTCCCGTCGAGAACGGCGCGCATCTTGCCCTCGGCGGCGTGCAAGTCTTCCAGGCGCAGCTGGCCGGGCGAGGCGATCATCCGCCCGCGCAGGTGGCGGAACGTGTAGGGGAAGTCGCGGTATCGCACCTGCATGTCGTGGGCGTTCACCGTGAGCGTGTAGTCCAGGTCGTCGGCGCGGGGCAGGTTGTACCGGAGCGTGAGGTCCACGTCGGCCGTCCCGCCCGGGGAGAACGTGTCCCACTCCCGCCGGACCGGCGCGGGTAGCGCGGCGCGGAGTTCGTCGTCCACGGCGAGCCCAGTCGCCCGCACGGAAAGGTCCAATCCCATCGTTTCGCCGCCCAAGCCGTCCACCAGCCCGCTGAGCGTCAGCGGCGTTTCGCCGCGCCGCGCCGTGAGGCGTTTGACGATGACCCGCTGCGGATCGACCGTCAGTTCGCCCGCGACGCCCGACAGCGCCAGCGGAAGCGCGTCCATCTTCAAGCGGACGTCGTCGGCTTCCGCGAGCGTCACATTGACCGCATAATCGGTGCCCTTTTCCTCGGTATAGGTGACGCGGGCGTCGAGGTAGTCGGCCTGCCCCGTCGCATGGAGCGACTCAAACGCCGCGCGCCCCTCCTTTCCGAGCGCGCCGGCGAGGGCCTTGTCGAAGGGGAGCTTCCAGGCGCGGATGCGCAGGCGGGTGTCCTGCGTCGCCAGTCCGGCGTCAACGATCTGCCCGTCGAGGCGGCACTTCATCGTCCCCCGCCCGCCGCGGACGGACTCGAAGTCCACCGTCCGGTCCGTGATGCGGATTTCGCCGGAGACGTTTTCCACCGGGTACGGGAAGTCGGCGTATCGGCAGCCCGCGCGCCCGTCCAGAACCAGCGTGACAGTGGCCTGCTCGGGCGAATCGGCGTCCTTCTTGACCACGCGCACGTGGACGTTCGCCCGCCCCGTGGGGTTCACCAAGTCCCACGTGTCGCGATATTCCTTCGGCAGCGCATCGCGGAGATCGTCGTCGAACCGTCCGTTGACCACCTCGACCGTCAGGTCGCTGGGCCCGCCATAGGAAAAGGGCATCTCGCCGCGGATGCGGAGCTTCGTGTCGCCGCGCGTGGCGGACAGGTCGGGGCGCAACGTTCCGTCGGAGGAAAAGGCGATCTCTCCGGTGAGGTTCTCCAGGCGGTACGGAAAGTGGCGGTAGGTGACGGTCATGCCGGCAGGACGCACCGCGCCGCGGAACCGCTGCGAACCGTCGGACAGGCGGGCAAACTGCCCCTCGAAGTTTACCTTGCCCCGCGGTTGGTAGTCTTTGTGCAGGCGGGTCAGCGCCTCGGCCATCGCGCCGGAAGCGTTTTCGGCGCGAGGAAGCTCCATGTCCGTCACCGAAAGGGAAATGAGGAACGGGCTGTCGGGCTTGTATCCCGCGTATTCGCCGGACATGGTGAACTGCGCGTCGCCGGCCTGGGGGATTTTCCCGGCGATGCGACGGAGAATGACCTTTCCTTCCTGGAACTCGATCTGCCCGTTGACCCCGGTCAGTTCGAGCCCCCCTTCGGCCGGGGGAAGCCTGAGCGCGAAATCGACCAGTTCGGCGACGATGCCCCGCCCGGCGACGGTCGTCGCGGGTTGCTTCGGCAGGCGCACCGTGCCGGCCACCCGATACCGCTTGAGCCACTGGTCGTATTTTTCCGGCAACAGCCCCGGACGCAGGGCCCATTGCCCTTCGTAGCTGAACTGCCCCGTCTGAAGGTCCACCAGCACCTCGCCGCGGATGGCGCCGCCCTGCCTCGCGCGGGGCTCCTCGTAGCGGATCACGTACTTGCCCGCCGGGTCGGGGACCAGCGCGATGTCGAGGTTCAGTTCCACCTCGCGCGCGTCGGGGCCGACGTAGGCGATGTCCAGGCGGCAGTTCCGCACACGGATGAGGGGCAGGTTCGCCTCCAGCTCCGCGCCGGTGAAGCCCCTGCGGCGCGACTCGACGAGCAATCGCCCCGTGCTGCCCGCCTCGTCGCGCGTGTCGATGGCGATGCGCACGGCCGTGTCGTCGCACAGGATGTCCGTCGGCTGGACCTTCCCCGTCGTCAGCAGCCCCCACGGGCGGTGGCGCAGGAGCACCGATCCGGCGCGGAAGAACGGGTGCTGCGGATCCTCGCCGGGGACGAACACCTTGACGCCCCCCAGGCGGATGCCCCCGAAGAGGCTGAAGCGGGCCGAGTCGATCTTCACCTTCGCGCCGGTCAGATCGCTGAGGTATTTCTGCGCCTCGCGCCGGATTCTCCGGTCGTTGGTCAGGTACCAGTATCCGTAGAACAGCAGCAGGAGCAGCGCGAGGACCAGCGCGCCCGCGCCGTGGCGCTGGGGGGAGACGTACCGCCAGAAGCGTTTCTGACGGCGGGGCAGAAGCCTGCGCAATGCCTTGACGAATGTGCCCATGTTTCCCACGGCGGCGCGGCGGTCCGGTTCGCGCGGCCGGGGGGCATTATAGCGTTTCGCTCACGGCGAAGGCGAGGGCGGTTCGGTTTTCGCCTTGCCCGCGGCGGAGCGCCCGCGGGGTTTGGGCGCGCGGAGACCCAGGATCGCGGCCGATTGCTCGATCCACCCGCCCAGGCGCTGGGGCGACCAGTCGTCGGTCCAGCGCGCCGCGGCGCCTTGGGCGGCGCGGCCGGCCTGGAGCATCCGGCAGACCAAGGCCATGCGCCACGGGCCCGCGCCGTCGTCGGGGGACGTTTCGGCTTGCAGCGCCGAAGCCTTTTTCAGCACGCCCGCCAGCGGGCGCGGGCGCGGCGGATACTCCAACGTGCCGCACGCCCGCACCGCACCCAAACAGGCCGCGAAGACCTTCACCCGGTGGAAGTTCTCCCCCGCCGACAGCAGGAGGAACCGGAATTCCTCCAGTGGTGCGACGTAGGCGTATTCGGGCTTGTCCAGATCGTCCAGGCGCGCCAGGCGGGCCTTGAGCGCCGCGGCACGCTCGAATTTCAACTCACCCGCGGCGCGCTTCATCCGCCCCGCGAGCGCCGCGCGGAACGCCTCGCGCCGGCCGAGGGCGAACTCGGCCGCCTCGGCCACCACCTTGCGATACGCCTCCAGCGGAATGCTTCCGTCGCACGGGCTGAGGCACTTGCCGATCTGCGCGTACGCGCACGGCTGGGCGTGTGGGCTGCGACGCAGGCACTGCACCTGCCGGCAGAGGTCGAAGGCGTCCTGGAGCGTCTCGATGAACGCGTCGGTGGACCGCGCCGACTCGAACGGGCCCAGGCAGAGTCCCCCTGCCGCCAAGGGCTCGCGCGTGCGGGCGAAGTGCGGGAACTTCTCTTGCGGGTCCGCGCGGACAAACCACGGGGGCTTGCTTGCCAGCATCGAGGAGTAAGTGTTCGGCCAGAGGCGACGCGCAATTTCCAGGTAGGTCCAGTCGGCCTCGAAGTGCCCCGGGGCCTCCGTCCAGACGATGGCCCGCGTGAGGACGTGCAGGTCGGGCACCTTGCGGCGTTCCTGCTCGTCGGGATTGCGCAGGCGGTTGCGAACGCGGGATCGCATGTCGGCGGCTGTGAGCAGGACGATCGGCCGATCGCCCTCGGCCAGCAGCGCCACCACCCCGCGCCGCGCCGGGACGAGCACCAGTTGCCCGTCGGCGATCGGAGGCGTCACGTCGAGGCGGCCCTCGAACCGGACTGTCGATTGCGTATGGCCCCTTGCGCCCACAGGACGCCCCTTCGGGCTGGAATCTCCACGGGAACCGCGTGCCGACGGGAATCCGCTACAGCCACATCCCCGTGATCGTGCCCTCGTAGACCAGCGAGCCGTCCACGTACGCCTGCGTCTGGCCGATGCATCGCCGGGGGCGGATCTCGACCATCTTTCCGAGCATGACGATCCGCTGCCCGGGCACGACCGAGCCGCGGAACTTCACGTCGTCCACGCCGGCGAAGCCCATGAAGCCCCTGTCCGGTGCGGCGCTCATGACGTAGTAGCTCACGAGCTGCGCGGCGGTCTCGATCATCAGCACGCCCGGGAAGAGCGGCCGGCCCGGAATGTGCCCCCGCACCCAGAACTGGTCTTCCGTCAGGTCCTTGTACCCGGCGATCCGCCCGTTTTCGGTGTCCATGAAGTAGATGCCGTCGAGCATCTTGAACTCGTAACGGTGCGGGTTGACGGAATACACCTGCTCCTGGGAAATCTGCACCTTGGTCAGGTCGATCGTCGAAAGATCAAACAGCGGTAGCGGGGGCATGGGATCCTTCCTGCGGTTCAGAGCCTATCCGAATCGCTCCAGGGACCGCGCATTTTCCCTGATAGGCTCTGGGTAGGTTGTCTGTGCTGCGAAACGGTTACGCCGGTCCGGCGGACTGGTCGCGGACCTGGAGAATGCGGTCGCGGACTTTCTGGCAGAGCTGCTTGATTTCCTGCATGCCCTTGCGGACGCGGACGCCTGCTGCCCGGTTTCCGCCGTCGGCCTTGACGACTTCCGCTTCGATCTCCGCGACCTTCTGCTTCAGTTCTTCGAATTCCTGCATGGCGTGGCCTCTCATTTCCGGTTCTGGTTCAGCAGGCGACCACCGTAGCACTCCCGCGAGGACCGGTCAATTCTAAAAACACGAAGCGGGAACTGTGGATTTCGGATCTCGGATTGCGGATTTCGGATTGAAGAGCCCGAGGCATGCGCCGTGGCGTCAACCGTCTTCCAATCCGCATTCCGCAATCCGCAATCCGAAATGACCTCGCGGGAAGCCGCTCCTTGTCCAGCGGACAAGACGTCCTTTCGGAACTTATCGCACGTCGTTCGTGGGCGCGGGCGTGCGGTAGAACCGGTTGGCGAAGAACGATTCCGCCGTCATCAGGACCAGCAGCGCCAGCAGCACGGGCGTGGACAGGTCCAGCGCCTCTCCGGCGGCGCGCGACGCGCGGACCAGGTCCTCCGCGCCGGTCGCGACGGTCAGCCGGTCGGCAGGGAACAGGCGGCGCACCGCGTCGAGGTCGGCCGGCGACAGGTCGCTCTCCGACGGGTCGGCGTTAACGCTGAAGCCCGTCTCCTGCGCCTGCGCGCCTTCCGTGAAGGTCACGTCCCAGGGCCCCACCGCGTCGGCGACGAGGGTCACGACGCGCTGGAGCAGTTGCGCCGCTACCGTCTGCCCGGCCGGTTGACCGGGGCGGCGCACCGTCACGCGCGGGTTGGTCATGCCCTTGGGCAGCGGCAGCGAGACCGTCTGCCCCCAGGTGTATGTCGCGGACTCCCCGCCGCGCTCGGTCAGGGACCGCGCGGTGTGCAGCGCGAGGATGGGAAAGTGGATGTTGCGGCTGTCGGAGAGGTTGGAGAACCCGCGCGCGGGGGAGAAGTTCCACATCAGCACGAGCCCGTCGCCGAGTTTGCGGGTGAGGATGGCCGGCACGCCGTCGGCGTAGCGGACGGCGACGGCGGCGTCGGGCGCCAGCGCCGCCGGGTCGATGGCGAACCGCCGGTGGAACTTCATCGCGCCCAGGGGCGTGCTGGTTTCGTCCCGCAGGGGGCGGAGCATCGGCTGGCGGAGGTCGTCGCCGTTCCAGCCCATCGCTTCCGGCAGGTCCTCGAGAGGTTTCAGCGGCGCGGGCAGGACACGCTGGGCGTCGGGCGCGTTGTACGACGCGACGGACATCAGCGACCCGGCGACGATCCACAGCCTGCCGCCCGCGCGGACGAATTCTTCCTTCCGCCGCCACTGCGTCTCGCTCAGGGCCGCGACGTCGGCCAGCACGATCAGTCGGACGGCCGTCAGGTTCTGCGCGTCGAGGTTGCCCGTGGTGACGGTCCGGCGGAGCACCCACCCTTCCGCGCCGGGCGGGGCGATGGCGAAGGACATCAGGCGCGTGGTCTCGTCGCCCGCGCCGACGGTGGCGGCTTCGCGAACGATCAGCACCTCCGGCGGCGGGCCCACGTGCAGCGTGAAGAACCGCTCGTTGTCCAGCGCCAGGAAGTCCGCCTCGACCAGGGCGATCCGCCCGTGGACGACGCCCTCGGTCTGGGGGCGGACGGTCAGGGCGACCTCGGCCCAGCCGTCCTGGGCCAGGCGGCAGGTGGCGGCATCGAGCGCCTTACCGCCGAGCTCGGCCTGCACCTTCACGTCGCCGCCGAGGCGCACGCTGGCGACGGTGGTCTGGACGACGATGTCGGCCGACCGCGACGCCGCCGAGGACACCAGCTCGACGGCCCCCAGCGCGCGGTTGGCGGCCTCGCCCCCGCCGCACTGGACGACCGCGAAGTTCGCGCTCGTGTCTTCGGCGATGCGAGGCACGTCGCGCCACGCCTGCGCGGTCATGTCGGTCAGCACGTAGACGACCTTGCGCGGAATGTCCACGCCGGACAGCAGCGCCGTCGCGCGGGCCAGCGCGGCGGTCAGGCTGGAGTGGGCGGCCGTCTGCTCGACGCGCTGTACCGCCTCGCCCGCCAGGCGCAGGTCGCTGTGGAACGTGACAGGCGCGTCGGGCGTGGCCGTCGCCACCACCGCCACGCGCGACCCGCCGGGGAGTTTGGCCAGCAATTCCTCCGCGACGGACTTGGCCTGGCCTAGGCTGGTGCCCTTCTGCCCGCGGTAGTCCATCGACCCGCTGTTGTCCACGACGATCGCCGCGGCGACCGGCTGGTCGAACTCCGCCGACGCGCGCCAGTCCGCCTGCTGCGCACGCGCGAACAGCGTCGCGACCAGCACGATCGCCGCCATTCGCATCAGCAGCAGGAGAAGGTGCTTGAGGCGCAGTTTGGAGATGTTCGCCTGGTGCGTCTTGCGGACGAATCGCAGCGCGGGAAAGACCATCTTGCGGGGCTTGGTCCGCAGGATCAGGTGGATGATGACGGGCAGCGCGCACGCCCACGCCGCCGCCAGCACGCCCGGGATCAGAAATCCTATCGCCAGCATCGCCGCTCCCGAAAGCCCGATCCGTCCACTGCGAGCAGAGCGGAATTCGTCCACAGATTACACGGATTCCACGGATTACATGAAAAAAGAAAACTCACCGCAGAGGACACAGAGGACGCAGAATTTTGAAGAATAAAACAATTGCATCTCTGCGGTCTCTGCGCACTCTGCGGTTCATTCTTGGTGCGGTTTCTCACTCGAACAGCAGTCGGCGGAGGATTTCGGGCACGTCGGTGACGGCGCCGCCGAGGCCGGCCGGCAGCTCGCACGTGGCGCCCAGGACGCACTGGTCCTCGGCGGGCACGGACACGAGCCCCCTGCTGGCGCGGATGCGATGCGGCTCGGGGGCGATCAGCCCCTCGTCCGTCCCGGCCAGCAGTTCGCACGGGTCGTATCCGCACTTTCCGCCGTCGTCGAGGCGCAGGGCGGATTCGGGCGTCTGGCCCGGGACGGACCACCAGGCGTAGCTGAACCACGCGTCAGGCACCGCCATCGCCACGCGCTCGCCCGCGCGGTCGTGCCCCAGGCCCGGACAGAACAACTCGCCGCGCGGAAGCACCGCGCCCACGGCCGGGTGCTCGCGCAGGACGGCGGCGGCATCGTCGGCCGTCGCCTCGTCGCGGCAGAACAGGTGCGCCACCTGGTGATCGACGAGGGCAAACGCCCGGCTGGCGGGGAAGTCCACCTCCTCGCCGTCGGGCCCGCGGCGGACCCGGAGCAGGCCCGCCTCGCGGAGCAGCACGTTCGGCCAGCAGACGCGAGAGACGTCCACCAGCCCGCCGCTGGAGACCACGAGCGTGCGCCCCCCGCTGGCGGCGATGGTTTGCGAAAGCTCGCCCGCCAGCGCGTCGACGCCGCGCAGGGCGTCGCGCGTGCGGGTGTCGGACAGGCCGTACCGCTGCGCCGCGAAGTTCACGCCCGGCAGGTAGACCCAGAGCAGGTCGCAGGCGCAGTCGTCCCACAGCCGGCCGGCCGCCCGGACGATCCACTCGCTGGCGCGCCAGTCGGCCCGCGGGCCTCGCAGCAGGCGCGTGTCCAGTTCGCCCGCGGCGGTCGTGGCCCGGCGGTAGAGGCCCACGGGCATCTCGGCCACGCCGGTGCAGGCCTTTCCGTAGGTGGTCGCGCCGAGGACGGCGTCGGCCGCCCCCGCCAGCGGGTTGGTCCACATCACCAGGCCCACCTTCGGGCGCGCCGGCAAGGCCCGCGCGTGCCAGAAGCGTTTCTTGGTCAGCAGCGTGTTGGATCGCTCGTCCAGGCTGACGGACTGCGCCTGTCGGCGATAGATCGCCCCCGCCACCACCCCGTGCAGGCCCGGCGCGACGCCCGTCGTCATCGACGCCTGCACGCTGGGCGTCACGGCGGGAAACGTCGCCCGCATCGCCCGCAGCGTGCCCGGCAGCGAGCGCACCCATAGCGAATCGTCGCGCCCCGCCAGCGTCAGGCTCAGACCCGCAATGTCGATCACGCAGACCCGGTTCATCTCTCGCCCTGCCGTTCGCGCTCGCGCCCCGCCCCGATTCATCCTACGCGAGAACCATACCCGATTCGCGCCGCAATTGCCAATCGCCCATTTCCCATTGACCATTTCCCGGAATGCGAACCTCACGCGGTGAGAGAAGACAATAGGACAAATCCAGGGGCTACAGGCTACAGACCTCAGGCTTCAGGAAAAACAGCCCGAGGCACCCTGATGCCTGTAGCCTGATGCCTGCTGCTACGGGTTCGGATACGGAGGCTATCTGTCCCCGAGCGGGACAGTACGCGACTTCGCAAGCCCATAATCGCCGGTCTCGACGCCGGTTAGCTGTTTCCGCAACGCCGGGCCTGCCGGCAAGATCGGTTCCCTTGCGCCAAAGGGAGCGAATAATGAGGAAAACTGCTGGCGGCGGTCGTCAGCGCGAAGTCCCCGGGAAACTTCGTTGACACAATGACTCGTGCCTCTGGCGACGGACGGTCATTGGAAAGGGCACAACATGCTAGCGGACCTTGCTCCCGTATGGTGGCTGATCATTGTTTGCGCCGTCGTGGGCGGAGTCGGCGCCGCCGTGGCGGTGGTTGTCGCCAAATCCAAGAAGAAGGGCCAGCAGCCGCCGCAGTCTCAGATGTAAAGCGACAGGCACAGACAGCAGGTGTCAGGCTACAGGCCTCAGGCCTCAGACTTTAGGCTACAGACTTCAGGCTGCAGGGAAAGCAGCCCGAGGCGATTTGCGGCCTGACGCGTGTAGTCGGCAGCCTGTCGCCTTTTCTTCCCTCACGGCAATCGCGACAGGCTCGTCGATATTGCCCGGCGAATCCAACCGCTGATATAATTCCCGTTATTGTCGGCGAAGGGTCCGTATTCGTTCGCTACGGCCATATCCTCTTTCCGTATCTGCGGGGCTGCATTCAGGCGCCGACAGAATAAGGAGAAACGTCATGGGTGCCCGCCTTTTCGCCGCTTGCGCCGTCACAACTTTCCTGGCCTGCCTGACCATTGCAATCGCCGACGAGGTTCGACTCAAGGACGGCACGGTCTATCGCGGCAAAGTGGTCATGGAAACGAGAGACGCTGTCGGCTTCAAGACCGCCGACGGCAAGATCGTGAAAATCCTTCGTCGGGACATCGCGACGATCAGGCCGGGCGAGGAACCGGCGCCGAACCCTTCCGCGCCGACCACGGCGCCCGCCGCCGGGCCGGCACCCGTATCGGATGCGTCTCCGTCCTCTGCCGCCAAGACCGCCGTCAATCCCATCGACGGGGCGGAGATGATCTTCATTCCCTCCGGCGAATACCTGTCCGGCGAGAGCGAAGAGCAATTCCAAAAGAGGGATCCCGGAGGCTACATCAACTGGCAGCGGGCAAAGGAAATGTTTCCCGGCCCGTCGGGCCTCGCCAAGGTCAACGTGCCTGGGTATTGGATCTACAAGTACGAAGTGACGGTCGGGCAGTATCGCAAGTTCTGTCAGGCCACTGGGCGCGACATGCCCGAGGCGCCGGTGTACGGACTGGAGCATGCCGTGGACATGTCGGGTGTCCGTCGGATCGAGGGCAAGTGGCAGGACAATCTTCCGATGAGCAGGCTGAGTTTCAATGACGCCCTCGCCTACGCCGAATGGGCCGGCGCAACAATTCCCAACTCCCGCCAATGGGAAAAGGCAGT
>DNAS01000017.1:1132-5777 GCA_003485185.1 Phycisphaerales bacterium | reverse complement strand
CCCGCCAATGGGAAAAGGCAGCCCGCGGTTCGGATGGCCGGTCTTTCCCTTGGGGTGAACAGGAGCAGGTGTTCAAGTTGCTCCATCACGGCAGCCGAGGCCCGCATGCACCCGGCTCGGTGAAGGCCGATGTCAGCCCCTTTGGCGTGATGGACATGGGCGGGAATGTGCGGGAGTTCACGGTTCTCGCGGGGGAAGGCGACAGGAAGTGCGGCTTCATGGGCGGTTTTTGGGACGGCACGCAATACGGGGACTTTGCCTGCTACCGCCGTTACGGTCCTTATCCGCGGTCCCACCTCGACAAGACCGTCGGGTTCCGTTGCGCCACCCCGGAAGGGGTTGTCGATCCGCCCACGGCCAGGGACGTGCCTGTTTTGACCGCAGTGCCGCCGCCCAAGGGAGAAGGACTCAAGGAGACCAAGCCCACCTTCACCACCTTCGGTTGCCAGACGACCGCGATTGCCTTTCTCCGCGACGGAAAGACGTTCCTCACCGCAACGACGGACGACCGGATTACGCAATACACGGTCGCCTTTGATGCCAGGAGCATCCGCGGGATCGATGCGACGAAAGACGGCGGTTCGCACCGAATCTGGTTGTCGCCGGACTGCCGGTGCGTCGTTGCCGGCAGGCCTCCTCCCAAGAAGAAGACGCAGATGATCATCGCCAATCCCAAACCGCCGGCCGTCGAAGGCCCACGCGCCTGGGATCTGACTACCGGAAAGGTCCGGTTCCCGGTGGATACGACTTCGCCGGTCTGCTGCGCATTCTCTGCCGACGGCGCCCGAATGGCGTGCGCCGGACAGAACGGTTGCATCGCCATTCATGACGTTCGCACCGGCCAGCGCCTGGCCCGGATCGAAACCGCCGAACATCTGCCCGTTGCCCTTTGTTTCTCCGGCGACGGCGCCAAGCTCATGTCCGCCGGGCAGGACGGCACGCTGCGGACGTGGAACCTTGACGGACGCCCGGCGAATCCCCCGACAACGGTCGTTGCCCTGCCCAGCGAGCTGGTCCCGAACAAGCCGTTGACTCCCTACGAGCAGGCGATGCTTCGGGGCAAGCAGAAGGCTCGCCTGCCGCAATCGGCGGCATTCTCGCCCGATGGACAGTGGCTGGTCGCCGCCACCGGAGACGGCACGGTTGTCCTGTTCGACACGACGGCGGGGCAAGTGCGGGCGAGGCAGTTTGCGGACGTCTCGGGCGAAATCAAGGCGATCTTCTTCTCCGCGGACGGGCGGCGGGTGGTCTTCGTGGGACCCAAGGTCACCCTGAATGACTTCGCCACCGGCGGACTGGCGGGCAAGACGCCCGACGGCCAGTATCTTTGCGCGGCCTTGTCGCCGGACGGAAAGCTCCTGATCACCTCCAGCAGCCAGCGGGGCATTCAGTCCTGGACCGTGCCCGTCGGGGAAGGGAAGTAGGCGGACGCCGGCCGGCCAATGCGGGCAGGCCCGGAAAGGAAAACAATCCATGCGCAATTTCGTATCGGCCTTGACTGTCGTTTTCCTGGGCATTCCCTGCGCCTTGCTTCGTGGCCAGTCCGAACCAGCCGAGCCCGTTCGGTGGGAAGGCAACGGCCATTACTACCAAGCCGTGTCGGGCAAGCCCGGCGGTTTCACCTGGTACGAAGCCGACGAAGCCGCCAGAAAACGTGTCTTCCAGGTTGCCCCCGGTCATCTCGCCACCATCGCTTCCGCCGAGGAAAACGACTTTATCGTCCGAACCTTTCCGGAAGCCTATCGCGGCGCGGCATGGTTGGGCGGGTACCAGCCGAAGGGAGCCTCCGAACCCGCCGGCGGCTGGTGCTGGGTCACCGGCGAGCCCTGGCAATACACCGCGTGGGCCCCGGGAGAGCCCAACAACAGCAATTTCTCGGCGGAGTTCTCCCACGAGGACGGCTTGCAGTATCGCAGCGACCCTGCCATGCCTTGGGGAAGCTGGAATGATTTTCTGCGGACGCGACAGAGTTACCCGCCCGCGGACTTCTACCCCGGCTATGTGGTGGAATATGACGTGCCCGCCTATGCCCAGCCGAGGGTGAAGATTCATGCCCTGCTGGTGGGTTGCGAGCAGCGTTCCAAAGGGTTCGACTACCATGGCAAAAGGGAAGCCTGGGCGATGGGCATCGCCCTCATGAGCCTTCCCAATGCCTCCGCCAGAAACATCTACGGTTTGTTGATGGACAGCGACACGGAGAATCCCCGGGCAATGGTGTTGGACGCCATCCGAGCGTTCAAGCCCGAGGTGAAAGCCGGCGAGACATTTTTCCTGTTCATCGGTTGCCACGGCTTCCGGGCCGTGCTGGGCTTGAAGGTTGACCCCCGGGACGGCAGCGTCATTCCGGGCGATGAAAATATCCTTCGCAGGAGCGAACTCCAATCGCTTCTGATGGAGTTGGACCCTCAGGCCATCAAGGTGGTTGTCCTGCCCGGCTGCTACACGGGGAGTTTCTGGGAGGCCCTGAAAGAAGTGCCCAACATCTGCCTGTTCGCCGGGGCGCCGGCGGATGAGCCCTCCCACATAATCCCCGACCTTCCCTGGCCGCCCGGGATGCACGACCTTGCCGAGATCATCAGCCCTCTAGGCATGACTCCTTTGACCGTCACCATGGTGACGGGGCTCTATCGCACCCCTTGGGGAACCTCTCCCGCGGACACGAACTTCGATGGCCTGATCACCTTCGATGAACTTAAAAAGTGGGTTCTCTCCGGGAACATGCCGTTCCTGAGCAACTTCAGGACCTGGCCGGAATTCCCACCCGACCCTTGGCCGGTGCTCGACCTCCGTTTGGGCGAATTGGCGCCATTCCGCTATCGACCCACGGTTCGCGCCTCGACAGCCACGGAAAGAATGACCTTGGCCAACTCCACCGAGCCGCCCGAAGCGTCCGCCGTCAGGATTCGCGGTGCCGCCGGGTTGCCTCAACCGCCCCTCTTGTCAATCCGGGGGCGAACGCCGTCTTCCTCCGTCGCAACGACGCGGGTTTCCGAAACGACGACGCCCACCGAATCGACGCGGTGGCCTTTGAAGGCCGCCATGGCAGGATTGCTGCTGGCAATCGGTCTGGCGATGTTGCTGGTGGTACGTTCTGCGAAACGGCGCCAAACAAGGCGAGTTTGACGATCCCACGAATTCCGTTCATGCCAGGGTCAACACGGAACACGTTCTCGCGCAATGCCGGTTGCCAACCCGCTTCACCATCTCTTTTCTTTCCTCTTTTCGCTACAGGATAGAGGCGACAGACTACAGGGAAAACAGCCCGAGGCGCTCTGATGCCTATCGTCTGAAGTCGGAGGTCTAAGGTCTGTAGCCTGCTGCCTGCCGTTCGAAAGAAGCTTGCCCGGCCGGCGAAGGCAGGCGATATTGGACGGCGCGGAGCGGACCATGGCTAGAGCGATGAGAATCTGCATGCTGGCGACGCTGGCGGCGGGCATTGCCGCGGGCGATCAACCCGCCACGCGCGCCAAGCCGCGCGGCGAGTTCGACGCCTGGCTGGAGCGGCAATCCGACGCCGCGCCGGCCACCGCGACCGCGCCGGCGAGCGCCCCGGCCGACGCGGGACGCGACCCCTTCGCGCAAGCGCTCCCGCGCGAGGACGCCCTGCCCGGCGTGATGCTGCTGTCGGACGGCGCGCTGCTGGCCGGGACGATCTTCACCACCCGCGAGCAGCCGCTGCTGGTGTATGTGGAGGAGCGCCAGTGCTGGCGGCGTGTGCCGCTGATCGCAGTGCTGAGCATCACGGCCGAAATCGTCGAGGAGCGGATGGAATTGTACTGGCGGTGGAAGGGAATGGGCGAGCCGGAACGCGTCTACACCGGCCAGAAGTACCCATACCGCAGACTGTTATGGAAACTCCACCTGATCGACGGAACGGAGTTGGCGGGCACGATCAAGGGCCAGCCGATTTGGTGCGAGAGCGCCGGCCGGCACCACGGGCCGTACGTGCTGCACGAGCGGCAGCAGGGCGAGCCGGGCCAGGAACTCCGCGACCTGTTGTACGTGCGGAAAATCATCCTCTCGCGCCGGCTGATGCAGGCCGTCCAGGCCGAAACCGGCGGCGCGCCGGGCGCAGGGGAGCGGCCGTAACTTCTTGTTTTCCAAGCGGCTCCGGGCGCGGAATCGCCAATTCTTCTCAATCTCTCTCCCCCTTCCGTCCGAAAAAGTCACTGCGCGGGCTTGACAACCGGCCCGTCGCATACGAATCATGATGCCCCGCGCGGCGGCGAGGAGTCTCGCGCCGGCGTGCCCGGCCGCGCGGCGAAAAAGCAGGCAAAACCCATGGCGAAAGCGGCGAAAAAGAGCAAGAAAAGTTCTCCCACGCCCGCGAAAAGAACCGCGGGAGAGCGAAAAGTCCGCGCTTTTCGCGCTCCGGAAGGCAAAAAACTCGTCGTCGTCGAGTCCCCCGCCAAGGCCAAGACCATCAACCGATACCTCGGGACCGACTTCATCGTCAAGGCGTCGATGGGCCACGTGCGCGACCTGCCCGGCAACAAAATGGGCGTCGACCTGGAGCACGACTTCACGCCCACCTATGAGCCGCTGGCCTCGCGCCGAAAGGTGCTGGCCGAACTCAAGCAGATCGCGCGGCGCAGCCCGGAAGTGTTCCTGGCGACCGACCTCGACCGCGAGGGCGAGGCCATCG
>DNAS01000017.1:540-1004 GCA_003485185.1 Phycisphaerales bacterium | reverse complement strand
GCGAGGCCATCGCCTGGCACCTGGCCGAGAGCCTCGGCGTTCCGGCGGAGCGAATCCGCCGCGTGCTGTTCAACGAGATCACGGCCGGCGCCATCCGCGAGGCCTTCGCGCATCCGCGCCAGATCGACATGGACAAGGTCAACGCGCAGCAGGCGCGGCGGATTCTCGACCGCATCGTCGGATACGAGGTCAGCCCGCTGCTGTGGCGCAAAGTGGCGCGGGGCCTGTCGGCAGGGCGCGTGCAGACCGTCGCGGTCCGCCTGATCGTCGAGCGCGAGCGCGAGATCGACGCGTTCCAGCCGGAGGAGTACTGGCGGATCGGCGGCGTGTTCACGCCGGACCTCGCCGGCGCGGCGCGCCTTTCCGCCGACTGGGCGGCGCTGCTCGCCACGCGCGACGCGCGAGGAAACGGCCCGACGCGCGACCGCCAGCAGGCGTTCCTCGCCGAGCGCGGCGCGTTCCGC
>DNAS01000017.1:0-403 GCA_003485185.1 Phycisphaerales bacterium | reverse complement strand
TCGCCGAGCGCGGCGCGTTCCGCGCGGAGCTGGCGACGTGGAAGGGCAAGCGTTTCAAGCCCGACGACGAGCGCCAGGCGCTCGAGGTCGCCCGCGCGCTGGGCCTGTCCATCGAGCGGATCGACCGCGCCGAGGACCCCAAGGGCAAGGGCCTGGCGCGCAACCGCGCGACGGTCGTCGGCCGGGCGGGCGACGCCGCCCCGCCGTTCGTCCTGGGCGACATCAAGCAGCGCGAGACCCGCTCGCGACCCTACGCCCCGTTCACCACCGCCGCGCTCCAGCAGGCGGCCTCGGTGCAACTGCGTTTCTCCGCCAGCCGCACCATGCGGACCGCCCAGCAGCTCTACGAGGGCGTGGAACTTCCCGGCGAGGGCAGCGTCGGCCTGATCACCTACATGCGCAC
>DNAS01000183.1:2441-2778 GCA_003485185.1 Phycisphaerales bacterium | reverse complement strand
TTCAAGACCTTCCGCATCGGCCTCTTCGGCCTCGACAAGCTGGACGACGTCGACGGCACGGTGGCGCGGCTGCAGCGGGCGCTGGAGGCGATGCGCCACGGCCCCGGCGGCGCCTGACGGTACAGAGGAACCCGACCGACCGCCTGGGCCGTCGATACCGCGGCAGGTAGGACGTCCCCACCAGCCCAGGAGGACCTCAGCGATGCCGGTACTCGAACTGGGCTTCGAGCGGACGCGCCGCGCCGCGCAGGCGGATCTCGAGCGTGACGCGGTAGTGACCGCCGCTGCGCATCGGGAAAAAGTTGCCGAAGGTGAGCGTGTCGTTCACCACCATGCG
>DNAS01000183.1:0-2208 GCA_003485185.1 Phycisphaerales bacterium | reverse complement strand
CGCGCGCACCTCGGCGTCGCTGATGCGCTCGCCAGCCGGGTCATACAGGGCAACGATCAGGTGATAGTCGCCCTTTCTGGCCTGGCCGTGCATCGGCTCGACCTCGTGTGGCGCGGTGTGCTCGCCGGCGACCTCGGCCGGAAGGAAGCCGTAATGGACCGTCACGCCGCCAACACTCACGCTTTGCCGCATCTCCTGCGCCCCCGCGCTGCTCGCCACAACCAGCGCGAGCAGCGCCGCAACGACGTGCGCGGCGCGCCCAATGTGTGCGATTCTCATCATTCACCTCCATGTGGGCATTGCGCGGGGCGTTCACGTTTGATCATGCGCCCGGCGCCCTGCCTCCATCCCGCCGCAGGATCATCGTGCGCCAAGAGGCCCGACAGGCCCGTGACCCGGGCATTACAACGGTGTCAGGCACACCGGATGGGGCGGGTTGCGCCCCCTATTGCGCGCCCGGCAGTGTGGGACGCCGCCAGGTGAAGTGCTCGTACACGCCCGACCAGTACAGCCCGAAGGCCGCGGCAAAGAGCAGTTCCTCGAGCGGCATGTGGAAGAGAACAAGCCCGGACAAGGCATCGAGATTCCACACGCGTTGAACGTATCCCGGTGCGGACCATTCGAGGCCAGTGAGGAACAGGCTGTAATAGACGAAGAAGAGCAGTCCGCCGACCCAGCTCTTGGTCAGCAGATCGGGGCGGCACAGCGCGGTCGCGACCGCCCCGGTCGCCATGGCGATGATGCCCGGATAGATCGGATTCCACGGCAGCGGATAGAGCAGCGCGAAGACGACGAACGGCGCGGCCAGGGCAAGTCGGTGGTGGCGATGACGGGAAGCGCCAACAGCCGATAACTCTTCCGGCTCTCCAGCAGCCGCTTGTACCGATTGGCGCTTCGCGGGCAGATTCAATGTCGGCACGGGTCATTCAGAACCCACCACAGATGCCGGATATACGACTGCAGGTGATTCACCCCGGAAAGTCAAAAACACGGTCTGTCTTGATTTACGGGGGAGTCCATATAGGAGGGTTAGATGAAATTTCGGCAGAACCGTGGAACCACAACACCGTTACATGCGCGAAAAATGGCTACTCATTCTTGATCAGAATCGCCTTGACGGTGTCGATAGGTCCACCTCCCGCCATATGCCGGCCTGCGCGGGCCTCCACCGAGCCACCGCGGCAACCGTGGTTGCATGTCATGGCCCATCGCTTCATCAATACAGACCGGCAATAGCTGAACGGTATCGTCTTGATGTCGCATCCAACCGCCGCAGTAAGCAGACGGCAAGTGCAACGATCACCGTGTACATCAGAAATGCGTGGAGTCACAGCAACAAACGCCCCCCCGAATGTGCCACGCCACTTTGCACGGGGTCATTTCCCGTCCCGCGGGTGGTAGTGCTTGGGCTTGGCTTTCGCGGCCATGCCGTCATCGCCCTTGGCCTCCGCAGCTTTCGGCCGCACGCCGACTTTCTCCTGTACGTGGGAATGCCGCTTGGCGTCCGTCGAGTCAGCCTTTTCGACTTGTTCGGATTTGGCTTGGGACTCTTCCTCCGCAGTCGCCGCGATGGAATTGAACGAGAGCATGGCAAACGCCGCCAGGACCGCAAGAAGGGATTTCGATTTCATGGCATTTCTCCAATGAGCCGCAAAGAGTGACGGCAGGAACGTTGCGAGGGGATTCGTACAGAATTCTCTCGATGAATGTCCGTCTTAACGAGACCACGACCATGGTCTTTCGTATCTGTCAGATACCGTCGGGCCGGGATCGGTAGGCCGGGCACGCTACTTGAAGGTGAAGGATTTTCTTACCGCCTCACGCTGGAATCCGATGACGCACGCAGTCATCGACACCCAACTGTCCAGACCGATTCGGCCAGCTGCGTTGATGAATCCAATGGTTTCGCCACGCAGGAGGGCGTCAAAGTCGGACTCGACCTGCGCGAGAAGCGCACGGGCAGAACGCATGCTCTCTTCGGTGAGCCGCTCACAGCACCCCAAGACAAGATTGGAGTGTTGCATGATCGCGTCAAACTGCTGTTGGCCAGTGATTATCATTTGATCTGCTGTGAGCATCTTCCTCTCCCTCTTTCGCGTCGCCCGCGTCCTTCAGCTAGTTTCAGAACGCTACGATGGGAAAAGTATAGTATTGTCACGCTGACGCGAGCATATCCGTGCGATTACATTGACGTAATCTACGAGTCAC
>DNAS01000158.1:1148-9949 GCA_003485185.1 Phycisphaerales bacterium | reverse complement strand
TATCCTTGTTGTCTTCTTATGAATTCACCGAGTAACGGCACGGCAAATGAGTATTTACCATGCCTGTTCTTATACACCAAGCCGACTTCCGAAAGAATCGCAAGCATTTGGTTAATATAGCTGCTGCTGAACGGTTTCTTAAGTGCCAGATTTGCCGCATGTTCCGATATGTCTTGAACTGTGAATTCGGCGTCGCAGTTTGGTAGTTGAGCGATAATGCCAAGAAGTTCGCGTTGCCTATCTGTTGCGCGGCTCCACCGGCCAGCGAAAAAATCTGTGTCAAGCTTACGAATAACTTCGACGGCCGGGATAGATGCAAACGCCTGTCCTTCCTGAATGTTCTGTGCCCAAATATCGAAAGCCTCACGGCACACATATTGGACGAAATAAGGATAACCCCGGGTAATTTGCCAGATTGTATTAGTCGACTCGTCCGTAAATGAGATAGGACATTCTGCCTTGTTGATTGGTTTTCTAATAGCTTCTGTTGTTTCCGACTGTGTCAAGGGATCGAGAAAGAGTATGTGGAACATTCTTTCAGAATACGTTCGAGCCTCCACAAGTTTTGGGAAAAGTGTTGGAAGGCCGGTGAGCGCGAGCATGAACGGGATTTCCTTCCGCTGAAGTGACTGGAAGACGTCCAATAAAAGGGAAAGCGGGTATTGATCTTTTGTGGCGTGGTCCGCCAAGTTTTGAGCTTCGTCATACGCAAACACTATCCCGCGCTTGTCGAACCCTTTAAGATAGCTCCAAACTATTTCAAGAACAGCTTTTAGTTTGTCCGAAGCAAGTCCAGGGGTTCTTTCGTACAATTTACTCAAGAATGCAAAATTCAGTGTCGTTGGCGTTTGTTCTGTCTCGGGTTTGAAGCCCAATGTCTTGTGTTCTTCGACATGAATTACAATACCCGAAGTGACAACAGAGAGGTCTGTTAGCAAACGCACTGCCAAGTTTTCCTCGCTTATACTTGTTGTTTCGGACAGGTCCGTTCCAGCCCATAGCCAACCGGCGCGGATAGCCATTGGCTTGAAAGTCTCTAGCAAAACAGTCTTGCCCAGCCCCCGAAGTCCAGTAAGAATTAGATTCTGCAAGATGACTTTCTGGCCGAGAAGTTTCGCGAATTCCTTGGCCTCTTCCTCGCGGCCTGCCAAGTACGGAGGCATGTGACCAGCACCGGGGCGAAAAGGATTCTCGAACTTTGGTTTGTTTTTAGAGCTTAGCATAATTTATATCCTTTCGTAATCTTAGCCGTCGATCTAATTTTAATACGTGGGCACGTCAGAAGCAAGCGGGAAGTAGTAATATTAATAAATTTATGCTATTATCTTAGTTTAGTCGTAGTTGTTGTTTTCGCTGGAATTGCGAGACTAAACTACCTAACTATAAGCAAAAAAGGGCGTAAGCCATATTGGTGGTAGATACTTGAGTCTGCGCCACAAGTTAGCAATGTCACGGCCAAAAATATTCTGTGGAAAGTCGACCAATCAAGCTTCAGCCAGCAGGTCCGCCAGCACCTCGTTGACCACGAACAGGAAGTCCGGGGCGATGGTGATCCGGGCGGGGGTGAGTTGGACCGCTCCGAGCGATCGGTATCGGGCGAAGCTGCGGGGGAAGGCCTCGGCAGGGTCGGATCCGAAACGGGCGGCGAAGGCGGCGCGATCGACCCCGGCCGTCAGACGCAGGGCGAGCATGAGGGTTTCGGCCATCTCGTACCGCCCGGTGAGGCGCTCGGAATCGGCCGGGCAGGGCCGGCCAGCAAGGATCGCCTCGACATAGGCCGAAATGTCGGCTGCGTGGGTCCGGCGAACGCCGTCGAGGTAGCTGGCGGCTGCGGGGCCGACGCCCACGTAGGGCTCGTTGCGCCAGTAGGTTAGGTTGTGGCGGCAGGCGAACCCCGCCCGGGCGAAGTTGGAGATTTCATACTGCACCAGGTCCGCCTCGGCGGTCAGCCGGCGGGCGGCGTCGTAGCACTCCCGCTGGAGATCCTCGTCCATCTCGCGGACTTTCCCCGCAGCAAGGTCTTCGTGCAGCGGCGTGCCAGGCTCGAAGCTCAGGGCGTAGCAGCTCAGGTGTTGCGGCTGGAGGTCCAGCGCCTGCCGGAGCGAGTCGATCCAGGTTTCGAGAGTCTGGCCGGGCAGGGCATACATGAGGTCCAGCGAGAGGTTGCCCACACCGGCGCGGCGGAGGACGGCGACGGCTTGGCGGGCCTGATCGGGGGTGTGGATCCGTCCCAGGCGGCGCAGCTCGTCGGGATGGAACGATTGCGCCCCCAGGCTGGCGCGGTTGACCCCCGCCCCGGCCAGCACGTCCGCCTTCCGTTCGTCCACCGTGCCGGGGTTGGCCTCGACGGTGAATTCGGTCTGCCCGTCGGCCAGCGGTTTCAGCGCGCCGAGCAGTTCACCCAGCAGCAGCCCGTCCAGGGCGGTGGGGGTTCCGCCGCCCACGTAAATGCTGTCCAGCGGCTTGGCCAGCAGGGGGTTGCAGGTTTCTAGCTCGGTTCGGACGGCTTGGACGAACCGCCGGGCCTGGTCGGCGGAAACCGGGATCGAGTAGAAGTCGCAATAGCGGCACTTGGACAGGCAGACGGGCACGTGGACGTACAAAGCGCCCGCGAGGCCCGAAAGTTCGGAAGGTTTTCTCTTGCAGAGGGACACGGGTCATTTACAATCTAAATTTGCGGCAGGCCCCCTTGGCCGGCCCAGTCCAGTGTACGGTATCGTTCCTCACACGCAAGCTGGGACCACCTATGGACGTGAAACTTGTAATGTTCAAGAGCACCGGGCAGCGGAAGGATTTCCCCCTCACGCGCGACGCCACCGTCATCGGGCGGGGCGAGAACTGCGACCTTCAGATTCCGCTGCTGGCGGTGTCGCGGCGCCACTGCGAGCTGGTCCTCGATGGCGAGTCGGTCGCGGTGAAGGACCTGGCCTCGTCGAACGGGACGTACGTCAACAACCGCCGGGTCAACGAGCAGAAGCTCCAGGCGGGCGACCGCCTGGTGGTCGGACCGGTGGTGTTCACCATCCAGGTCAACGGCGAGCCGGAAGAGATCCAACCGATCAAGACGCGCGGGCAGAAGCTCGCCGAGGCCGGCAAGGGCGGGCGCGAGACCGCGCTGGGCGTGGACGCCGAGGTGACTTCGCATCCCGGGGCGTCGGAGACGGACATGGCCGAGGCGGCGGTGGAAGGCGTGGCCGCGAGCGAAGAAGAACTCGACCCGATCGCCGCGCTGGAAGCGCTGGCGGGCAAGGCGGACGAGGAAGAGAAAAAGAAGAAGGAATGACCCTTGGGCCGCGCAGGCCTTCAGTTCGCAAAAACAGACGGAAACCCGCAATTCGCCCCGGTCTTCAGGCCGGGGCGATTTCATTGGGCTTGGGGGCGCCTTCGGGCCCGCCGCAACTGAGGAAATCCTGGAGAATGGCTGCGGCCGCCACCGCGTCCTGACGGGCCTTTTTCTTCTTGCGGGTCAGCATGCCCGCCAGGGCCTGGTCGGCCTGGAAGCTGCTGAGGCGTTCGTCCCACAGGCGGATGTCCAGGCCGGTGGCGGCTTCGATCTTCGCCGCCACCTCGCGGACGAGTTTGCCCTGGGGGCCCTCGGTGTCGTCCATGTTCAGGGGCCAGCCCACCACGATGCCCGTAGCGTGGTATTCCTCGGCCCGCTGGAGAATCTGGCGGATGGCTTGGTCGAGCGGTTCGGCGGGGATGACGTCCAGGGGAGTGGCGATGCCGCCCGCGGTATCGCCCGCGGCCAGTCCGATTCGCTTCGTACCGTGATCGATGCCTATCCAGCGGGACATTTCGTTGAGGGGGCCGACGATCAGAGGAATTTCTTTCCGAACTTGCGCTCGAGGTATCCGACCAGTTCCTTGATCCGCTGCGAGTCGGACTTGTTGCAGACCAGCGTCGCGTCGCCGGAATGCACGACGATGCAGTCATCGATGCCCAATACCGCCAGCAGGTGTCCATTCTCGGAAACCACGATGTTGCGGAAGCTGTCGAGCAGGGCGACGTTCTCGGCGACAACGACGTTGTCCGCCTCGTCGGCCTCCAGCACGTCCTCCAGTGCCGGCCAGGAGCCCACATCCAGCCACTCGCACTTGAGCTCGACGACGAGGACCTTGTGGGCCTTTTCCATGACGGCGTAGTCGATGCTGATCTTCTGGAGCTGCGGGTAGATGTCGGCCAGCAGGGCGCGGAGATCCTGCCCGGCGGCGACGGCCTGTCCGACCGGTGCGAGCTTGCGCATGGAGTCGGGCAGGAACTCGTTCATCGCGGCGCGGATGGCGCCGAGCTTCCAGATGAACATGCCGCTGTTCCAGTAGTAGTCCCCGCTCTCGACGTAGCGCCGGGCGGTGGTGTGGTCGGGCTTTTCCTTGAAGCCCAGGACGCGATGGACGCCGTCGGAGAGCTTCTGGCCGAAGTGAATGTATCCCAGTCCCGAGTGCGGCCAGGTGGGGCGGATTCCGAACGTCAGCAGGGCGTCGTCGTTCGCCTCGGCGGCGTCGATCGCCGCCCGGACGCACTGCTGGAAGACATCCTTCGGACGGATGACGTGATCAGCGGTGAAGACCGCCATCGTGGCGTCGGGGCTGCGGGCAGCCAGCAGTTCCACCGCCAGCGCGATAGCGTTGGAGGTGTCTCGCCCCATCGGTTCGCCGATGAGATTCTCGCGCGGCAAAGCGGGCAGCGCCGCGGCGACCTGGTCGGCGTACTCGGCGTTGGTGACGACGAGGATGTGTTCCATGTCGAACAGCCCCTCGAGGCGTTCGACAGCCATCTCCAGCAGACTCTTTCCGCTGACGAGGCGCAGCAACTGCTTGGGGCGCGTCTCACGACTGAGCGGCCAGAGACGTTGACCTGCTCCGCCGGCGAGGATCACCGCGTATCGCATGAGCCATCTCCTGAGGACGACAAACCCGGGATTTGGGCGCGAGTTTCCGCCCATTCCGGGGCGAATATACCCGAATTTCGAACCATTTCGCCACTGGAAAGAACACTTTTGACCGCCCGGCCGGGGGTTTATTCCACCCAAATGACCTCGTGAATTTCCAATTTCGGCAAGGTCAAGCGGGCCTCGCCGGCGGACCAGGTGAAGCGCATTTTCCTGCCGGCCGGCTGGCGGGTGATGCGCGTCGGGCGGCGGCCGGGACGCAGGACGATCTCCAGTGGTCCGACGGGCGGCACGTGGTCGAACACGTGCACGTTCCGGTCGCCGTGCGGCCCGGAGGTGTTGACGAGGTTGACGGCCAGCCGGCCCGCCACGCGGTTGACCTGCACGTCCACCTGGTGCGAGCCGCGCACCTCGACGATCGGGCGGGGCATCAACTCGCGGACCAGCGCGGCCAGCCAGTCGCGCGCCCCGCAGGTGCGGGCATGGAGGTATCGCTCGCCGAGGTTCATGTAAGTCGCGGCGATATAACCATTTCCGCACTTCGCGATCGACGCGGCCGGTCCCAGCGCGTCGGCGATCTCGTTGGCGGGATATTGCTTGCCGAATTCCCGCGCGCCGCGACCCAGCCGAGCCACCTGCGCCGTCGTCCGCAGCGCGAACAGCCAGCCGTCCTGCTCGATGTATTGCCCGCACGGCTCGGGCCTGCCCACGAGGCGCGCCTTCAATTCCTTGCGGAACATCGCGGCCGGCGCCGGGCCGATCAGCAGCAGCCGGCCGCCGCCCCGCACGTATGCCCGCAGCTCCGCGCGGAACGCCGACTCGAGATACTCCCACTCCGGCACGACGATCAGCGGATAATCCGCCATGCGCCCGGAAAGCTGGTGCTCCACGAGCACCTCGACGGAATATTGCGCGTCCAGCAGGCTCATGAGCGTTCCACGCAGGCCGTCCAGCCCGGCCGTCGAGAAGGGGCGCGAGATCTGGCGGTAGTGCGCCTTGCCCGAGTAGAGCAGCGCCACCTGCGGCACGGGCTGGGCCTTGTGGCAGAACTTCCGCCGGGCCCGGCAGAAATCCGCCGTCTCGGCCATCAGCTTCATCGTCCAGTCGAAGATGCTCGCGTCCTGCTTCTGCTTGAAGTACGCCTGGAACCCGCCGCCGACGGACAGCACGACGGCCGCTTCCTGCTGGAGTTGTACCGGCGTCTTGGTGCTGTGGGGGCCCTCGCCGAATTTACCGGCAAAGCTCCACGCCATCAGGTCCCACGGTTTGCCCTGCCGGGCCAGCACGCGCGCCTCCAGGCGGGCGCAGTGCACGCTGTCCTGGAGCGGGTAATCGCCCGAGAGGAAGTCCACCCCGGCCGAGACCGGCTCCGGCATGTGCGAGCTGAACGCCCAGTTGCTGCACACCTGGAAGTCCGGGTGCGTTTTGTGCAGCTCGTCGGCGTAATGGCGCAGGTAGCGGCGGAACGCCTCGCGGCAGAACTCGACGAACTCGAAAAAGTGCGGGTCTTCCGGGCGGCGGGGCACGCTGCGGATGCCCGTGGCCTGGCGGAACTGCCGCAGGGCCTCCCTGCCGTAATCCAGTCCGGTGGCCCAGCAGTCGCCGTCCACCCACACGCCGTCGGCGCCGTATACGCCGGCCAGCTCGCGGAGTTGCGGGATCAGCAGCTTGTCGGCGTAGGGCCCGAAGACCGACGTGTTCTTCGGGTCGCGCTTTCCGCGCTCGTCAATGCGGGCCCAGGAGGGATGGCGCTTCAGGGCCTCGGCGTCCCAGACGCCGGAATAGTGCAGGAACAGGGCCACGCCGCGCGCCGCCGTCGCGTCGCGCCAGAGGCGCAGCGGGTCGCGCACGAATTTCGGCGCGGCGTGCCCGACCTTCGTCGGGTAGCTGGACACACCGGGGTGGCCCTTGCAATCCACCTGCACGTAGTCGGGTTTCACCTGTTCGAGAATCCGCTCGATCTTCCGCCGCGTGAGGGTTTTTCCGACCTCGCGGCAGCGGTCGGTCATGTGGCAGTCGAAGTGGATTCCGAGGAAACTTTCGCTTCGCCGCGGGCGGCGGGGGAGTGTTTTTCTGGCGGGCATGTCTTTCCTGTGCGATCCGTGTGTGCTGTGGATGAATTTTCCCCGGCCGGCGGGCGCGAGGTCAAGCGCCCGCCGGTGGGACGATCGGCGCCGGCGGGGCGCCCTTGCAGCCGGCCTTGCCCTCGGCCGCGTTGTCGTAGTACCGCCGCGTCGGGTAGGCGAAGTCGATGTCCTCGCACTTGGCGAACTCGCGGAGGATCTCCTCCCACATCTTCATGGCCGACGAGCGCCTCTGGCGCGGCGTGCAGAGGTAACGGACCGTCAGCAGCACGCCCGAGTCCGCCACGCTCGTCCAGACGATCGGCGTGAGTTTCTCGTAGAAGATCATGAACTTCTGGGCGGCCTTGCGAATCTGGTTCGCCGCGTACTCGCTCTTGACGGCGGAGTGCTCCTCGGCGACCCGCGAGAGAATCTGCTTGGCCTTTTCCCAGTTGCTCTCGAAGGTGACGGTGACCGGCAGCTCGTTCCAGATGAAGTTGAACCCCTGCGTGTAGTTGGCGCAGGCGTGCTTGAAGATCCAGTTGTTCGGCACGTGGATGATGCGCCCGGTGGACTGGTCGGCATCGATGTGGGCGCCGATCTCGTTGAGGGTGAACTGGAAGAGGCTGATGTCGATGACGTCGCCTGCGCGCTCGTTGATCATCAGGCGGTCGCCGGTGGAGAAGGGCTTGGCCGCGATGATGTACAACCAGGCCGCCAGGTTGCTCAGCGGGTCCTGCAAGGCGATGGCCACGCCGGCGGACACCAGCCCCAGGTACGTGGCGAACCCCTCGAACCCGCCGATCCAGATCCGTGCCAGCGCCGCCAGCGCCACCAGACCCAGCAGGTACGAGATGGTCTTGTTGGCGATGTACTTCCGCGCGATATCCTGGATCCGCCGCCCGGCGATGCCTTGCAGGATGCTCCGGAACAGGAAGTACAGCACCAGCACCAGCAGCGTCAGGACGATCTTGTTGAACATGTGCTGCGGCAGCCGCAGGTATTGCTCCACCAGCGACGCCAGTTGGTTCCAGAGCTCGGACATGCAGGTTGATCCTTGCCAGCCGCGTCCATCGTGCCCGGTTCGCCCGGCAGTGTCAACCAAAACCCCGCCGATGTCGCGTTTCCCGCGCGGAAAGAAGAATCAGCAGGGATGAATGGGATAAATGCGGATGTTTCTCCTGTAGGACAGGCGTCCCGCCTGTCTACATATAATGGGTGGCAGGCGGGACGCCTGCCCTACACCGGGTCGCCTGCCGTTCGGCCGCTAGAGCGCTTCTTCAATCGTAACCGAGTCGGAGGTCTTGCGTTTCGAAATCTTGACGAGCACCTCCTCGGAGTGGGACGAGGGGAGATTCTTCCCCACGAAGTCCGCCCGGATCGGCAACTCCCGGTGGCCGCGGTCGATGANNAGGGCGCGTGGCTTGGCCACGCGCGCGGATTCGTGAATGTCGTGGTCTCCAGGCCGACGGGCCGAGGGATGGTGGTTGGGTGCCGTGGTTTGCGACGCGTAGCGGAGCAACCACGCAAAGCCGCGAAAGGGCGTTTTCGGAAATAGTGATTTTTCCCGCGAGGGCATATAATCGGCTCCCGTTCGGAAAGGGAGCGTTTCGGTGGCGATTGTCGCGGGAATCGACGAGGCGGGGTTCGGGCCGGTGCTGGGGCCGCTGGTGGTCTCTGCGAGCGTCTTCGACGTGCCCGACGAGTTGGTGGACGTCTCGATGTGGGATCTGCTGGCCGGCGCGGTGCTGCGATCGCCGACCCGTAAGCGGACGGGAATCGCCGTCGCCGACAGCAAGAAGCTCTACTCCCGCCGGACGGGCAAGAGCCTGGAGCATCTGGAGCGC
>DNAS01000158.1:0-1004 GCA_003485185.1 Phycisphaerales bacterium | reverse complement strand
CCTGGAGCATCTGGAGCGCGGCGTGCTGGGTTTCCTGGCAACGCGCGCCAACCCGCCGGCCGATCTGGGCGCGCTGCTCGACGCCGTCGCGCCGCAGGCCCGCGCCCACGCGGCCGGGTATCCCTGGCACGCCGACTGCGCCCTGCCGCTGCCCCGGGCCATCAGCGCCGAGGAAATCCCGCTGGCCGCCAACTCGCTTCGCGTGGCCATGCGCCAGTCGGAACTGTCCCTGCGAGCCCTGCGGGCCGAGCCCGTCTTCGTCGGCGAGTACAACCGCCTCGTCGAGGGTACCGACAACAAGTCCGCCGCGCTGTTCAGCGTGACCAGCCGCCTGCTGGACGGCGTCTGGCGGTCGGCGTCGGGCGGGCTGCTGCGCATCTGGGTCGATCGCCAGGGCGGGCGCACCCATTACCTGCCGCACCTCCAGCGGATTTTCCCCGGCTGCCGGTTCAAGGTCATCGACGAGAGCGAAACCCTCAGCGCCTACCGCGTCAGCGACGACCGCCGGACGGCCGAGATCGTCTTCGCCACCGAGGCCGAGGACCGCCATCTGCCGGTGGCGCTGGCGTCGATGCTGAGCAAGTTGCTCCGCGAGCTGTTCATGGAGCAATTTAACGCCTACTGGACGCGGCAGGTTCCCGGCCTGGCGCCGACGGCGGGGTATTACACCGACGGGAACCGCTTCTTCGGCGAAATCCGCGACGCGATCCGCGGGCAAAATCTGGACGAGAGACTCATCTACCGCAGCCGATAGGGCGGGAAGGATCAACATGGCCGGCGACAGGACGGTGACGGGAATTTTCGGCGTGGTGACGGCGGTGGTGGCGGTCATCGCTGTGATCTGGGTGCGGAACTTCCTGCGGGGCATCCGCGGGACGGCGGCGCTTCCCGGACCATACGAGCCGGTGGTCGATCCGAACCCGCCGGCGCCGGTGACGCGGACGACGGGTTTGCTGGCTGCGGCCTGGGCGGCGCTGGGGTGGGCGGGCCTGAATGTCCTGGGC
>DNAS01000122.1:7185-18060 GCA_003485185.1 Phycisphaerales bacterium | reverse complement strand
GCAAAGCGTGTTGCCGAATTCGCGGAGAGCACGGCTTGCAAGCAAGCCGTGCCACCCTCCCTTTTGGATGTTTTCTACCGAGCAGGATAAACACGGATGAAAATATAGTTCACTCTGGAAATCCGCGTTCATCCGTGTTTATCCCTGCCATATCTTTCGTTTCCGATACGACCGCGGCGGTTCACCTTGTTTTGGCGGGGCGCATCCGGGATAATGCCGGTTCCAGCCGATGGCAACCAAGATTCTCCATGCCGGAAGCGACAAGCAGATCCGCGCCGCGGCGCGGAAGGCGGCCCGCGCGCTGAAGGCGGGCAAGCTCGTGGCCTTCGCCACGGAGACGGTATACGGCATCGCCGCCGTCGCGACCCTGCCCGACACGATGGAACGCCTGCGGGAGCTCAAGAGCCGCCCCACCCGCCCGTTCAGCGTGCATATTGCTTCGCCCGACGACGTCGGCCGCTACGTCCGCGACGTGCCGGCCGACGCGGAAAAACTCATCCGCAAGTGCTGGCCCGGACCCGTGACGCTGCTGCTGCCGACAGGCGGAAAGCTGGCCGAACCCGCGCTCCAGAAGCGAGGGCTCCACGACGTGCTCGTGCATGACGGCGTGATCGGGCTGCGCTGCCCGGCCGAGCCCGCCGCCCAGGCGATGCTCGCCGGCGTGCCCGACCCCGTGGTCGCGCCCAGCGCGAACCTGGCGGGCCAACCCTCACCCCGCGACGGGCAGGAAGTGCTGGCGACGCTGGACGGGAAGATCGACGTCCTGCTGGACAGCGGGCCCACCCGCTACGGGAAGGACAGCACCATCGTCCTGTTCGACGCCGACGGGAAATGGACCGTCGTCCGCCAGGGCGTGCTGGACGAGCGGGTGATCCGCCGGGCCCTGCGGACCACGCTGTTGTTCGTCTGCACCGGCAACACCTGCCGCAGTCCGATGGCGGCCGGGCTCGCCCGCAAGCTGCTGGCGGAGCGTCTGGGCTGCACCGTTCGCGCCCTGGAGTCGCACGGCGTGGAGGTGTTTTCGGCCGGCGTGGCAGGCGGAGGACAGTGCCCGGCGACGCCCGAGGCCGTGGCCGCAGCACGACACCTCGGCGCGGATATCCGGAACCATCGAAGCAGAAAACTGACATCCGAATTGATTCGCGACGCGGATATGATATTTTGCATGACGGATTTTCACGTGGAGGCGGCCCGGGTGCTGGCCCCCACGGCGGCGGGCAGGATTGTGAGACTGTCCGCTGCGGGAGACATTCCCGACCCCATCGGCGGCGGGGGTGACGTGTATCGCCGCACGGCGGAGAACCTGCTGAAGGCAGTACAGGAACGGTTGGACAAGGTGCGTTTATGAAAATTGCCCTGGGTGCCGATCACCGCGGTCATACCGCGAAGGAAAAAGTCGCCGTCCTGCTCAGCGAGCAGGGGCACGAGATTCTCGACATGGGGACCAACAGTGCCCGCAGCTGCGATTATCCCGACGTGGGCTACCCCGTCGCCAGGGCGGTCATCGGCGGCGCCGCCGACCGGGGCATCCTCATCTGCGGAAGCGGGATTGGAATGAGCATCGTCGCCAACAAGGTGCCCGGCGCCCGCGCCGCCCTCTGCCACGACGAACTGACCGCCCAGCTCTCCCGACGCCACAACAACGCCAACATCCTCTGCCTGGCCAGCGACGTCCTCGGCGAAGAACTCATCCGGCGGATCGTTTCCGGCTGGCTGACCACCGAATTCGAGGGGGGCGGTCGGCACGAGCGCCGCGTCCGCAAGATCGCCTGGATCGAGCAGGGAAAGGACCCCGCCGCCTACGACGAGCCCAACGGCCTGAGCGACGACGGGAAATCCGGCGACGCTTGCGACTGAAAAGCCCCTGCTCTCGGCATCAACACCACGGCCGGCCCCGAGGGAATCGGGACCGGCCGCGTTTTTGAATCCGTCCGGCGGGCGGAACCCCGCGCTATTGCGACTGGATGCTGAGCATCGCGTCGTCGCTTCCGATCAGCACGAGCACGTCGCCCGGCATGATGACGGTGTCGGCCATCGGCACGGAAATGACGAACTGCTTGGACTTCCGCGCGCCGTTTTCGTCGGTCTCCTCGACGGTGCGGCGGATGGCCACGATGTTGACCTTGAATTTCTTGCGGACGTCGAGCTGCTCGAGGGTCTTGTTGTAGAACTTCTCGGGGGCGGCGAGCTGGGTGAGGCTGAAACCCTCCGCCAGTTCGATGCGCTCCATGATCGACGGCGCGAGCAGGCGGCTGGACCACCGCTCCGCGGACTCCTTCTCCGGGTTGACGATGTCGTCGGCGCCGATGCGCGAGAGGATTTGCGCGCGGATGGCGGTGGCGGCGCGAGAGACGACGCGAGGCACGCCCAGCTGCTTGAGCAGGACGGTCACGAGGGCGTTGTCCTCGAAGGCGGTTCCGAGCCCGACGACCGCGACGTCGACCTTGTCGATGCCCTGGGCGCGCAGGGCCTCCTCGTTGGTGGCGTCCATGCAGACGGCCAGCGCGACGCGGTCGCGGATGTCGTCGATGATCTCCTGGTCGCTGTCGATGGCGATGACTTCGGCGCCCGACTCCGCCAGCAGCGTGGCGAGCCGCTCGCCGAACCGTCCCAGCCCGATGACTGCGAAACGTTCCATGGTTGTCACCCGATCAAGACCGTTTCCTGGGGATACGCGTAGGGCACGTGCCTCCGCTTGCTGGTCAGGGCGAGCAGGAGGGTCAGAGGCCCGATTCTCCCGATGAACATCGCCCCCACGATGACGTATTTCGCGAAGGTGTTCAAGTGCGACGTGACGCCCGCGGACAGCCCGACCGTTCCGCAGGCGCTGCACGACTCGAACAGCAGGTCGATGAACGACGCGTCGCCACGCATCGAAACGCACAGCAGCAGTGTCACCAAACACACCAGCGAGACGTACAGCACCGCCAGCGTCAGCGCCCGCCGCAGGATGTCGGCGGCGAGGCTCCGGCGATACGCCTCCACGTCGCGCCGGCGCATCAGCACCGAAAACGCGACGATCAGCAGCAGCGCGAAGGTGACGGTCTTCATGCCGCCGGCGGTCGAGGCGGGGCTGCCCCCCACCACCATCAGCCCGCACATCCAGAACTTGCCCCCGTCGGACAGCTCGGCCATGTCGATGGTGTTGAACCCCGCCGTCCGCGCGGAAACCGACTGGAAGACCGCCTCCCGCAGGCGCGGGGCGGGCGGGAGGTTCCCCCAGTCGCCGGAGCGCTGCACGTCGAGGTTCGCCGCGAACGCGTTCCGCCCGATGGCCTTGGCCTCGCGCGCGCCGGCCCGCGGCTCGATCAGCAGCAGCGCCACCGCGCCGAACACGATCAGCAGCGCGCTGGTGCTCAGGACGATCTTCGAATGCAGGTTCAGGCGCGGGCGCGGGACGGGCCGCCGGGCCGCCGCCGCGACGAACCGTCGCGCCGCCGCGCGCAGCGCGTCGCGCCCGTAGCGAACGCAGTCCTGGAGCACCGGGAAGCCCAGCCCGCCCAGGAGGATCAGCGTGCCCATCACGTACAGCGTCTGCCAGCGGTCGCGCAGCGGCGAGATCCACCCCTCCCGCACGCCGTGCATCATGTTCGCGCCGAACAGCGAGAACCCCGCGTTGCAGAAGGCCGAAATGCTGTGGAACACGCTCTGCCAGATCGCGCGGGCCGTCGCCACGGGCTCGCCGCCGCCCGAGGCGAACATCGGGTACAAAAGCACCGCCCCGGCCGCCTCCAGCGCCAGCGTGAACAGGACGACGAACAGCACCACGCGGGACAGCTCGCCCACCCGCTGCGTCGCGAGCATTTCGCCCATCGCGCTGGACCCGCGAACGCTCAGGCCCTTGCCCACCAGCATCGCCAGCATCGTGCCGAACAGCATGATGCCCAGCCCGCCCAACTGGATGAGCACCAGGATCACCGCTTGCCCGAAGATCGTGAAGTCGGCCCCCGTGTCGCGGACGATCAGCCCGGTCACGCACGTGGCGCTGGTGGCGGTGAACAGGGCGTCCTCGAACTGGATGGGGCGCCCATCCGGCGTGGCGGCGGGAAGCATCAGCAGGCCCGTCCCCGCGAGGATCAGGAACCCGAAGCTCCCGATCAGCAGCGCCGACGGGCGGATGCCGCTGCCCGAAAGGCTCAGGTTGATGCTCACCGCCCGCAGGATCAGCGCCACCAGCAGGTAGACCTGCGTGATGATGACGAAGATCGCCGCGGCCGGCAGAACGCTCGTCTCGAACTGCGGGGCGAACGCCATGGCCGTGCCCGCCAGGACGATCAGGACGTAGTCGATCCAGTTCTCGCGCAGGTATCGCAGGCGCCGCCTCGCCAGCGCCAGGCGCAGCAGGCGGTCGCCCACGAACACGCCCACGATCGCCTTCTGCACCGTGTGCAGCACCGGAACGCCCAGCCACCACGGCAGCGCGCGGAAGCCCCCGTACTCCAGCACCAGCGCCGCCACGGCGGACAGGCCCGCCGCCGCGAGGATCATCCGCAGCGCCAGCACGATCGCCCGACGGGAACGATCCTGCGTCTCGGCCATGAAGGCGTTCTCCGAAGCTCGGCCGGTCCGACCGGCCGGCGGACTACTTCTTGTTCTTGTACACCGACTCGGGATCGAACAGCTTTTCGGCCACCACCTGCCAGTCGCCCGCCTCGGTCAGCTTGCGGTAGAAGCACGAATAGTACCCCTCGTGGCAGGCGGCTCCGTGCTGGGTGACCTCGATGACCAGCGTGTCCTTGTCGCAGTCGGTGTAGATGGCGCGGACCTCCTGGGTGTGCCCGGAGGACTCGCCCTTCATCCAGTACTTTTTCCGGCTGCGGGACCAGAAGTGCGTCTTACCGGTCTTGACGGTGTCCCGCAGCGAATCGACATTCATGTAGGCGACCATGAGCACCTGTTTGGTCTCGGCATCGACGCAGACGACAGGAATCAGCCCCGCCGCGTCGTACTTCAGTCCCGCGATGGTTTCGTCCAGCTTGCTCACAACTCCGCTCCTTGCCGCGATTTGCCCGGCGCGCTCGTCGCGCCGCCGACAGATCGCTCCCGTAAAGCGGACATGCTATCGTCTGCGCGGCCCGCGGTCAAACGGGCAATTCCCTCCCGCCAAGCTGGCGCGTCACGCCCCCGTCAGCAGGTTCAGCCGTCCGGCGTAGACCTTGAGCATCTCACGGCGGATTTTCTGGTTCTCCGGATCGCCCAGGCCCGGGTCGCGCCGAACGATCTCGAACGCGTCGCGCCGCGCCAGGCGCAGCAGCTCGAAGTCCTCCGACAGGTCCGCCACCTTCAGCTCCGGCAGGCCGTGCTGCTGCGTGCCGAAAAACTCGCCCGGGCCCCGCAGGCGCAGGTCCTCCTCGGCGATCTTAAACCCGTCGGACGTGGTTTCCAGAACCTCCAGGCGCTGTTTCGCCACCGGGTTGGTGGGCGATGCTGTCAGCAGGCACAGCGCGTCACTTTGCCCGCGCCCGATCCGCCCGCGAAGCTGGTGCAGCTGCGCCAGACCGAACCGCTCCGCGTGGACGACCACCATCACGTTGGCCGATGGAACATCCACGCCCACCTCCACCACCACCGACGCCACCAGCACCCGCACCCGCCCGGCATGGAAGTCGGACATCACCGCTTCCTTCTGCGCCGCGGGCATCTGCCCGTGAATCAGCCCCACGCCGAACCGCCCCAGCGGACCGGCCGACAACTCCCGGTGCGCCTCCTGGGCTGCCTTGAGGTCCACCGCGGCCGACGGGTTCACCAGCGGGTAGATGAAGTACGCCTGCTGCCCCGTCTCCAGGTGCTTCTGCACTTCCTTCAGCACGGCGGGCCAATCGGACTCGCTGACGCAGCGGGTGACGGTCGTGCCGCGACCGGGGGGCATCTCGTCGATGGTCGAGACGTCCAGGTCGCCAAAGACGGTCATCGCCAGCGTGCGGGGAATGGGCGTGGCCGTCATGACGAGGTAATGCGGCGCGAAGCCCTTGCCGCGGATTCCCGTCCGCTGGCGCACGCCGAACTTGTGCTGCTCGTCCACGATCACCAGCGCCAACCGGGCGAACTTCACGTTCTCGCCCAGCAGGGCGTGCGTGCCGATGACCAGGTCCACGCTCCCCTCGGCCAGCGCATTGAGGATGCGCTTCCGCTCGATTTCCTTCTGCCCGCCGACGAGCAGCGCGATTCGCACGCGGCTGCCGGCGAGGTATCGCGTGACCTTGTGGTAGTGCTGGGCGGCGAGGATTTCCGTGGGCGCCATCAGGGCCGCCTGCCGGCGGTTGGCGACGGCCTGGAGTGCCGCGTAGAGCGCCACGACGGTCTTTCCGCTGCCCACGTCGCCCTGGAGCAGGCGGTTCATCGGGCGGTCGCGCTGGAGGTCGGCGGAAATCTCCTCGACGGCGCGGTCCTGCCCAGCGGTCAGCGCGAAGGGGAACCGCGCGCGAATCCTCCGGTCGATCTGCGGCGTGCGGGGCAGCGCGTGGGCCGGGCGGCTGACCTCGCGCATGCGGATTTGCGCGACGCCCAGTTGCATGAGGAAGCACTCGTCGTATGCCAGCCGCCGCCGGGCCGACGCCCACTGGTCGCGGTCTTCGGGGCGATGCATGGCCGCCACGGCAGCGCCGCGGGGCATCAGCCCGCGCTTCTCAAGATATTTCTCGTCGAACCATTCCTCGATGAGGTCTTTCGCCTGCGGAAGGACGCGCCGAACCACCAGGGCAATCTGCCCGCTGGACAGCTCGGCCGAGGCAGGATAGACCGGCAGCAGCTCGTCGGCGTCGAACCGCGTGCCCTCGGGATCCCAGATTACCTGGAAGCGCGGGTTGACGAACTGGACGGCCTCGCGGTACATCGAGACCTTCCCGCTGATGGCCAGGTGGATTCCGGGAACGATCTTGTCGCGCAGGTAGCCCCCGTGGAACCACTTGATGCCGACCCAGCCGTCGTCTCCGGCGAGGGTGCACTCGAAGAACGGTTTCCGCCCGTACGCGCGGTAGTTGGTCGCGACGACCTTTCCGGCGACGGTGGCGCTTTCCTCGTCGCCGCGGAGCGAGCACATCGGCTGGGCCTGGCGACGCAGGTCGAAACGGCGCGGGTAGTAGGTCAGCAGGTCCTCGACGGTGCGGACGCCCAGCGGCGCCAGTTGCTCGGCGCGCCGGGGGCCCACCCCCTTGACGAACTGCACCTGCGTATCAAGCTGGATCTGGCCCACGATTCCGTTCCGTCGCCGTCGGTGGGCCCGGCGTCATTTGGCCGGCAGGACGATCTTCTGTCCCACCTTGAGCTTCTTGGGGTCCAGGCCCGGATTGGACGAGACGATGTCCTTCCACCGCTTGCCGTCGCCCAGGTAGCGCTTGGCGATCGACCAGAGCGTGTCGCCCTTCTCGACGGTGTAGACGAACGGCTGGCTGGTCAGCGGCTCGGGCTTGCTGATGGCCGGCTGCTGGGGTTCCAGCGTTTCGGACTCGTCGGCCTTAGGCGCCGCCGTCTCTCTCGTCGGCGCGGGGGCCTCCTCCGGCGCCAGTTCGTCCACCGGCTTGACCGGCGCTTCCAGCGCGGTGGTCTGCGGCTGGGGAGGTTCCGTCTTCTTCTGGCAACCCAAAGGCAACAACATCAACGCCACGGTCAGCAGCGCAAGGGTTCGCATGGTCTGTCCTTCCCTGTTAAGAACACGCGTCTGAGTCTGCACGAACGCAAAGGGAAATGATATCCATCGGCGGAAAACGCTGTCAAGCCCCCGCGCCGCGACGGACGCTGGGGAGGAAAGCTATTGTCAAACCTCCCGACGGCGCGTACTTTGGTGGGCCGGATCGTCCGTAGAGAACGGAGAACCTTCGTGATCGTCGTCGTCAACCTGTTCGACATCATTCCGGGCAAGGAAAAGGACTACGCCGAATACCTGCGGCGGGTCCAGCCGATCCTCGACCGCTACGGGGCCAGGGTGCTTCTGTACGGCCTGACGCGGATGGTCTACTTCGGCAATTGCACGCAGCAGTACTGCGGGATGATCGCCTACCCGAGCCTGACGGAATTGCGCAGGCTGTCGCACGACCCGGAATTCAACGTCATCCGCCCGCTGCGGGACCATTCGACGACGAACTACGTCCTGACAGCCGTCGAGAACTTCGAAACCATGAACCACGCGGCGGAGTACCTGGAAAACGGCGGTGAGCATCCATCGCCCCGAGACAAAGAGAGTTGAGATGAGAATGCGAAGCGACAATATGAAAGCCGGTCCCGAACGGGCCCCCCACCGCAGCCTGATGAAGGCCACCGGCCTGACCGACGCGGACCTCCGCCGTCCGATCATCGCCGTCGTCAACAGCTACACCGACGTCGTCCCCGGTCACTGCCACCTGGACGCCGTGGGCGAGTACGTCAAGCAGCAGGTCCGCGCCGCCGGCGGAACGCCGATCCTGTTCAACACGATCGCCATCTGCGACGGCATCGCGATGGGCCATTACGGCATGAAGTATTCTCTCGCCAGCCGCGAGCTCATCGCCGACTGCGTCGAGAGCATGTGCGAGGCGCACCAGTTCGACGCGATGATCTGCCTGCCCAACTGCGACAAGGTGACCCCGGGCATGCTGATGGCGTCGCTGCGCCTGAACATCCCGACGATCTTCTGCTCCGGCGGGCCGATGGAGGCCGGACGCGTCGCCGGAAAGGACGTGGACCTGATCGACCAGTTCTACGCCGTCGCGCAGAACAAGATCGGAAAGATGACCGACCGGCAGGTGCGCGAGTACGAAAACAACACCTGCCCGGGGTGCGGCTCGTGCAGCGGGATGTTCACCGCCAACAGCATGAACTGCCTGTGCGAGGCGATCGGAATCGCCCTGCCCGGAAACGGCACGACGCTGGCCACCAGTGCGGCGAGGATGGCGCTGTTCCAGACCGCGGCGCGGCGCATCGTGAAGATGGCGAGGGAATGGTCCGCCGCAGGCTGCAAAGGCTCCTACAAGCTCCTGCCGAGGAACATCATGAACCGCAAGGCGTTCGACAACGCCTTCACGCTGGACATGGCCATGGGCGGCTCGACCAACACCGTGTTGCACCTGCTGGCGCTGGCGAGCGAGGCGGGCGTGAAGTTCGGGCTCAAGGACATCGACCGCATCACGAAGCGCACGCCGAACATCTGCCGCGTGGCGCCGTCGGGCACGCCCGAGGGACGCATCTATCACGTGCAGGACGTCCACCGCGCGGGCGGAATCCACACGATTCTCGGTCAACTCTGGTGGGACCGTCCGCAGCTCGTCCACGCCGACGTCCTGACCGTCACCGGCGAGACGATGCTGAAGAATCTGGAGAAGTGGTCGCTGCGGAGCAAAAAACTCTGCCCCGCCGCCAAACTCCTGTATCGCGACGGCTGGCAGGCGACCGGGCGCACCGTCGAGCAGGTCAAGGCGATGTACCGCGGCGCGAAGCCCGCGAAGCTCGCGGCGAAGAACCGCAATGCGAAGTTCGACGCCCAGGACGTCATCCGCCCGCTGGACCGCGCGTTCACCGCCAAGGGCGGGCTGGTGGTGCTATACGGAAACATCGCCCGCAGCGGCGGCGTGGTGAAGCTGGCGGGCGTGGACCCGAAGATGTACGTCCACACGGGCCCTGCCGTGATCTTCGAAAGCCAGGAAGACGCCTGCGCGGGCATCCTGGGCGGGAAGGTCAAAGCCGGCGACGTCGTCGTCATCCGCAACGAAGGTCCGCGCGGCGGGCCCGGAATGCAGGAGATGCTCGCGCCGACCAGCTACATCAAGGGCATGGGACTGGGTGAGAGCTGCGCACTGATCACCGACGGGCGGTTCAGCGGCGGCACCCGCGGGGCCTGCATCGGGCATGTCAGCCCTGAGGCCGCGGCGGGCGGGGCCATAGCCCTCGTCGAGCCAGGCGACATCATCTCCATTGACATCGCGGCTAGGACAGTGTCCCTCGAGGTCGACAAGGCAACCTTGGACAAACGGGCGAAATCCTGGAAGCTTCCGGCAAGGCCTGCCCTATCCGGATGGCTCAGGCGCTATGCCTCGCAAGCCACCAGCGCCGACACCGGAGCGATACTCAGAGCGCCCTAAGGACCCGGGACATTGCACTCGCAAGTCAGAAAAAAACTGCCGGCAAGGATGAAAGTGGATTTCCATGTCCACTCCAGCAATCGTTCGCCCTGCGGGACCTCCACCGAAGATGAGATGATCCAGGCGGCCATCAGGGAGGGCCTCCAGGCCATAGCGTTCACGGACCACAACTTGCTCATGCCCTGTGAAAAGCTCGAGGAGCTGAGGAAAAGATACAGCCCCTTCATCATCCTCGGCGGCATAGAGATCAGCTTCGGCATGGAGCATATCGTGGTGCTTGGCATCCAGGACAAAAAACTCGAGTCCCACAAATGGAGATACCCCGAGCTGCATGCATTCTGCAGGAAACACCGCGGTTTCATTTTCCTTGCTCACCCCTACAGGTTCAACCCAACCGTCGAGGTGGATATTTTCAAACATCCCCCTGATGCCGTCGAGGTTTACTCGGCCAATATCAATCCGAACACCAAGCCGCTTATTGATGAACTTGCCGCGAAGCTGGACGTCCCGAAGCTCAGTAACTCCGACGGCCACCGTGCGGACCTGATGGGCAAATACTACAATATCCTGGACAACACCACGGACTCCGAGAGTAGAATCTTCAGCATGCTCAGGAAAGGCAAGTTCGTACGCGCAGCCCTGGATCGTTGAAAACCCCCTGCCCCAGCCATTTTGTCCCTTCCTGTTTTGACTTTTCACGAAAACAGTGCATATTGGACACGGATAGTGGAGCCGGCATCAAAACTCCGCGTGGGCCTCGTCGGCAGCGCAGGCGCCGTCACGGATAGTTTTGAAATTCGCTCAGTGTATATTCGCCATACAGGCA
>DNAS01000122.1:5434-7024 GCA_003485185.1 Phycisphaerales bacterium | reverse complement strand
CAACCAGACTCGTACCGGAATTTCAGGGAATAAATGGGAACAGCCATCGTCATACTCGTCGTACTCGGAGCAATACTGCTCGTTCCAGTCTGCGTCGTCGCCGTCATATACAACAGCTTCGTATTCAAGCGCAATCTCGTCAAGACAGTCTTCTCAACAATCGACATCCTGCTCAAGAAACGCTTCGACCTCATACCAAACCTTGTCGAGACGGTCAAGGGATATTCACGCCACGAGGAAGCGGTCTTCACCAGAATCGCAGAGCTCAGGAACCTCAACAATTCCGGAAAGCTAAGCGACGACGACAAGGTCCGCATGGACCCCGAGGTCAACGGCGCGGTGAGCTCGCTCCTCGCCGTGGTCAAAGATACCCCGAGATCAAGGCCGACAAGCATTATCTCAACCTACAGCACAACCTCACCGAGATTGAAGACCAGATTTCGGCCGCCAGACGCGCCTACAATGCCGCCGTCACAGATTTCAACAATTCCTGCGAGATGTTCCCCTTCAATCTCTTCGCCTCTGTTTTCGGGTTATCCGCCAAGCCTCTCTTCCAGGTCAATGAAGCCCAGAGGGCGAATGTCAGGGTGCAGTGACATGAGCGACAATGTCATCGAGGTCGAAGAGCTAACCATCGGTTACGACGGATACACTATCCTGGAGGACATCTCCTTCTCGATCCGCCGAAGCGAGATATTCGTCATCCTCGGGGGCTCCGGATGCGGCAAGAGCACTCTCCTCAAGCACCTGATCGGGCTCATCCAGCCTCACTCGGGTCAAGTCATCATTGACGGCGACGATATTTCCCGTGCAGACTCTCATGGGTATCAGAAGCTCTTGCGTAAAATCGGCATCCTGTATCAGAGCGGNNCCTCATCGGCCTCTATTCCCCCATTCGCGGAGACATCAAGATAAAGGGCAGGAGCATCGTGAACTCCTCTCAGGAAGACAAGAACAGCATACTCAAGAACTTCGGGGTCCTCTATCAGTCATCCGCGCTGTTCAGCTCGCTGACGCTCTCAGAGAACATCGCCATGCCGCTAAAGGAGTTCAGCCCGCTCTCCGACGAACTAATCTCCGCAACGGCCTCGCTCAAGCTGTCACTCGTGGGCCTCCAGGGTTACGAGAACTTCAGCCCGTCCGAAATCAGCGGCGGAATGAAGAAACGCGCGGGACTCGCCAGGGCCATGGCACTCGACCCGGATATTCTTTTCTTCGACGAGCCCTCCGCAGGGCTGGACCCCATATCTTCCGCAGAACTCGACTCTCTAATCCTCGAGATCAGAGACTCATACAAATCCTCCATGATCATCGTCACCCACGAGCTCGACAGCATTTTCGCCATCGCCGACAGGGTGATCATCCTCGACAAGAACACCAAAAGCATCATCGAGCAGGGCGACCCAAGGGAACTGAAGAGCAATTCCAGGAACCAATGGGTTAGAAACTTTTTAAATAGAACAGGTTCAAAAGGTTAAAACATGAGCAACAAAGGCAACAGATACAAGGTTGGGATGCTGGTCTTCTTCTCCTTCGCCGCGCTTATCGCGGCTCTCCTCTCGCTCGGAGTCACAAAATACTTCCGGAAGG
>DNAS01000122.1:4375-5266 GCA_003485185.1 Phycisphaerales bacterium | reverse complement strand
CGACAGGGGCGCAAAAGTCAAATTCAAAGGCGTGACCATCGGCAGCGTCAAGGACATAAAGATCGACTCCCAGAGCGAAAGCAACAACATCTTCATATTCATGGAGTTCGACCCGAAGGCATTCCTGGACAGCTCCACTCATTCATTCGATGACGATTCCGACGACAAGGACGGCGAGGCGGTTTTCAAGGCCAACCTTGAGGACAACATAAGCAAGGGTCTCAGATGCCAGCTGCAGTACCTCGGGATCACCGGGAACCAATATATCGAGATATCCTTCTTCAGCCCCGAGAAGCACCCGGTGCCCCTGATCAAGCTCCCGCCCGGGCATCCCCCCTTCCTCCCGTCGGTCGGGACCGCGACTGTGACAAACATCCTCGAGGAGCTCCAGGAGGCGGTCACGCGGATCGCCGGAATAGATTTCGAGAAGATATCCGATGAAATCCAGGAATTCCTCACCTCGGCGAATAGCCTCATCAAGCACAAGGACACGATCGAGACCATGCAGGACATCAGGGAAATCAGCTCGAACCTGAAGCTGCTCACCGCCAGGCTCAACCACGCGCTCGACGAGAAAAGAGTCTCAGACTTCTCCCAGGAAGTCAATGCGACAATCAACAATATCAACCAGATGGTTATTTCCACCAGGGCCCTCGTCGACTACCTCGAGGAGAATCCCGAGTCCGTCCTGAGGGGCAAGTCCGACAAGCCGCTGGTGCCGCCCAAATAGAGAGTCGGCGGATGCCAGCCTGGAACCGGTCATCGGCTTGTGCTTTCGCGTTGGATGAGTTTTACCTCGAGCTTGACATGGCGGCGGGCAGGTTTGCCGGATAGCTTGTCGAGCAGCAGTGAGACGCAGGCCTCAGCCATTTCGGGGACAGGCTGTGACAG
>DNAS01000122.1:1640-4205 GCA_003485185.1 Phycisphaerales bacterium | reverse complement strand
AGACCAGGATGTTGTCGAAACCTATCACCGCCACTTTGTCCGGGACTTGGAGATTCTTCTCGCGCAAGGCGCGTATGGCTCCTATGGCGCAGGCATCGTTGACGGCGAGTATCGCGTTGAAATCCACCGTTTCGGGCAGCTCAGATATCCTATCATAACCGTATGAGTACAAATCCCTTCCGAATGGCATATCGACGACGAGCTCCCTTCTGAACGGTGTTCCGAGTCCAGACAGCGCCCGCTTATATGCGCCTCCCCTGGCGCTGTCTGTGCGCTCCCCAAGCAGAAGTATCCTGTCACGCCCCGAGGATATAAGGTGCCTTACCGCATCCTCCACGCCTTTGATGCGATCCAGCGAGACACAGCTCATCCTGGAGCTGAACATGTCGTATCCAACGAGTTGCACACCATTCTTGCCGGCGATATCGATGTCATCCAACGACGGCTCGAACTGGGTTATGATGCCCGCCGGGGCATTGCCGAGAACGTCGTTGAATACAGCCCCGAAGGACTCCTGCGTAGTGAGGTGTATGCTCCATCCGAGACCCCTTTCGGAAACCAGGCGCTTGAGATGGAAAATCTTGTCCTGGTAAAGCTCATGATGGTAATCCCCCATGATGCAGGCCACCACGTTGCGTGTCGAGCTCCGCAGACTCCGCGCGGCGCTGTTCCTCACATATCCGAGCTTTCTCGTCAAATCCAGCACCTTTGCGCGCGTCTTGGCGCTGATGTCTGTCTTGCCATTAAGGGCCCGGCACACCGTCGAGGGCGAAACCCCGCACTTGCGGGCTATCACAACAACATTGGGATTCGGCATGCTTCTCCCCCTCCCTATTTTGAGTACCAGTACTCAACAGCATCTTCCACGTTGCCGAACCCTCCATCCCCCACCGCGGCGTTGCAGTCGGGCACAAGCACCCCCCTCGAGGCCCAGATATGCATCCTGTCAAGGTACTGCATCCCGGTCTCGCCCGGATGCCTCGGCCAATTCCCCAGATAAACTGTCCCGGTTTCCTGGCACAGGCGCATGTCATCCTCGAAAACATGGTCGTGCTCGTGCCCCGGGATATGCCCGAAATTAATGATTTTGAATTCAGGCGACTCGCAGATTCTCCGAGAAAGGAAGTCATTCCTGCCGCAGTAGTGGACAAAAGCGCCGCCAAAATGCTGCGCGAGCCTCCGCGAGTAGGGAAGCGCGAATTCATCAATCGCCTCCGGGCCGATTATTGCGGTGGAATCCTCGCAAATCCTTATCCCTGCATCCTCACAGTATAGATTGCACCCGTGGTGCATTTTGTCACGAGGCTCGCCAGTGATCTCCTTGCTCCATTCATGCGCCCTGATACCTATCTCCAGCGCAAGCTCCATAACATGATGAACAAAAGGCGGGTCATCATAGAGCTCGAGAAAAATAGCGTCGCCGAGCATGAGATGCGCCAAGTCAAAAGGCCCCTGTGTATCCGGACAATATATCGGAACGCTGTCACCGAGGACCTCGATGTAACGCTTCATATGCCTTATGGCAAGCTCGAAGTCCCCGCCTATGCGTATGTCATCGCCCCCCATTCCCGAAAGCTCCGATTTCGAGAAATGTGCCTTGAACCATGGCATCTTGTCCTTGAAGACCAACTGGTCCCGACCCAAGAGCGACATCAACGTACCGGTGCCAGTGTTGGCGCGTATCGAAGGCACGGCGTCAGAATCACAGTTCAAAACGGCAAACACCCCCTGCATCTGGCCGCAGAGCATCTTGTCCGAGTCGTAAAAACTCTCCTCCAGATCGTAACTGCCTATCCGCCTCTGCTCTTCCGTCAATTTCCCACTGAAATATGCCGGAAACTTGTCAGGTCGACCTCCCCTGAAAACCTCCGCCTGCCTCCTTCGCGAACGCTCAAGCCTCTCAACCTTGCCATCAAGCATCCCGCGCAATCCCATAACATCATATCCTATACCCATCGCCATCCTCCGTATCCTGCGAAAAATCCATATTCACTTCACTATCCACACCCGGCCGGAAATATTTCCGGCAACGTTGCCGCAAACAAATCTACACCATTGCCCGCGCAGTTCAAGTCAAAGAAAATGGAAATCAGGAAAAATCTGCCTTGAGGGCCCAACCTTCGTCGTTGTGGTATATCATTCGGCGTGTCATGCCGCCGTCTATGACGATACTTTCGCCGTCGATGAATGCCGCCTCATGGCCGCAGAGGAAGAACACCATCGCGGCGACATCCTCCGCGCGCCCTATTCGTCCCGAGGGATGCTGGACCATATCAGGGACAGATACCTGGGCATCAATTCCATCTTGTTGCCAAGGACTTACGTCAATCCAACCTGGCATGATGCTGTTGACCCTGACATTGCCGGCGAAGCTCATTGCCAGGGCATGTGTAAGTGATGTGATTCCGCCCTTTGCCGCGGAATAGCTCTCGGTGTCTCGCTGGGACTGGCTGGCACGGGTGGAAGATATGTTGACCACCGATGCATTCCTGGCGAAGTAGTCCTTGAAAAGCATGCACAAATAATACGGCGCGACAAGGCCGACACGCAAAACCTCGATGAAAT
>DNAS01000122.1:0-1465 GCA_003485185.1 Phycisphaerales bacterium | reverse complement strand
CAGTTGGATATTATCCCTCGTCTGGATATTGAGGCATTGTTTATCAGAAAATCCACCTTGCCGAATTTTTCCTTGACTTTCCCGGCGAAGTCTTCCAGGTCTTCTCTGCGGCCTGCATCCCCATGGAAAAAAATATGGTCAGCGCCATGTACACGCCCGAGACTCGTTAGGGAATCGCGGTCTATGTCAATGGCTGAAACTTTGGCCCCGCGCTCAATGAATCCCTCAAGGACACAACGTCCGATGCCGTTTGCGCCACCGGTTATCACAGCGGTCCGTCCGGTGAAGATCATCTCCATAGCCTCATGTATATGCTTACAAGCCAATTATTTTGCGAAATCCGCGGCGACCTCGGCGCGGTAGGTTTCATCTGAAAGATACCTGCAGGCGACACTGGCGAGTGCCTCTCCGGCCTTAAGCGCGGAATTGAAGGCGAATTCGCTCCGCGATGCCTTCTCGAACTCCTCCGTGTGGAGAGAGAGCCTGGAGCCATCCGCTGAGATTCCGAAATACACATGCGAACCCGGAAGTATCCTTGATACATTTCCGAAATCAGTCGAGCCGCGGCTTTGCTTCTCCGCCATCTCGGGATTCATCCCCAGTTCGGTAGCGGCATCGAAAAACTCCCGGTTCAACGGCTCGTTCGGGAAACCGCTCTTGTATCCAAGATGCTCGGAACGCAGATTGACTTTTGTCCCGGAGAGAAGAGCCGCGCCCTCGACCATTTCACCGAAACGCACAACCATTTCATCGAGAACCCCCTGACGTCCGGACCTGAGATAGATGCGTGCGACCGCGCGCGCCGGGACAACGTTCGCCGCAGAGCCCCCGTCAGTAATGATCCCGTGCACCCTCGTCTCCTCAGGAAGATGCTGACGCCACGCGTTCATACCGTGAAACAACGCCATGACACCCTCCAAGGCGTTGATCCCCTTTTCAGGCGCAGTTCCAGCATGTGACGCCTTCCCGACGTACTCCACCTCGAAACGTTCCAGCCCGAAACAACCTTTCCACGTCGCGGTCCGCCAGCCAGGATGCGCCATCATGGCGGCTCCCACACCATCGAAGGCACCCGCATTCATCAGGTGAATCTTTCCCCCCTTGCCCTCCTCGCCAGGAGACCCCAACACCACAAAAGTCCCGGGCAACTCGCCGGATTTGATAAGCTCCGACACCCCCGCCGCCGCAGACAAAGCCGACACCGATATCAAATTGTGCCCGCAGGCGTGCCCAATTTCCGGAAGGGCATCATACTCGGACATAACACAGAAAACCGGCCCCCCTGAGCCAATCTCTGCCCGAAAAGCTGTTTCCATGCCGCAATACGGAATTCTGACATCGAAACCCCACTTCACAAGCAAATCCGCCTGCCGCCTGGACGCACGGAACTCCGCCATCCCAACCTCAGGGCTGTCGAGCATCTCACACGACATCTCGTTCAACGCCGCTGACACACCTTCTATGG
>DNAS01000033.1:4267-11299 GCA_003485185.1 Phycisphaerales bacterium | reverse complement strand
AGAAGGAACACGGAACAAGGGAACCGGGAACACGGAACACGGTCTTTCATCTCTCGGATTCCGAATCCTCTTCGGGCGCCTTGGCGCGCCGGCCTGCTTCGGACCAGGCGTCGACGTACGGCGTGGGCTCGTGGTGGAGGTCGCGCTGGATCGAGCGCATCCGCCGGCCCAGGTGCCGCGCGACCACCCAGCCCAGCAGCACGACGGCCAGCCCCAGCAGCACCATGCTGACGTACGCCAGGCGGACGAGCCCGTCGCGCGTGGGCTCGTCGGTCTCGCCGGCGGCGCGCCCGGTGGCCAGCACGACCATCACGCCCAGCGTGACGATGATGACGGCCAGCCCGGCCACCGTCACGACGAAGCTGACAGTCCGAAAACCTCTCGCCGGGCGGTCTATTTCCATGGGGCGTTCTCCCGGGGGTTGAAATGCTCGGCCTGGTCGAATTCTCGCAGCAGTTCGAGTCCTCGCGTCGAGGCCTTCTTCGGCACGACGACGCGAACGACGACATACTGGTCGCCGCGCGGCGCGCCGGCGCGGGCGACGCCCTTGCCCCGCAGCCGCAGGCGCGTGGGCCCGCTGGTCCCGGGCGGCACGGAGAGCGTCGTCATGCCGTCGAGGGTCGGCACGTCGATCTTGGCGCCCGCGGCGGCTTCGGAGGGGCTGACCGGCAGGTCCACGTAGATGTCGTCGCCCTCGCGGCGAAAATAAGGATGCTCGCGAATGTGCGTGACAATGTACAAATCGCCGCTTCCGCCCGGGCCGATGCCGCCCTTCCCGCGGATGCGCACGCGCGAGCCGTCCTTCACGCCGGGCGGAATCTTGACGTGCAGGGTCTCGCTCCGGCCGGGCTGGTCCTCGCGCTGGAGCCGCAGCGCGGTGGTGGTTCCGCGGACGGCGTCGAGGAAGTCGAGCGTGAGGTGGTATTCGACGTCGCCGCCGCGCTGCGCGGACTCGCGCCGGCGGGCGCGTCCGGGGCGGGCGCCGCCGAGCGCCTCGAGGATCTCGTCGAGGCTCATGCCCATGAACCCGCCCCGGCCGCCGCCGAAGAAGTCCGCGAAGTCGAAGCCCCCGTCCGTGCCCGTCCAGGTGTAGGTCCGCGCCCCGCCGGGCCCCGGCCCGCCCTGCGCCTCGAACGCCGCGTGCCCGAACTGGTCGTACGTTTTGCGCTTCTGGGCGTCGGAGAGCACCTCGTAGGCCTCGGTGGCCTCCCTGAACTTCGCCGGCGCGTCCGCCGCCTTGTTCACGTCGGGGTGGACCTTGCGGGCGAGCTTGCGGTACGCGGCCTTGACCTGGTCCGCGGTGGCGTCGCGCCGGACGCCCAGCACGTCGTAATAATCCCTCTTGGCCATGCGGACATTTTAGCCGGCGCGCGTGGGAATTGGCAACGCCCGGTGGCGACGCGGCAGGCCGTTCTTCGGCCTTTCCCCTTCGGCCTTCGCCCTTTTCTCGCTCAGTGCGCGACGACCTTGGAGATGCTGAAGATCGGCAGCAGCAGCGAGATGGCGATCCCGCCGACCAGCAGGCCCATGATGATGATCATGAGCGGCTCGATCATCTGCGTGACGGTCTTGACGCCGTTCTTGAGGTCGTCCTCGCAGAAGTTGGCCACGCGGTTGAGGACCATTCCGAGGCGCCCGGTCTTCTCGCCGGCCGAGACCATCTGCGAGATGGTCCGCGGCACGTGCTTGTTGGCGAAGAGCGGGTCGGCCAGCGTGCTGCCTTCCTTGACGCTCCCGGCGAGGTCGGTCCAGACCTTGGCGTAGTAGTGGTTGCCCGCCACCTGGGCGGTGATGTCCAGGCCGTCGAGGATGTCCACGCCGCTGGCGACCATGGTGGCCAGTGTCCGCAGCGATCGGGCCAGGTACGCCTTGCGGTACATCGCCCCGATGATGGGGAGGCTGATGCGGATCTTGTCCACCATCATGCGTCCCGAGGGCGTGCGAAGGTAATACGCCAGCGCGACGATTCCGCCCGCCAGGCCGACGATCAGGAACGGCCAGTAGCCGACGATGACCTTGCTCAGGGCCAGCAGGAACCGCGTGGGCGCCGGAAGCGTGGCGCCCTTGGTGGAGTAGATTTTCTCGAACCGCGGCAGCACGAACGCCAGCAGCGCCACGACGGTGAGGATGCAGAAGCTCAGCATGAACGCGGGATAGGTCATCGCGCCCTTGATGCGCTTGCGGGTCTCGCGCTCCTGCTCGAGGTACTCGCTGACGCGGACGAGCATCTGCCCCATCATGCCCGACGCCTCGGACGCGCGCATCATCGCCACGAACAGCCGCCCGAAGATCTTCGGGTGCCGCTCCAGGGCGGCGGAGAACTCCGTGCCGCTCTTGACCTGGTCGCAGAGGTCGGCGATGATCTCGCGCAGGCCGGGGTGATCCGTCTGGTCGGAAATCGCGTCCAGCGCCTCGGGCAGCGGAACGCCCGTCTCCACCATCACCGACAGTTGGGTGGCGAAGTAGATCACGTCGTCGCGCTTGACCTTCTTGCTTCCGCCCGCGGCGGCGACGGCATGGTCCGCGGAGGTCTCCTCGCGGATGGACACGACGATCTTCCCCTCGCCGCGCAGGAGGCGCGTGGCCTCGTCGGCGTTGGCGGCCGTCAGCGCCCCGCTTGCCGCCGCCCCGGAAAACTCTCTCGCCTGGTAGATGAATTTCGGCATGGTGACTTACCCCGCAGTGGCGCGGAAAATTTCCTCGACCGTGGTGATGCCCGCCTTGACCTTGCCCATCCCGTCCTCGCGAAGGGTGACCATTCCGGCCTCCGCCGCCATGGCGCGCAGCTCGTTGATGTTCGGCGAGGCGGTGATCTTGTCGCGCATCGCGTCGTCGGGGATCAGCAGCTCGTAGATGCCGATTCGCCCGCTGTAGCCGGAGTTGCGGCACTTGGCGCATCCGGCGCCGTGATAGAACGTCTCGACCTCGCCGGCGACGCGTTCCACCGCCCTCCGCACGCTGACGGGCGGCTCGTACGGTTCCTTGCAGTGGGTGCAGATTTTCCGCACCAGGCGCTGCGCCAGCACCCCCTGGAGCGACGCGGCGATCAGGTACGATTCGACCCCGACGTTCACCAGGCGCGTCACCGCGCCGGGCGCGTCGTTGGTGTGCAGGGTGCTGAGCACCAGGTGCCCGGTGAGCGCCGCCTGCACCGCGATCCGCCCCGTTTCCTGGTCGCGGATTTCGCCGACCATGATGATGTCCGGGTCCTGTCGCAGCAGGCTTCGCAGCGCCCCGGCGAACGTGAATCCCACTTTTTCGCTCACCTGGAACTGGTTGACCCACGGCAGGTTGAACTCGACGGGGTCCTCGACGGTGCAGATGTTCACGTCGTCGGTGTTCAGTTCGCGAAGCACGCCGTACAGCGTGGTGCTCTTTCCGCTGCCCGTCGGCCCCGTCACCAGCACGACGCCGTTGGGCGCGGAAATCACCTTCCGCCAGTCCTTGAGCATCTCGTAGGCGAATCCCAGCTTCTCCAGGTTCACCAGCACGTTGCGGTTGTCGATGATGCGGATGACGACCTTCTCTCCGTGCGGCCCGGCGATGGTGCTGACGCGCAGGTCGATGGGCCGCCCGTCCATCAGCACGTGGATTCCGCCGTCCTGGGGCAACCGCCGCTCGGAGATGTCCAGCCCGGCCATGATCTTGATGCGGCTGGACAGCGCCGGAAGCATCTTGAACGGCGGACGGAGCTTCTCGTACAGCGACCCGTCCACGCGGTAGCGCACGCGCAGGGCGTTCTCGTCCGGCTCGATGTGGATGTCGCTGGCGCCCTCCTGCACCGCGTGGAAGATCAGGTAGTTGACCAGCTTGATGACCGGCGATCCTTCCGCCGCCGACTCCAGGTCGGTGATGTCCTCGACCTTCTCCTCGACCAGGGAAAGCTGGCCCGCGTCGCCGTCGTTGAAGATGTCGTCGATGACGAACACGTTGGCCGACGGCAGATGGGTTTCGAGGGTGGCCTTGATGTCCTTGGCGGTGGCGCAGACGACGAGGATCTCGCACCCCGTCAGTCGCCCCACCTCTTCCAGCAGGAAGACGTTCGCCGGCTCGTTCACCGCCAGCGTCAGGCGGTTGCGCACCTTGAACAGCGGCAGCACCGCGTGCTTTTCGAGGAACTCCCGCGGCAGGGCGTCGATGACCTTCGGGTCGGCCACCTTCGGCGAGATGCGCGCGAACGGCACCTCGTAGGCCGACGCCAGGGCGGTCATGATCTGCTCCTCGGAGCAGATGTTGAGCTTCTGGAGCACCTCGCCCAGCAACAGGGCGTTCCCGATCTGCTTCTGGTGCGCCAGCGCGTGCTCCAACTGTTCCTCGGTCACCGCGCCCTGCTGGACGAGCAGTTGGCCGAGCTGGAGCTTCGTGTTGCTTTCCGGAAGTACCATATCCCTCTCACGCCTCTCGTTTCGGAGTTACGTCTGCACGGCCTGGACGGCCCGCGCGGGGTCGTCGTACACCTGGAACGCCGAGTCCAGGCGGGTGATCTCGAGAATCTTGCGGACGTTCTCGTCGGGACGGGCGAGCTTGACCTGCCCCATCCGCGACTCGGCCAGGCGGTCCTGGAGGTCCAGAAGGAACTCCAGCCCCGCCGAGTCGAGGAACGGCATGGCCTCGAGGTTCAGCACCACGTCGATCACGTCGCGGCTCTCCAGCTGGTGGTCCACCGCCTTGGAGAACGCCTCCAGCGAATCCGCCGTCAGCTCGCCCCGGAGGATCAGCATGACGGAGTGCCCGTAGCTTTCCGCGGTGATGTTCATATCCATCCTTCCTGGAAGAGTCGGGTCGGCAGCGCGGTCCGGGCCGGCTGGCGAAGCTCTTCCATGAATCCCTCGATGTCCATCGCCAGGAACTTCTCCACGAGGTTTGCGTCGAACTGCGTTCCCGCGTGCTTGCGGATTTCCGCGACGACCGTTTCCATCGGCAGCGCCTTGCGGTACGTGCGCTCGCTGGTCATCGCGTCGAAGCAGTCCGCCAACCCGACGATCCGCCCTTCCAGCGGAACCTGGTCGGCCAACAGGCCCTGCGGGTATCCGCGCCCGTCGAGGCGCTCGTGGTGCGTCAGCACGCCCGGGATCACCGCCTCGAGCTGGCGGATGCCCTCGAGGATCTTCGCCCCGCGCATGGGGTGCAGCTTGACCTGCTCGTATTCCTCGTCGCTGAGGCGCCCGGGCTTGCAGAGAATGGCCTCCGGCACGCCGATCTTCCCGATGTCATGCAGAAGCCCCGTCAGATAGATCGTCTCGACCCGCGCGGCCGGCAGCCCGCAGGCCTGGGCCAGGCGGCGAGAAATCATCGCCACCCGCTGGGAATGGCCGCACGTGTACGGGTCCTTGGCGTCGATGGACGACGTCAGGGCGTACAACACGCCCATCAGCAGGTCCTGGAGGTCCGCGTACAGGCGATGGTTGGCGAGGAACACCGCCGTCTGGTTGGCGATCGAGCCGATCAGCTTCAGGTCCACGCTGTCGAAGCCCGTCTGCCCGGGCAGCAGGGCCATCGACTGCTTGTTGATCCCGATCAGCATCCCGATGGGATGGCGCTCGGCGATCAGCGGCGCGGCGACGAAATCGGCGACGGCCCGCCCCAGCCCGCTGGCCGGGTCGGCCCGGAAATGGTTCTCCACGATCCCGCGCCCGCTTCGCGCCAGCTTGGGCGCCACGTACGCGCCGGCCATCAGGCGAATCTGCTGCGCGTTCAAGTCGCCCGGGCCCGACACCACGAGCAGTTCCTCCTCGACGGCCGGCGGATGCGGATACACCAGCGCCGCGGCGCAGGAGATGTTCATCACCTCCAGCAACTCGTCGCAGATGTGGCGGAGGAACTCCTCCGGCCGGCCGGTGACCTTCATCGAACCGCTGATTCCGTACAGGAGGTTCAATTCCTCGTAGGTGGTCGAGAGGTTGGTGCTGAGGGTGGTCAGTTCGCTCTGGGCGACGGCCGCCGTCTGCTCCGCGTGAATGCCCCACTCCAGGACGCGCTGGAAGTCCTCCAGCTCTCCGAGGCTGTGGCGGCAGGAGACGCGGGCGATCTCGGTCATCTCGCGGCGGTCGAGCCCGAATTCGTCGCACAACCGCTCGACGTGTCCCTCGGCAAGCATCTCGACGACGGGGAAGCACCCGACCGCGGCCCCCAGCAGGCGCCGCCGCTGGTAGAGGGGCACGGCCACCGCGCAGCAGCCGCACTCCAGGCGGTCCGACACCGTTTCGCCGCGTTCCAGCGCCCGCCGCGCCAGATCGCCGCTTCGCGCCGCGCAGGGAGCGCCCGCCTGGCAGACGCGCCGGCAGAACTCGCCGGCCGGGGCGAATCCGCCCACCTCCTGCCCTTCGGCGTCCCAGATGGACAGGCCCAGGCCCAGCATGCCCAGCTGCTCGCGAAGGTTCGCGAACGTGCTTTCCATCGCCGCCAAAAAACCATTCGTGTTGATCGAAATCAGACTCATGATCGCCTTCGATTACGCCTGTGTTCCTTCGTTGGGAACGCCCAGAAGCTCGGTCACCTTGTCCAGCACTTCGCGCGGACTGAACGGCTTGGCCAGCACGGAGGCGATTCCCGCCGCGATCATCTCGCTCGCCTCGATGTCGAACCCGCGCGCCGTCAGCATGATGGCCGGAATGTCCCGCATCTCCTCGCGCTGGCGGATCTGCTTGAGCGCCTCCAGCCCGGTCATGATCGGCATCTGGTAGTCCGTGATGATGAGGTCGGGCTTCTCCGTGCCGCACAGCTCCAGGGCCTCCTCGCCGTCGACGGCCGTCACGACCTCGTAGCCGGCGTTGCGGAGTTTCATGGAGACCACGTGCAGGATGTGGGCCTCGTCGTCCGCCACCAGGATCTTGCCTTTCACGTCACACCTTCCTTGTTCGCTCGCTTCCAAAAGAACCGAACTCCCGTCCGACAGCAGTTCTTCAACTTTGTTTTTTACAGCATCCCGAACAGGGGAACAGGCGAGCAGGAGACCGCAGGCTCGATGGCGTTTTTCTCCTGTTCAACTGCTCAACTGTTCGCCTGCTCTGTCGTCTTTCCACATGGATCTTG
>DNAS01000033.1:1823-4115 GCA_003485185.1 Phycisphaerales bacterium | reverse complement strand
CAAGATCCATGTGGAAAGACGACTAGACCAGCAGCGGCATCTCGAAACTGAACGTGCTGCCCTTTCCCGTCTCGCTCGTGACGGACATCTTTCCGTCATGCACCGTCTCGACAATGTGCTTGACCAGCGTCAGCCCCAGGCCGGTGCCCTTGGCCAGCTTGTTGTTCGCGCGGACGCGGTAGAACTTGTCGAAGATGTGCGGCAGGTCGTCGGCGGGGATTCCCGCGCCGGTGTCCGACACGTCGCAGACGACCACGCCCCGCCGCTCGTCCACGGTCACGCTGACCGTGACCGATCCGCCCTCCGGGGTGTACTTGATCGCGTTGGACACCAGGTTCATCACGGCCTGGTAGATCATGTCGTGATCCGCCTCCACCTGGTAATAGACCGGGGCGAGCCGGTCCACGAGCTGAAGGTTCTTCTGCTTCGCCTGCGGACGCGCCACGTCCAGCACCTGCTTGACCACGCCGGTCAGGCTGATCGGCTCGCGCACGACCTTCACCACGCCCGACTCGATGCGCGAGATGTTCAGGATGTTCTCGATCAGGCGGTGCAGGCGGTCCGTCTCCGACGCGATGATGTCGTAGAACTCGCGCTGCGTCTTCTTGTCCTCGGCCTCGCCGTCGATGAGCATCTCGATGTACGCCTTGATCGACGCCAGCGGCGTCTTGAGCTCGTGCGAGACGTTCGAGACGAAGTCCGTCTTCATCTTCGCGATTTCCTTCTCGCGCGTGATGTCGTGCAGCACCGCCACCACGCCGGAGACCTCCTCGTTGTCCGTCACCACGCAGCTCAGCGTGACGCTGAAGGTCTTGGGCGTGCCCTTCTGGTCGATGCTGTGCTCGACCACCCGGCGGGTGAAGTTCCGCCCGTGGCTGCGCGTCTCGCGCACCAGGCGGACCAGCGTGCCGTCGGAGATGATCCGGTCGATGTTCTTCCGCAGGCTCGACGCCAGGCGGAAGCCCAGCAGCTTCTCCGCCGCCTCGTTGGCGAGAATCAGCTCGTCGAACCGGTTGGTCACCAGCACCGCGTCGGAGATCGAGAAGATGATCGCCTCGGTGTGGTGCTTTTCGGCCGCCGCGATCCGCGACTGGATCTGCAACTCGCGGTTCTCGCCGCGGAGTTGCTCGATCTGCGTGCGGGTGGCCGTGAGGAACTCGTTGAGCGGGCGGGTGATCTGCGCGATCTCGTCGGCGCCGTCGGCCATCACCAGCCCGATCTGCCGGGTACGCGTCATGTTCTCCAGCTGGGAGGAGACGGCGCGCACGCTCCGCTGCACGCTCCGCCAGAAGGCCAGCAGCACCAGTGCCGTCAGGGCCGCGATCAGCCCCAGCACCAGGTAACTCAGGCCCGAGCGCGGGACGCTGTATCCCTGCATCGCCATCATGGTGGCGTAGTACGCCGCGCTGCCTCCCAGGGAGATCAGCGCGACGGTGGCCAGTCCGAGTCTCTTCGCCGTCGTCACATTCGCCTCCATCCCCGCCGGAGCGGGGCGCGGAGCGTCCGCCCCGTCACTCCGCCTTGGTCAACTTCCTCACGCCCTCCCCCGCCAGCAGCTCGCGGGCAACGGCGTCCTGCGGATCCAGCTTCACCGCGCCAGCGTAGCAGCGCATGGCCTGGGCCTCGTCGCCCGCCTGCGCGTGCGCCCGTCCCAGCAGGCACAGCAGCATGCCGCTTTCGGGGTGGTTGGCGCTGGCCTGCGTCAAAACGCGGATCGACCGCGCCGTCTGCCCGTCCCGCAGCAGCGCGTACCCGAGCACGAGCACGGCCTCCAGGCCGTCCGGCTGGAGCTGGAGGGCGTGCTGCGACGCCAGCGCCGCGCGCGACATGTCGCCCGTCGCCAGCGCCGCCTTGGCGATCTTCACCCAGATCCCCGGCGAGGCCGGCTCGAGTTCCGACGCCTGCCAGTAGGCGTCGCGGGCCTTGTCATTCTGTCCGGCGGCCAGGCAGCTATCGCCGAGCATCGCGAGCAGCCAGGCCGACGCCTTGTAGTCCTTGTGGTTCATCAACTCGCGGATGGTTTCCGCCGCGGCCTCGTGCTGCCCGGCCTGGTGCTGCGCCTGGGCGAGATTCTCGTGGTAGCGGACGTTGCGGAAGTCCAGGTCCCGCGCCTGCTGGAAGTATTTCGCCGCCAGGGCGGGCTCGCCGTTCATCAGGGCGATGCGCCCGGCCAGCTCGAACATCCCGGGATCGTCGGTGGCGGTTCGGACACGGCTTTCCACCTGGAGCATGGCCATGCGCGGGTTGCCCATGGCGACGTGCACCTCGGCGGCGGCCTTCACCGCGTCGAGG
>DNAS01000033.1:770-1696 GCA_003485185.1 Phycisphaerales bacterium | reverse complement strand
CGGCGGCCTTCACCGCGTCGAGGTGTTCCGCGTCCATGGCCGCGGCGCGGTTGTAGCAGACCAGCGCCTCGGGCAATCGCCCGGCCTTCTCCTGCGCGACGCCCAGCAGGTAATGCACCTCGGGCGTGTTGGGGCTCGTCCGGAGGATCGTCTCCAGCTCGCCGACGGCCTCGTCGTACAGGCCGCGCTCGATATACACCTTCGCCAGGATCGTCCGCGCGGCCGTCAGGTTCGGGTCCAGCGCGACCGCCTGCCGGGCCTTGTCCATCGCCTCGGGAAGCTGCCCGACCTTCAGGTGCTCGCCCGCGACGTTGCACAGCATCTGCGCGCGGGTCTGGTGCCACCGGTCGTAGGCTTCCTTCTTGGCCTCGGGCAGCGGACGGAGCGACTGGCACCCGCCGCTGAAAAGTGCAACCACCAGGATTGTCAGCATCCACTTGTTCATGATTCAGGCCTCCACGGGCCAGCCGGCGGCATCTTGCCGGCCTTTCGTAAGTTCCCTAAATTGACAGCCTTGGGCAAAAAAACACCCGCGCCCGGCTGGCGGTCACTTCGCCGGCTGCGACGTCGGGGACTTCTCGCCTTTCTTTTCATCGATCACAACGCCCTGCTCCTTGATCAGATCCTGGAGCGGAACGGGTTTTTCCGCGCCGAAGGGGTCTTCGACCCGCGGCTCGATGCCGAGGCTTTCGCGGACTTCCGGCTCGACCTTGTCGGCCTCGCGCGGCTTGCCTGGCGGGATGATCCGCTCGACGGGCTTTCCGAGTTCCTGCATGATCATCCGCTGGAGGATGTACTTGGTGGCCGAATACTGCGACTCGTCCGCCCAGTAGGCCTTCTCCGTGAGGCGTTCCTTGAAGCGGATGGCCTCTTCCATGCGCGGTTCGAGCGACAGGACCATATCGACGTTCCAGAGGGCCTTGTCG
>DNAS01000033.1:384-604 GCA_003485185.1 Phycisphaerales bacterium | reverse complement strand
TGGCGCGCCTTGGTCATGTAGCCCTGGGCGAGGCGTTCCCGCCCGAACCACTGGAGCCCCTTGCGCTGCCCGATGCGGAACCGCTCGACGTCATCCTTGATCTGCTCGCTGGTGGCCTCGTCGGCCGCCTGGCGGATGACGTGCGGGGTGATGAGGATGATGACTTCCTCGCGGCTGGTGTTGTCCTGCGTCCGCCGGAAGAGCGTGCCGAGGTAGGGGA
>DNAS01000033.1:0-191 GCA_003485185.1 Phycisphaerales bacterium | reverse complement strand
GTTCCCCGCCAGGGGCACCTGGGCGCGGCCGTTGCTCGTCCGCTCGCGGAAGAGCCCGCCGATGACGATGGTTCGCCCGTCGCGGACCATGACGTTGCTGGTGACCTCGGTGGTCGTCTCGCTGGGCAGCGCGTTCTGCCCGACGGTCTGCACGCTTCCGGAGGAGTCTTCCGGATGGATTTCCATGCGGA
>DNAS01000152.1:4628-14359 GCA_003485185.1 Phycisphaerales bacterium | reverse complement strand
ACCCCGCGCCGCCGCCGATGCCGGACGAGACGGAGACCACCACCGCGCCGGCCCCCTCCGACGACGGAAAGATCATCGACCTGGAGAACATCAAGGCGACCAGCAGACCGGGGAACGACCAATGAGAACCTTCCTGACCATCGTGGCGCTGTCCGCCGCCGGCGTCTGGATGGCGCTGGCCTGCGGCTGCACCAATCCCGACCCCGCCAAGGGCTACTCCTTCAAGAGCCTCTACCCCACCGACATCCGCACGGTGGACGTGCCGATCTTCCACCGCGGGAAAGACGTTTACCGGCGCGAGCTGGAGTTCCGCCTGACCGAGGCCGTCAAGAAGCAGATCGAGCTGGACACCCCCTACAAGCTGGCGTCCAAGAACCGCGCCGACACGCAGCTGACCGGCACGATCGACGAGGTGGAGCAGCGGGTGCTGAGCTTCAACCCGGACACCGGCCTGGCCCGCGAGATGGAGATCACTTTCGTCCTTTCGCTCCGCTGGACCGACCTGCGGAACGGAAAGGATCTCCGGGACGTCCGGAACCTGAAGGTTTCCGGAACCTACGTGCCTTCCGCGCCGCTGAGCGAGGATTTCGCCCAGGGCAGCGAGGACGTCATCAACCGCGCCGCCGTGCGGATCGTGGAGCAGATGGAAACCGACTGGTGAGTTTCCTGCCCGCCGGCGACGGAAGGGGGAAAATGCGGGCGGCGCCGGCAATCCGATTTGCCCTTTGGGGCCCCTGCGCGATAAGATGAAATGGATCGGGGCGCGCCCCGAGGAGCCGCGACGCGACGCATGGAGAACCAGAACCCCAACCGGATGCCCGAGAAAGGCCGCGGACCGATTCCGCCGATTCCGCCCAACCGCCTGGGCCGGTCGCTCATGGCGTGGGTGGTCATCCTCGGACTGGGCCTGCTGCTGTTCACCTTCCTCAGCGACACGCTCGAGGACCGGCGCGAGATTTCCTCCAACGAGTTCTGGACCTACGTCGAGAGCGGACAGGTCAGCGGCAAGCTCGTGATCAAGGAAAACCGCATCGAGGGCGAGCTGGCGCCCAAGACGCCGGGCCTGCCCGCCGCCCAGTCGCGCAAGTTCTACGTCGTCTACAACTGGCAGGCGGCGAAGGACTTCGACGAGCGGCTCCAGAAGGCGCTCCAGGCGTCGGCCGACAAGACCTCCCTCTACGACGGAAAGCCCGTCAAGGTCCACTACGAGACCGGTTCGTGGTGGGGCCCGGCCCTGATGCAACTGGTGGTGCTGGCGGGCGTGTTCCTGCTGATCTGGTTCCTGGTGTTCCGGCGGATGGGCGCGGGCGGGGGCGGCGCGGGATTCCTCGGAAGCTTCGGGCGGTCGCGACACCGCCTGGCCAACAAGGAGCAGTCCAAGGTCACCTTCCAGGACGTCGCCGGCATCGACGAAGCCAAGGAAGAGGTCACCGAGATCATCGAGTTCCTCAAGAACCCGCGCAAGTTCACGCGCCTGGGCGGGCGGATTCCGCGCGGCGTGCTGCTGGTGGGCGAGCCCGGTTGCGGAAAGACGCTGCTGGCTAAGGCCATCGCCGGCGAGGCGGAAGTCCCGTTCTTCTCCATCTCCGGAAGCGACTTCGTGGAGATGTTCGTGGGCGTGGGCGCGTCGCGCGTGCGCGACCTGTTCAAGCAGGCCAAGGACTCCTCCCCGTGCATCATCTTCCTGGACGAGATCGACGCCGTCGGGCGGAAACGCGGCATGGGGTTCAACGGCGGAGGGCACGACGAGCGCGAGCAGACCCTCAACGCGATCCTCGTGGAGATGGACGGGTTCGACTCGTCGGACCAGGTCATCGTCATCGCCGCGACCAACCGCATGGACGTGCTGGACCCCGCCCTGACGCGCCCCGGGCGATTCGACCGCCAGATCAACGTCCCCCTGCCTGACCTCAAGGGGCGCGTGCAGATCCTCCGCATCTACGCCGACAAGGTCAAGTGCGGCCCGGACGTCGACCTCAACCGACTGGCGCGAGGCACGCCCATGTTCAGCGGGGCCGACCTGGCCGCCCTGGTCAACGAGGCCGCCATCGCCGCCACCATGGCCGAAAAGGAATACGTCGAGCAGGCCGACATGGAGGAGGCCCGTGACAAGGTCCGATGGGGACGCGCCCGCAAAAGCCGCGTCATCGACGAGAAGGAAAAGGAAATCACCGCCTGGCACGAGGCCGGGCACGCCCTCGTCCAGCACCACAGCGAGGACGCCGACCCCCTCCACAAGGTCTCCATCATCCCGCGCGGGGAGATGGGCGGCGCGACCTTCAGCCTGCCCGAAAAGGACCGCTACCTCTACACCCGCCGATACTGCAAGGCGACCCTCCAGGTCGTCCTCGGCGGGCGGGTGGCCGAGGAACTGTTCTCCGGAGACATCTCCAGCGGCGCCGCCAGCGACATCGCCCACGCCACCGCGCTGGCCCGCAGGATGGTCCTCGACTGGGGCATGAGCGACAAGCTCGGATTCGTCCGATACAGCGCCGACGACCACCGGCCCATGTTCCCCGACCTGGGCGCCAAGGAATATTCCGATCGCACGGCCGAGGTCATCGACGCGGAAGTCCGCGCCCTGATCGACGAGGCCTACCACGCCACCCGCACCCAGCTGGAGACCCACCGCCAGGAGCTCCAGCGCCTGGCCGCGGCGCTGCTGAAGTACGAGACGCTCAGCGCCGACGACGTGCGGCGCATCTGCGAAGGCGAGACGCTCGACAAGCCCACCGTCAACGACCTGCTGGAGCGCGAGCACGCCAAGGCCGCCCCCGCCGACGCCCCGCCCGCGCCGGCGACGAAACCCGTCGCCGAGCCCGGATAGCAAACCCGCCGCGCTTGCACCCGCACAGGGCGCGTTTTATATTGGCGGACCGTCGCACCCCTCCACGGGCAATTCACGGACATGCAGACAAGGAGCCGCACATGGCGCGCAAGACGGTGAACGTCGCACTGATCGGTCAGGGATTCATGGGGCGGGCGCACTCCAACGCGTGGACGCAGGTCAACCGGTTCTTCCGCCCCGCCGCTACGGCGGTGATGCACACCGCCTGCGGGCGCAACCGCGCCAGCCTTGAGGACTTCGCCGCCCGCTGGGGCTGGCGGAACTGCTCGACGAACCTGCGGGCGGTCCTCCGCTCCGACGAGATCGACCTGGTGGACCTCTGCACCCCGACAGCCATGCACTACGCCATGGTCACCGACGCCCTCGCGGCGGGCAAGAACATCGCCTGCGAGAAGCCCCTGGCCACCAAGCTGGACCAGGCGCGCGAGCTGGTGGCGCTGGCCCGCAAGGCCAAGGCCAAGACGTTCGTGTGGTACAACTACCGGCGCTGCCCGGCGGTGGCGACGGCGCACCAGCTCGTCCGCGCGGGCAGGATCGGGCGGATCTACCACGTCCGCGCGGTCTATCTCCAGGACTGGGCCAAACCGGAAATCCCCCTCGCCTGGCGGTTCGACCGCAAGCTGGCGGGCAGCGGTTCGCACGGCGATCTGAACGCCCACATCATCGACATGTGCCGTTTCGTCACCGGCGAGGAGATCACCGAGATCGCCGGCGCGATCGCCGAGACGTTCATCAAGGAGCGGGCGATCCTGACCGGCGACACCACCGGCGGGCTGTCGCTGGGCATGAAGAAGGGCGCCCGAAAGGGCAAGGTCACCGTCGACGACGCGGTGCTGTTCCTCGCCCGCTTCAGCGGCGGCGCGGTGGCGAGCTTCGAGGCGACGCGCATGGCCACCGGGTACCAGAACTACCACGGCTTCGAGATCCACGGCACGAAAGGCGCCGTCCGGTTCAAGTTCGAGCGGATGAACGAGCTGGAGTACTACGACGCGACGGCCGACCGCGCCGTCCAGGGATGGACCACCATCATGTGCACGCACGGCGGATGCCACCCCTACGCCGAGGCGTGGTGGCCCGACGCGCATGTCATCGGATACGAGCATGCCTTCACGAACCAGGCGTACGACATCCTCCAGGTCCTGGGCGACAAAAAGCCCGTCGTCCCGCTGCCGAATTTCGCCGACGCCTACGAGACCCAGCGGGTGCTGGAGGCGGCGATGATCTCCGCCGCCCAAAAACGCCCCGTGAAGCTCGCGGAAGTGAAATGACGGCGCGGATTGTCTGACGCGCCCGGGGCGGGTAGAATCAAGGCGACAATGTCACGGAACGGGGACAGATCAATGTGCTGCCAGCTGCTCGCTTGCGGCGCGCTGCTGGGCGCGCTGTCGGGGCTCGCGCAGGCGGACGATGCGCCAACCACGCAGCCTGCCCCGCCCGCCGGCGCCCGCGTGACCGACGACGGGTGGTTCGCGCCGCTGCAAGCCCGCACGCTCGCGCCCCAGCTGCCCGAGAAGGTCTCCCGCGCGTTCGTCATCCCCATCCACGGCAAAATCGACGACACGCTGCTGGAGGTCGTCCGGCGCAAGGCCGCCCAGTGCCGCGGAAAGGGCGTGCAACTGGTCATCTTCGACCTGGACACGCCCGGCGGGAGCGTGGCGGCGATGAACGAACTGGTCCGCCTGATCCTCGACGACCTGCGCGACGCCTACACCGTCGCCTACGTCAACCCGCAGGCGTTCAGCGCCGGCGCGGTGATCGCGCTGGCATGCAACGAGATCGTCCTGTGCCCCACCGGCAAGATGGGGGCGGCCATGCCCATCCTGGTCGGGCCCGGCGGCATCGTCGAGATTCCCGAGAAGGAGCGCGGCAAGTTCGAGTCCGCCGACCGCACCGGCATGCGCACGCTGGCGAGCCACCGCGGGTACGACCCGCTGCTGTGCGAGGCGATGGTCACCATCGACATGGTGGTCTGGCTGGTGCGCAATGAGCAGACGGGCGAGTTGCGGTTCGTCGAGCCGGCCGAGTGGGCGCCGCAGGTCCACGGCGCACCGTCCGGGGCGTCGCCGACGACCGCGCCTGCGTCGTCGCCCTGGCAGTTCGTGCGTCTCATCGACGGCCCGATGGAGCTGATCTCCATGACGGCCGACGAAGCGGTCTTCCTGGGCTTCTGCCGTCACGTCGCGCCGTCGATGGCGGACCTGGAAGAATATTACCGCCTCGACGCGCCGGCGACGGTGCTGAGCGACACCTGGTCGGAGAAGCTCGTGGCGTTCCTGACCTCCCCTGCCGTCGCGGGCCTGCTGCTGATGCTCGGCATCCTGGGCATCTACGTCGAACTCCAGACGCCCGGGTTTGGCGTGCCGGGGATCCTGGGCATCGTGTGCTTCGCCATCCTGTTCGGCAGCCAGTACCTCATCGGGCTGGCCAACTGGTGGGAGATCGCCCTGTTCGTCGTCGGGCTGGTTCTGATCGCGCTGGAGGTGTTCGTGATTCCGGGCTTCGGGGTCGCGGGGATCGCGGGGATCCTCTGCTGCGTGGTGGGCCTGCTGGGAATGCTGATTCCCAACGCGCCGGGAGAGTGGCCGCTGCCGCGGACGGAGCTGGCGTGGGAGCTGTTCCAGACGGGGCTGCTCTGGCTGGCGTGCGCGGTGGTGGCGGCGGGGGCGGCCATCGCCGTTGCGTCCAAATACCTGCCGAAAATTCCCGGCGCCAACCGCCTGGTGCTCGCGCCGGCCGAGGCAGCCGACGACGCCCCCGTCAGCGATCAATCGCCCATGAAGCGCCTCCGCCCGGGCGACGCGGGCGTCGTCGAGAGCCTCTGCCGGCCGGTCGGAAAGGCGCGATTCGGAAACGACCTGATGGACGTCGTCTGCGAGGGCGGCACGCTCGCGCCGGGCACGCGCGTGTGCGTCCTGCGCCGCGACGGAAACCGCGTCGTGGTCGAAAAGGCACAGGGGTGACCGCGCATGGCAGGAACGGTCGGAATGATCGTGGCGCTGACGGTGGCGGGACTGGTGCTTCTGGCGCTGGAGATTCTCACGCCCACCTTCGGCGTGCTGGCGGCCATGGCGATCGCGGCGCTGGTCGCGGGCGTCTGGCTGGCGTTCTCGCTCTCGCCGGCGGCGGGCGCGATCGTCCTGATCGCCTACGCGGTGGGCGTGCCGCTGTACCTGGTGGTGCTGGTGCGCCGCCTGCCGCGATCCAAGGCGGGGCGCGGACTGTTCCTGCGGTCGTCCGAACCGGCGGGCGGGGAGGCTGCGCCCGAATCAGCTGCCCTGGCGGCGCTGGTCGGACGGACCGCCACGGCAGAGACCGACCTGCACCCTGTCGGCGCCATCCACATTGACGGGCGGCGGGTGATCGCCGCGGCAGAGAGCGGAATGATCGACAAGGGCCAGACGGTCCGCGTCGTCCGCGCCCGCGGCTCCGACGTCATCGTCCGGCGATGCGACAATTGACGTGATTGGTTAACCGGTTGACTGGTTGACTGGTGGAACGTGCGAGGTTCGCAAGGATGGATGGAGAAAATGATTTTCTCCCTCTGCGTTCTCTGTGGCCTCTGCGGTAAAAGTTTTTGTTCCGATTCTTCTTCCGGGCAATCCGGGAAAGGACATGCGACATGGCAACGAGCATTCTGGCGGCAGTCAGCGGGGAATGGTGGGTGCTGATCGCCCTGGCGGGCGTGGTGGTGATCGTCTTTCTGGCACTGTTCATGCCGCTGTTCGGGCTGTGGCTCCAGGCGCTGGCGGCGCACGCGGGGGTGGGCATCCGCGACCTGATCGGCATGCGCCTGCGGAAGGTTAACCCGCACGTGATCGTGCTGTCGCGCATCCAGGCGGTGCGCGCGGGGCTGGAGCTTTCGACCGAGCAGCTGGAAAGCCACTACCTCGCGGGCGGCAGACCGGTGAACGTCGTGCGGGCGCTGATCGCCGCCAATCGCGCGAACATCGACCTGACGTGGAAGGTGGGCACGGCGATCGACCTGGCGGGGCGCGACATCCTCGACGCGGTGCAGACCTCGGTGAACCCGAAGGTCATCGACTGCCCCAACCCCGTCAGCGGAAAGACCACCATCGACGCGGTCGCCAAGGACGGAATCCAGGTCAAGGCGAAGGCCCGCGTGACCGTGCGGGCGAACATCGACCGACTCGTCGGCGGGGCGACCGAGGAGACCATCATCGCCCGCGTGGGCGAGGGCATCGTCACGACCATCGGCTCGTCCGACAGCTACAAGCAGGTGCTGGAGAACCCCGACCTGATCAGCAAGAAGGTGCTGGAGAAGGGCCTGGACGCGGGCACCGCGTTCGAGATCCTCTCGATCGACATCGCCGACGTGGACGTGGGCGAGAACGTCGGCGCGAAGCTCCAGGCCGACCAGGCCGAGGCGGACAAGCGCCGCTTCCAGGCCGAGGCGGAAAAGCGCCGCGCGATGGCGATGGCCCGCGAGCAGGAAATGAAGGCGCTGACCCAGGAAAACCGCGCCCAGGTGGTGCTGGCCGAGGCGGAAATCCCCAAGGCGATGGCCGAGGCGTTCCGCAGCGGAAACCTGGGCATCATGGACTACTACCGCATGAAGAACATCCAGGCCGACACGCAGATGCGCGGGAACATCGCCGGCGGACCCGGCCATAAGCAGGAAGGCGACAAGCACTCGTCATGACCGAAGGCCTGCACATCCTGGCCCGCGGCGAGGCCGGCTGGACCGAACTGCTGATTGTCGGCGCGGTGCTGCTGCTCAGCGCGCTGGGGCAACTGGGCAAGTGGCTCAAGAAACGCGCCGAGGAGCAAGCGCAGCAGCGCCGCGACGAGGAATCGCCCCAGCCGGTCTCGCTGGAACCGGCGCGCCCGGGGCGGTTGCGTCGCGCCCAGCCGACGCCGCCCCTTCCGCAGCGCCGCGCGCCCGTTCCGCCACAGCGCATGCCCGCGCCGGCAGCGGCCCCGCAGGCAGCCCCGCAAGCGCTGGCGGGCGGGGTGGCCGCGGAACTCCATCGCGAGGCGGCGCGCCGACAGCGCGAGGAACAGCTGCGCCGGCGGCGCCTGGCGGCGCACAAGCCGCCCGAGGCGGACTCGGCGGAGATCGCGCGGCGGCTCGTGCACGTCGCGCCGGCCGCGGGCGCGGGCGAAGGCGCCGAATTCGCCGGCGCGGCGCCCGACCTGTCCGACCCCGCCGCGGCGCGCGAGGCGATCGTGATGCTGGAAATCCTCCTGCCGCCATTGGCGCTGCGGCGCGACGAGCCATCGTGGGAGCGATGATCGCCCCGCGCGGGAATCGCAGCCATGACCGTCTCCGGCGAAGAATTCGACCGCAGGCTCCTGTCGGAGATGCAGCGGGGCATCCCGCTGGTCCGCCATCCGTTCGCGCAGCTGGCCGACGCGCTGGGCGCCGAGGAAGCGACGGTCCTGGCGCGCGTCGAGGCCCTCCGCCGCACGGGACGCATCCGTGAAATCTCCGGCGTCTTCGACTGCCCCGCGCTGGGCTACGCCCAGACGCTTGCGGCGATGGAAACGCCCCCCGACGCGCTGGACCGCGCGGGCCGGATCGTCGCGGGCCATCCGGGCGTCTCGCACTGCTACGGGCGCGAGGGGGCGCTGAACCTCTGGTACACGCTGGCGGTCTCGCCCGCCAGCCGGCTGGGCCTGGACGCGACGGCCGAACTCCTCGCCCGCGTCTGCGGGGCGAAACGACAACTCCTGCTGCCGACGCTGCGCCGCTACAAGCTGCGCGTGCGGTTCGGCGACGAGTCCGATGAGGACCCCTCGGAGGCCGCGCCCCCCCCCGCGGGCAAGCCCGTCTCGCCGAACGACGAGCAGCGCCGCGCCATCCGCGCGCTTCAGGAGGACCTGCCGGCAGTGAGTGATGCGTTCACCGCGCCGGCAGCGCAGACGGGGCTCGACGCGGACATGCTCCTGGTGCACGCGGCGGATTTCCTCGCGGCGGGATGGATGCGGCGTTACGCGGCCGTGCTGCACCACCGCGCCGCCGGGGCGGCCGAGAACCTTCTGGCGGCCTGGCGGGTGGACGGGGGCGCCGCGGACGTCGCGGGCCTGGCGGCCGCCCAGGTGCGGACGGTCAGCCACTGCTACCTCCGCCCCAGCGCCGCCGACTGGCCCTACAGCCTGTACACGATGATCCACGGCTGCGATCGCGACGACTGCCTGGCCGCCGTGCGCCAGATCGAAACGCTCACGGGACTGCAACATCCCGCCCTGCTCTGGACGGAGCGCGAATACGCCAAGCGCCGCGTGAAGCTCTTCGGCGACGAAGAGCAGGCGTGGGAGCGCGCGCACGGCGGCGCGGGGCGCTGATTCTCCGGCGCTACTTTCCCGGCTGGGAGGTGGCGGGGGCTTCCTCGCTGATCGCCCGCAGGTACGCCTCGACGTGCTTGCGATACTCCGGCGACGCCTCCGCCGCCTTGGACTGCGCCAGCTTGCGGACCTGGTCGGGCGTGAGCTTCTCGCCGCCCTCGACGTCGGCGACGTTCCCGCCCGTGCCGCGCCCGCGCTGGAGTTCGTCGCTGCCGGGCAGGTCCACCGCGCCGGTGACGAGCTGGTCGGGTTTGCCCGTCGTGTCCCCGCGCGGACCGAGCTGCCCGAACCGGTCCGTGTATTCCTTGACGAACTGGCGGAACTCCTCGTTCGTCATGCCCAGGTCCTTCAGCAGCTTGGGGTCCACCGTCCCGTCGCGAAGGTCCTGCTGCGCCTCATCCATCGCCCGCCCGACGGACTGGAGCCTGGCCTTCTGCTCGGGCGTCAGGGCGTCCAGCGGATTTTCCTCCACGGGCCCGCGAGCGCCGGCCGAGCCGGAGTTCGGATCGCCCCCGGCCTCGCCGCTGTGCATGCCGGTCGCGCCAGCCGTGCCGCCAGGCTGCTGACCCGCGCCAGG